>NZ_BAAIGC010000039.1:0-41972 GCF_054653495.1 Nocardioides sp. AN3
CGCCCGGCCGCGGCGTTCCTCGGCGGTGTAGGGCCGCCCGGTCTCAGGATCCTCGAATCCGATCGGGTCGGGCCGGTTGGGGTTGAGCAGGGCTTGCAGCATCCGTTCCAGCTTGATCCCGCTGAGCAGGGGCAGCTTGAACCGTCCCTGACTGGCGGCGGTGGCCTGGTCGTGGCCGAGGGTGAAGCACGCCTGCCGGGCGGCCTTCTCCTCGGCGCGGGCGAGCTGTTCGGCCAGGCGTTCCTCGGCGCCGTCGGGGTCGATGACCTCCTCCACATGCGCCGCCAGCCGGCGCAGCGCGGCGGTGTCGTGGAGGTGGGCCTCCCCAGCTAAGAACTCCTCAGCCTGTGCTTTCATCGCCGCGTCGATCTCGTCGGGCAGCGCGTCGACGGCCTCGGTGATCACCGCCGCCGACGCGGCCGGGAACCCACCCGCCGCCACTGCCTCCCGGGTCACCTCATGGGCCTCTAACGCCTTCGCGAGCCTGACCTGGCGTTTCGCCTCCCCGGGGGCCAGCCGGACCTGCACCCGCAGCCAGGCCGGCAGGCTCACCGCCCCCTCGTGGGAGGCCAGATCGTTGAGGTCAGCCTGCGCGACCAGCCGCAACGTCAACGCCTGCAACCGCGCCTGGACGGCGTAGGCCTCGCGTAGCGACTCGGCCAGCTCCTGCTGGCTCAACGCCCAGACGGTGTCAGTACTGACCTCGTCCAACACCTCACCCAGCCGGCCCAGGAACCGATGCACCTGATGCGACCGCGTCACAGCCGGCCGACGCGGCGGCTCAACAGCAGGAGAAGTCATCAGGGCTCCACGGATCACACGACAGACAGCAGATCGGGTAGATCAACGTGGAGGGAGGCCGCCCTACGAGGGAGCGACCGAAGATCTAGACTTATTCAAACATCTGTTCGAGAGAGATGCAACCTTTTCGATGGGGCATGTGAGTAAGCATCAGCCCCTGGGCCGCGCGGAGGCGATCGCTTCTTCCTCCTCGGGCGACAGCTGCGCGTCGGAGGTCCACCCGCCGATGCTCTTGGCATAGCTCCGGGCGTCGGACCGGCCGTGAATGCTGGTGAGGACGACCCCGTCGCCCGCGTCGTCCACCAGCGCCAGGGACCATGACAGGTGTCCGCCCATGTCGCCGAAGGCGTCGTACCGCACCACCGCCAGGTGCCGGAACGTCTGCTTGGACTCGGCCGAGAGCGCCGCGACCTCCTGCCGGAGGCCCAGGATGTCGGCGCGGACGTCGTGGGGCAGGCCGTCACCAGCATCGTGAGGCGCACGGCGCCAGGTGAGCCCGGCGAGCACCAGGGCGGCGACGGCTGTCAGCAGACTGAGAAGCGTGAGGGCGAGCACGGTCACGACCCTAGACTCATCGAGTGCCTGAGAACGTGAAGCGGATCGCCTACCAGGGCGAGCCCGGCGCCAACTCCCACCAGGTGTGCGTGCAGCACTACCCCGACGCGGAGGCGGTGCCGTGCGCCTCGTTCGAGGACGTCTTCGCGGCCGTCGAGGGCGGAGAGGCCGACCTGGCGATGATCCCGATCGACAACTCGATCGCCGGGCGCGTCGCCGACATCCACCACTTCCTGCCGACCTCGTCGCTGCACATCGTCGCCGAGCACTTCCTGCGCATCCGGTTCCACCTGATGGGCCTGTCGGGCACGCGCATCGACGACATCCGCACCGTGCACAGCCACGTCCACGCGCTCGGGCAGTGCCGCAAGATCATCCGCGAGCACGGCTTCACCCCCGTCATCTCCGGCGACACCGCGGGGGCGGCACGTGAGGTCGTCGAGGCCGGCGACGCGACGATGGCGGCCATCAGCCCGCCATTGGCGGCCGGCATCTACGGGCTCGACGTGCTCGCGGAGGACATCGAGGACGAGGAGCACAACACCACGCGCTTCGTCGTGCTCTCCCGCGACTTCGTGCAGGCGCCGGCCGGCAACGGACCGGTCGTCACGACGTTCATCTTCAACGTCCGCAACCTGCCCGCCGCGCTCTACAAGGCGCTGGGGGGGTTCGCCACCAACGGCGTCAACATGACCAAGCTCGAGTCCTACATGGTCGGGGGCGAGTTCGCCGCCACCCAGTTCCTGGCCGAGGTCGACGGCCACCCCGACGAGCCGGCGCTCGCCCGGGCGCTCGAGGAGCTGGCGTTCTTCACCACCGACGTGAAGGTGATCGGCGTCTACCCGGCCGACCCGTTCCGGGCGGCATAGGCGGCAGCATCGGCGGGCGGCGTACGTGGCCGGCGTACCCCCAGCGGACCTCGCTCGTTGTCCCGGTAGCTGCCGCTCGTCCACAAGGGGTCCGCGTGACAACATCCGCGTCGTTCTACTCGCTCTTCACACCGGAGGAGATCGCGAGGATCAGCGCGTCCGGCACACGTGTGACCCTGCCCGCGGGCTGGTCCCCGATCTGGGAGGACACCCCGGCTGACAAGGCCTACATCATCCTCTCGGGCACCGTGTCGGTCCGCAAGGACGGTCAGGAGGTCGCCCAACTCGGCGAGGGCGACATCGTCGGCGAGGCCGCGATCATGAAGAACTCCCTGCGCACCGCCAGCATCGTCGCCCTCAGTCCGCTCGAGCTCATCCACCTCTCGGCCGAGTCGATGCGACGGCTCGCGGTCGAGATGCCGCGGTTCGCCGACGCGCTGGAGACAGTCACGGCGGAGAGGTTCAGGTCCAGCTGAGCGGGCACGACGGCGCGGCGCTCAGCGAGCTGGTCGACACCGTCCTCCTCGGAGAGGCGCCGACGCTGACCCAGCAGCAGGTGGCCGACGCCGCGGGCGTGCCTGTGGAGCTGGCCAACGAGCTCTGGCGGCTCCTCGGCTTCCCCTTGTCCGACGAGGACGAGGCCGCGTTCACCGAGGCGGACGTCGCGGCGCTGCGCCGGACCGCTCACCTCGTCAGCCTCGGGATCCTGAGCCCCGACCGGCAGGCCGCGCTGGTGCGGACCTGGGGACGGTCCTTCGCGCGGCTGGCGGAGTGGCAGACCGCCCTGCTCGCCGAGCTCGCCCTCGAGCGGCCCGGCGACACGGTGGACGAGCTCGCCACGCTGGCCGCGGGTGTCGTGCCCGACCTCGAAGCGCTCCAGTCCTATGTCTGGCGTCGGCACGCGGCGAGCGCGGCCACGCGCCTGCTCGCCACCGAGGTCGGAGCAGAGACGGGGACCGAGGCCGGGGTCGCCGCGATGGCGGTCTGCTTCGTCGACATCGTCGGCTACACCTCTCGCAGCCGCTCGCTCACCGAGGCGGAGCTGGTGGCATGGATCGAGGGGTTCGAGGACGCCTGCGCGCTGCTCGTGGTCGACCACGGCGGTCGGGTCATCAAGACGCTCGGCGACGCCGTCCTCTTCGTCTGCGACGACCCCGTCGCCGCCGCGGAGGTGGCGCTCGCCGTCACCGAGCGCGGACAGGACCCGGAGGACCCGTTCCCGAGCGTGCGCGCCGGGCTCGCCTACGGCGACGTCGTCCCCCGGCTCGGCGACGTCTTCGGGCCGACGGTGAACATCGCGTCCCGACTCACCTCCGTCGCGCGCCCCGGCACCGTCGTCGTCGACGAGGCGGCGGCCGACGTGCTGACCGGCGGCTACTCGCTCGTCCGGCTCCGGCGTACGTCGGTCAAGGGCTACTCCCGGCTGCAGCCGTTCGCGCTGCGCCGGGTGCGCTGAGGGGCCCCGATCGGGTCTCGATACGCTCGCTGGCGCTCGCCACTCGACCACCGAACCCGTCGCTGGTCGAGTAGGCCGAGCCCCTGGGCGAGGCCGTATCGAGACCCGGCGGCAAGCTAGCGGATCGTCACCTGCCGGTTCGCGAGGCCAGCGCGAGCGGACCGCTCGTCAGCGCTGAGGTCGGGGCCGGCGGCGAGGGCCTCGTCGAGCGCCGCCTTGAACGCCGCGGCCGGCTCCTCGAGCGCCTCGGCGCCGGTGCCAACCGGCAGGTCCCAGACGGGCGCCAGCAGCCCGAGGGCTCGGAACATCCCGACGAATCGCGCCCCCGGCACGAGCACGTCGGCGCGCGAGACGTGCAGCCGCGCGAGTGCGGTGAGGAGGTCGTCCTCGGGCTCAGGCATCACCCAGCGCAGATGCTCCTTGGTGCCGACGTTGGTCCAGTACGCCGCCTCGACGCCGGTCAGCCGAGCCGTCGGAGTGGCCGCCTCGTTGGCCTGCTGGAGCGCGTCCTCGAGGCCGGTGCGGTCCTCGATGTCGCCGACCCAGAAGTCGAAGCCGTCGTGCACCGTCACCTCGAGGGAGGAGTTGAGGACGATGTCCTGCAGCCGCGGGCCGGGCCCGGGCGCCTCGAGCATGCCGATGATCCCGGACTCCTCGGCCGAGAGCGCGGTCAGCAGCGCGGACGCCACCTCGCGAGACGGGTCACCGAACCCGTGCTGGACCTGCAGCCCGGCCCACACCTGCCCGCTGTCGCGGGCCATCGCGGGGGCGGCCAGCGGCAGCAGCGTGGCGAGCAGCACGGTGCGGTCCTCATGGCCCTTGATCGTCAGCGGGGCGGTGGCCGCCGGGACCAGCTCGCGCATGGCGACGAGGTCGCACTCGTTCGGCAGGCCCGCGAAGGGCCGCTTCACGAACGTCGTCGCGCCGGCCACCCCATGGCAGGCCTTGTAGCGCTTGCCGCTGCCGCACGGGCACGGCTCGCGCGGGCCGACGACCTTGCCATCGAACAGGGGAAGGGGGGCTTCGACGCGGTTGCGGGACTTCTTGGCCACCCGCGGACCCTACCCGTCGAGCAGCTCCAGCATGTAGGCCGGCCGGTCGGTGATGACGGCCTTGACCCCGAGCTCGAGGCAGAGGCGCAGATCCCGCTTGGAGTTGACCGTCCACACGTGCATGTCATGCCCTGCGGCGGTGATCCGGGGACCCAGCTTCGGGTGGTCGCGCAGCGCCTCGATTCCGGGGCCGACGATCCAGTCCGGCCCGATGACGCGGCTGAGCATCGCCCAGTTGCGCGCGTGGTCGATGAGCTGCACCAACCGGAGACCAGGAGCGAGTCGCTCCACCCGCTGCAGGGCGGTGTGGCTGAAGCTCATCACCCGCACGGGCGCCTCCCGGCCGGTCCAGTCGAACTCCGAGAGCAGCTCGACCAGCCGCTTCTCGACGAGCCCGCCGTAGCGGGTCGGATGCTTGGTCTCGATCGCGAGCTCGACGGGGCGGCCGGTCCGCTCGCAGTAGCCGCGCACGGTCTCCAGCAGCGTGCGCAGGGTGAGCACCCGGTCGAGCTCCTCCTCGCGGTCGGGCGCCTCGTCGTCGAGGTCGATCCAGGGGTTCTTCCACTTGGCGAAGTCGAGCTCGGCCAGGTCGGCCAGCTCCATCGTCGACACCACGCCCGGGGTCTGCGCCGTACGCCGCAACGTGCGGTCGTGCACGCAGACCAGATGTCCGTCGGCGGTGAGCCGGACGTCGCACTCCACCGCCTCGGCGCCGACGTCGAGCGCCTCGACGTAGGCCCCCAGCGTGTGCTCGGCGATCTCGTGACTGGCGCCGCGGTGTGCGACGACCTGCGGCCTCATGACTCCTATTGTCGCCGATCAGCTCCGATCCCGGCAGGAGGTGGCACCGAACCGAGGCTTGACCTTGACGCAGCGTCAACCCTCCACGCTGGACGTCATGACCACATCCCGCTCCGTCGCCATCCACGTCCGAGGCGTGGAGAAGTCGTTCGGGGACCTGCATGTCCTGCGCGGCGTCGACTTGACGGTCAGCTCGGGCAGCGTGGCCGCCCTGCTTGGCTCCAACGGGGCCGGGAAGACCACACTCGTCCGCATCCTGTCCACGCTCATACGCGCCGACGCGGGTGAGGCGACAGTCGGTGGCTTCGACGTCGCCACGCAGGCCGGGCACGTCCGTGAGTCGATCAGCCTGACCGGCCAGTTCGCCGCCGTCGACGAGATCCTCACGGGCCGCGAGAACCTTGTGCTCGTCGGCAAGCTCCGGCACCTCGCCGAGGCGGGCGCGGTCGCGGACGATCTGCTCGCCCGCTTCGCGCTGACCGAGGCGGGTGGCCGGCGCGTTGCGACGTACTCGGGAGGCATGCGCCGGCGCCTCGACATCGCGATGAGCCTGATCGGGAACCCGCCGGTCATCTTCCTCGACGAGCCGACCACCGGGCTCGACCCCGAGGCCCGCCTCGAGGTGTGGTCGTCCGTCAAGGAGCTCGCCGCCGGCGGCACGACGGTGCTTCTCACCACGCAGTACCTCGAGGAAGCGGAGGCGCTCGCCGACCGGATCGCGATCCTGCACGGGGGTCGGATCATCGCCGACGGCACCCTCGCCGAGCTCAAGCGGCTGCTTCCGCCGGCGCGCGTCGAGTACGTCGAGAAGAAGCCCACCCTCGAGGAGATCTTCCTCGCCGTCATCGGCCACGACCGCCACATCGACGCAGCCGCACCCCGGACCGGCGGGTGAGGACCACCGATGCGCACCCACTTCCTCCACGACACCGTCGTCCTGACCAACCGCTCCCTGCGCCACATCCTGCGCAGCCCGGACACGATCATCACCACCGCGATCACGCCGCTCGCGATGATGCTGCTCTTCGTCTACGTGTTCGGCGGAGCGCTGAACACCGGCTCGGACCACTACGTGAACTACCTGGTGCCCGGCATCTTGCTGATCACGGTCGCATCCGGGATCTCCTACACGGCCTACCGGCTCTTCATGGACATGCAGGGCGGGATCTTCGAGCGTCTCCGCTCGATGCCGATCGCGCGCTCGTCGATCCTCTGGGCGCACGTGCTGACCTCGGTTGTCGCCAACCTGGCGTCACTCGCGATCGTCGTGGCCGTCGCCCTCGTCATGGGGTTCCGCACCAGCGCGGGTGTGCTCGACTGGCTCGTCGTCGCCGGCATCCTGGTCCTCTTCACCCTCGCGCTGACATGGCTGGCGGTGATACCGGGCCTGACTGCGAAGTCGGTCGACGGGGTGAGCGGGTTCGCCTACCCGCTGATCTTCCTGCCCTTCATCAGCAGCGCGTTCGTGCCGACCGAGGGCATGCCCGGCCCGGTGCGCGCGTTCGCCGAGCACCAGCCGGTGACCTCGATCGTCGACACGATCCGCGGTCTGTTCGCTCACGAGGCCGTCGGCCACGAGCTGTGGACCGCCCTGGCCTGGTGCGTCGGCCTGCTCGTCCTCGCGTACGGCCTCGCGATGTCCATCTACCACCGCAAGATCGCTTGACGGGCGCGGAAGGCTGAGGTCGTGCTCACCATCGGTCAGCTGGCGTCGTACGCAGGGGTCACGATCCGCGCGGTGCGGCACTACCACCAGGTCGGGTTGCTGCCGGAGCCTGAGCGGGACGCCTCCGGCTACCGGACGTACGACGCTCCGGCGGTCGTCCGGCTCATCAGGATCCGCACCCTGCGCGATGCCGGTGTGCCGCTCGTGCGGGTCCAGGAGCTCCTCGATGCCGACGCGGACACGTTCGCCGCCGCGATCGCCGAGATCGATGCCCGGCTGCGAGCGGACATCCGCGAGCTGCAGCGTCACCGCCGGCTCATCGCTCAGCTCGCCGCCGGCGACTCCTTGGCGCTCCCCTCCGAGGTCGTCGACTACCTCGACCGGCTGCGCGCGGCGGGTGTGCCCGCGATCCTCGTCGACGCCGAGCGGGACGCTTGGATCCTCATGGCTGCGCGGTGGCCGGAGGCGATGCCCGAGATGATGGCGGACAAGGTCGCCCAGCTCACCGACCCACGGACCCTCCGGCTCTACCGACTCATCGGGCAGATGATCGAGGACGGCGAGAGCCAGGAGCTGCTGACAGAGACCGCCGACCTGCTGGTCGCCATGTTCGAGCAGGCCGAGGCCGACGGCGCCCTCGCGCGCCAGAACCAGTTCTCCGACGAGGGCTTCGTCGCACTGGTCGACTCCTTCGCCGACGGCCACCAGATGGTCGAGCGACTCCGCAAGCTGCTGGCCGAGCGGGGCTGGACCGGCTGGACCGTGATCGAGAAGGCCTGACGGATCACATGGGTGAAGAGGCCGCGGCGCGCCCTTGTCTGGACTGACCGGAGCGAGGGAGGCACGACCGAGCGCAGGGAGGGAAGGCGAGGGTCACGAGCGCTGCGGCACGCGCCGAAGCGAAGCGGAGGCGCACTCAAACGCTGCGTAGATACCGCCCGAAGTGCGGCACGGTGAAGGCGATGCGGCCCCGCTCGCCGGAGTAGATCAGCCCCTTCTTGAGCAGCGCGTCACGCGCGGGCGACAGCGACTGCGGCTTCTTGCCGAGGACCGCGGCGACGTCGGAGGTCGACACGGAGCCGACGGCGTCGGCGTCGTCGCCGAGCTCGGTCGCGGCGTCCGCCATCGCGCGCAGGTAGTCGCGCTCCGCCGGCGTCGCCCGCTCGTAGCGGGACCCGAAGAACCCGACGGCGAGCTCGCGTTCGGCCTCCGGCGCGGCGACGCTCACGTCGGCCGCTGTGATGGGCGTGCGCGGGGCGAGGTCCCACACGGCCTTGCCGTAGGCCTGGATGAAGTACGGGTAGCCGCCCGTGGCGTCGTACATCGCCGCGAGCGCCTCCTCGTCGAACTCCGCCTCCTCGTCCTCGGCCGGAGCCTGCAACGCACGGTCCGCGGCGTCGCGGCTGAGCCGGTCGATGCGCTGGTAGGAGAAGAGCCGCTCCGAGTAGGACTTGCTGGCCGACAGGACGGCGGGCAGGTGCGGCAGGCCGGCACCCACGACGATGAGCGGCAGACCGGACTGGCTGATCTCGTGGCAGGCGGCGCACAGGGCGGAGACGTCGTCGGGGCCGAGGTCCTGCATCTCGTCGATGAAGACGCCGACGCCCTTGCCGACGTCGGCGGCGAGCCCGCCGACGTCGCTCAGGAGCTCGACGAGGTCGATCTCGATGTCGCCGGAGTCGGCGCGCCCGCGCACGACGGGCGCCTCGATGCCCGGCGACCACTGGTCGCGCAGCCGGGCCCCCGTGCCGGCGTCGCGCTGCACGAACCCCCGGATGACGCCGAGCGCGTGCTCGACCTGGTCCTCCTCGGGGTGGGCGAGCTCGCGGACGGCCTGGTGGAGCGCGCTCCCGAGCGGGCGGCGCAGCGACTGGTCGGGTCGAGCCTCCAGCTTGCCGGTCCCCCAGCCCTTCCGGACCGCCGCCGACCGGCAGGCGTTCAGCAGGACCGTCTTGCCGACCCCGCGCAGGCCGGTCAGGACCAGCGAGCGCTCCGGGCGGCCCCGCGCCACGCGCTCGAGCACCACGTCGAAGGCACGCAGCTGGTCGTCGCGGCCCGCGAGCTCAGGCGGGCGCTGGCCGGCACCCGGTGCGTACGGGTTGCGGATCGGGTCCATGATCGGACCGTATCGGTCTTTCTAGGCTGACCCTTAGATCTCGCTAGCGAGTCGCATCGATGCCTCCGTATCCGTCTCTCTAGCCTCAGTCCTAGACATTGGTAGCGAGCGGCATCGAGCACGATCGACCTGCCCATCGCCGTCTATGGGCCCCCTACACTTGCCGGCGTGCCGGAGCTGCCTGAGGTGGAGGCGCTGGCCCTCGATCTGCGGGGTCGGCTGCACGACCGTGCCATCACCAAGATCCACCTGGTGCAGTTCAGCGCGCTCAAGACCTACGACCCGCCGCTGAGCGCGCTCGAGGGCACGCTGGTCGACGACGTACGCCGCCATGGGAAGTTCCTCGACCTCGAGGCGTCCGGCGTCCACCTGGTGCTGCACCTGGCCCGCGCCGGCTGGGTCCGGTGGCGCGACGAGGTCCCGCCGGTGCCGCCACGGCCGAGCACCAAGTCGACGATGGCGGCGCGGATCGTCCTCGACGATGACGGCACCGGACCCGCGGGCCTCGACATCACCGAGGCGGGCACCAAGAAGTCGCTGGCGATCTACGTCGTCAACGACCCCCAGGACGTGCCCGGCATCGCCACGCTCGGGCCCGATCCGCTGACCGAGGACTTCACCCTCGAGCGGCTCCGCGAGATCCTCGCGGCACAGGGCAAGAAGCAGATCAAGGGCGTCCTGCGCCACCAGGGCACGATCGCGGGCATCGGCAACGCCTACTCCGACGAGATCCTGCATGCGGCGAGGATGTCGCCGTTCAAGCCGGCGGACACGCTGTTGGGCCCAGGAGGCGATGACGAGCTCGACGTGCTCTACACCGCGATCCGCACGACCCTGACCGACGCGGTGGAGCGCAGCCGCGGCCTGGCCGCCAGTGAGCTGAAGGGCGAGAAGAAGTCCCACCTCGCCGTCCACGGCCGCACCGGACTGCCGTGCCCGGTCTGCGGCGACACGGTGCGCGAGGTGAGCTTCGCCGACTCCAGCCTGCAGTACTGCCCCACCTGCCAGACCGGCGGCAAGCCGCTGGCCGACCGGAGGATGTCGAAGCTGCTGAAGTAGCGGCGAGCCGTCACTCGTCGGACTCGTCTGGCCCTATGACCTCGCCGAGCTTCTCCGCCGCCTTCTCCACGAGCTTGTCGCCACCCGGGAGGATCGACCCGGCCACTTCTTCGACCTTCTCCAGGCCGGCCTCGACCTTCTTCTCGACGACCGTAGACGCGACTGTCTCGACCGCCTCTCCGACCCCCTCCTCCAGGATGTCGAGGAGCGACGGCGGCCCGTTCTCCTGCAGGTCGAGCCGGTTGGTCGCCTCGGCGAACCGCAGGTAGGTGTCCACGCTCGACACGACGATGCGCGCATCGAGGGTCACCAGCTCGATGCCGAGCAGCCCCACCTGGGCGTAGGCGTCGACCACGATGCCCTTGTCGAGCACGATGTCGAGCACGTCCGCCAGCCCGCTCGGGGCTGGCCTGGCCAGGTAGCCACCGGTCATCTGCGTCATGAGGCCCCTCCCGGCCGCAGCGCGTCGGTCGACTCGACGGTACCCGGACGCCGCGGGTCCGACATGTCCGATCGTCTGTTTTCTCTCCTCGGCGCCGCGTGCTGGAATGGCCCCGTGAGCGTCCCGACCGTCACCGTCGACCACATCCCCGACCCGCTGCCCGAGGGCCTCAACATCCTCGACGTCCGTGAGGACATCGAGTGGGCGCACGGCCACATCGAGGGCGCCGTCCACATCCCCCTCAGCCAGCTCACCGCCCGCGTCGGCGACGTGCCGGACGGCCAGACGCTCGTGGTCTGCAAGATCGGCGGCCGGTCGGCCCAGGCGACGATGTATCTCGCGGCCCACGGCTACGAGGTCGCGAACCTCGACGGGGGCATGCTCGAGTGGGCCGGCTCCGGGCGCCCGATGGTCAGCGAGACCGGGCAGCCCCCGCACGTGGTCTGACCCGGAGAGCGCGGCCGCGGGGGTAGTTCGGGACGTTTCCGTCTGTTACCGGCCAGTAGACCGCGGGAAACGTCCCGAACTACCCCGGCGCCTCAGAGGAACACGTCCGGCAGCGGGATCGTCAGAGCGGCACTGAGGCGGGCGAGGTAGTCGGCGCGGTCGATCTCCACCACGCCCAGCGACGCCAGGTGGGGAGTCGACCACTGGACGTCGAGCAGCCGATCGTCGGCAAACTCGTCGCCCAGCGCCTCCACCAGACCCACCAGCGCCACCTTCGAGGCGTCCCGCTCGCGGTGGAACATCGACTCGCCGGCGAAGAGACCGCCGATCGCGACGCCGTAGAGCCCCCCGGCCAGCCGGCCGTCGCGCCACGCCTCGACCGAGTGCGCCCAGCCGAGCCGGTGGAGGTCGGCGTACGCCGTCCGGATGCGGTCGTCGATCCAGCCCTGCGGGCGCCTGGGGTCGGCGCAGGCCGCGACGACCTCGTCGAAGGCCGTGTCGAACCGGATCACGAAGTCGCGCACCGAGCGGCGCAGCGACTTCGACACCTTCAGCCCGCTCAGGGGCAGGATGCCGCGCCGCACCGGCGAGAACCAGAGCAGCGGATCGGCCCGCCGGTCGCCCGGCATGGGGAAGAGCCCCCGGCGGTACGCCGCCAGCAGGGTGCCCGGCTCGAGGTCGGCACCGAGCCCGACGAGGTCGTCGTACCTCTCGTCGTCCGGGTCGGCGAAGAGCCACGGTGACGGCGGCGGCTCGATGGGCACGAGTCTGAAGTTACCGAGGCCTCCCTAGGATCGGGAGCATGGCGGGTTCAACCAGTCGGAAGGTCGCGGCGGCGGTGGGGACGACGCTCGCCCCGAAGCTCGTCCAGCTCGCGCCGGGCCTCTCCTCCAGCGTCGTCCAGACCGCTCTGCACCGCGCGATCGTGGGCGTCGGGCCACTGCCACCTGCCGCGCACGCCGCGGAGAAGCAGCTCGAGGAGCAGCGCGGCAACGCCAAGTTGGCGGTCGGCGAGGTCATCGAGAATCACGTGGCCTACGCCTCGGCCAACGGCTTCGCGACCAACCTCGGCGGCCTTGTGACCGCGGCGGTCATGATGCCGGCCAACGTGGCGGGCCTGGCGCTCATCGAGTGCCGCATGGTGGCCGGCATCGCGCACCTGCGTGGCTACGACCTCGACGACCCGCGGGTGCGGGACGCGATCCTGGTGACGCTCCTCGGCGAGGACAAGGTGAACCGGCAGGTCAAGCGGAAGAAGCTGCCCGCGCCTCCGATGGCGATCGCGACAGCGCCGGTGCACGACCCGGACCTCGACCGCATCGTCGCCGCGGAGGTGACCTCGGAGCTCATCACCCGAGTCGCCGGCAAGCGGATGGCGGCCACCGTCGCCCGCAAGATCCCGGTCGTCGGAGGGGTCGTGGGTGCGACGGTCGACGGGTGGGAGACCTTCCAGATCGGCCGCTACGCCTCGCGCGAGCTCCTGCCGCGCAGACGCCGGTAGCCGGCGAGCGCGGTCCGACCCGGCGCCGTCCCGTCGAGACGGGCGGCCACGCGGCCCTTGATCCGTGAGGCCAGCGGGATCGCCCGCTCAGCGGCGAGCTCGTCGCGCAGCCGCCGGACCTCGCGGTGGAGGTCGCGCTCGGCGACCATGAACCGCGAGCCCTCATACAGCAGCGCCACGATCGACTCGACCGCCGAGGACAGCATCTCGCGCTGGTCGGCGGCGTCGGGGTCGACGTACGTCGGCACCACATGGCCCTCCAGCACGCCTCCCTTGAGCTCGGCGAGGTCCCCGGTGACCGCGTAGCCCCCCGCCGAGAGCCGGGTGATCCAGTCGTCGACGACACCGTCCGCCCACGGCTGAAGATCCGGCGGCAGCACGAGGCGCGGCGAGCCCACGCGGCGGGTCCTGTCCGCCAGCTGACGGTGGGCGAGCATCTCGCGGATGAAGTGCGCATACTCGATGTCGGGTCCTCGCACGACCCGCTCGTTGACCAGCCGGATCATCGCCGTCTCGGGCACGCCGAGGCTGGCGTTGGTCCGGTCGCTCTCGTAGGCGAGCGGCACCTCGCCCAGGCCGAACACGTCGAGAAGGCGCGAGAGCAGCACGTCGTGCGGCGCGCCGCTGAGCGGCACGGTGACCAGGTGGACATGCTGCGGCGGCAGGTCGCCGACCCAGCGGTCGAGGATGTCCGGCACGTCCTGGACGCGCCAGAAGAGGTCGGCGCTACGACCCTCCCGGGACATGATGATCTGCAGGAACTCCGCGTAGGTCTCCTTGTTGTAGTGCTTGACGGTCTCCTGCCACTCGGCCGGGATCTGCCGCGCCAGGTCACGCACGGTGAGGACGAGGTGCACCTCGGCGTCGCCGAAGCTCGCCCTGGCGCGCGCCGCCTGCTCCGCCGTGGCTCCGGCGAGGATCTCGTTGCTGACGATCACGGTCCCGTCCAGCGACCGTGCCGTGGCCGAGAGGGCATCCCAGTCGCCCACCACCTCGTCCTCCAGCCCACCCCACTCGCGCCGGATGAGATCCAGCCCCGCGCGGAAGTGCGCGTCGAAGCGCTCAGCCGGGTAGTGCACCCCGTGCCTCGCCAGGACGTCGGAGTTGCGGAAGAGGACGTCCTGGAGATACGTCGTCGCCGTCTTCGGAGTCCCGATGTGGAGCAGCACCCGCCGAGCCATGCCGACATCGTAGGGGGACGTAGGATCCGTCCCCGTGACGACCGTCGGCATCGTGATCCGGACCAAGGACCGTCCGTTCTTCCTGGCCCGCGCGCTGGAGAGCGTCACCTCGCAGACCCGCGCGGCGTGGCACGCGTTCGTGGTCAACGACGGGGGCGACCCGGCGCTCGTGGCGAAGGCCGTCGCGGCCCTGCCCGCCGAGGACCGGGCTCGCATCACCGTGCTGGACCACCCGACCTCGCTCGGCCGGGCGGCGGCCGCGAACGCCGGCGTGCGCGCGGCTCAGAGCGCCGGTGCCGGCTACCTCGTGCTCCACGACGACGACGACCGGTGGGCGCCGACCTTCCTCGAGCGCGCGGCAGCGTATCTGGACGCCCACCCGCTGGCCCCCGGGGTCGTCTCCCGGATCGAGGTCGTCTGGGAGGAGCAGTCCGGCGACACCTTCGTCGAGACCGGGCGGGAGATGTTCCAGGGTCACCTCCACGACCCGCTGCTGAGCGACTCGCTCCTCTTCAACCGGTTCGTGCCGATCGGCTTCCTCTACCGGCGCGAGGTGCACGACGAGATCGGCCTCTACGACGAGACCCTTCCGGTCGTCGAGGACTGGGCGTTCAACGTCCAGGTTCTCGCGAAGTGGGCGCTCACCTACCTCGACGGCGAGCCGCTCGCGTTCTGGCATCAGCGCCCCCGCGCGACCGGAGCGGATGGCAACAGCGTCATCTCGGTGGGCGCCGAGCACGACAAGTACGACGCCCTCGTCCGCGACGCCGCGCTCCGGTCCTACGTCGGCGAGCACGGACTGGGCCTGGTGCTCTACCTGACGAAGTTCATCGACCGGCGCTTCGTCGACGTCGAGGAGGGGCTGCGGCGCGACATCCTCTCCGGCGAGTCGGGGGTCGTGGCCTACCGCCGGCTGCGCGAGAGCGCCCTGCGCCGGCTGCCCTGGCGCCGGCGCTGAGCCCTTGTCGCCTTCCTTGTGAGGCCCAGAGTGACCCCTGGGTCACGCTGGGCCTCACAAGGCAGTGAGCTTCAGCGCTTCGGGCGCCGGGCCAGCCGCCGCACGGCCCGCACGGCCCGCCGGGTCAGCCTGGCCTCGGGGTCCGGTCGCTGGGCGGCCTCGAGGATGACGCCGACGAGCGCGTCGAGCGCGGCGTCGCGCACGGCCGCTGGGCCGGGCCGGTCCGGGTCGATCCAGACCTCGTCGGTCGGCGGTGCCGGCAGCAGGTCCGCGAGGTCGCCGACGACGTCGATGCCGGAGGCGTCCACCCACTCGACCCACTCCTTCGCCACGCCGCTCGCCCACTCGTAGCAGCCCGGCGGCAGCGCGATCGGCAGGCCGTCGCTCTCGGTCAGGCTGTCGTAGACGATCGGGTTGAGGACCAGGCTGCGGTGGGTCTCCCGGTCGAGCCCTGCACGCTTGAGGCGCTTGTTGAGTCGGCGCAGCATCGCGGCCTGCCCGGCGCCGAGCGAGGCGTTGCGCCGGTCGGTCTCGCGTGGCGCCCAGCGCGGGTCGGCGCCGATCACTCCGGCGAACATCTCCCACACGTCGCCGCCCTGATGCGGCAGCACGACGAGGTGGACGCGCTCAGGTGGGACGATCGCTCCCCAGTTGCTGAGCACGCGCGGCAGGTGCTGAGCCCGCCAGAACCACTGCTTCGAGATGCGCGGGTCGCCCTCGATCGTCTCGCGCAGGTAGCCGGCGAACGTCTTGGTGCCATACATCTTCAGCCCCTCCTGCCAGTCGGCGGTGAGCTGACGGGCGATGTCGCGGGCGGTGAAGACGACGTGCAGCTCGGTGTCGGGGCCACCGAGGTCCTCGGCAACCCGCCGGATCCGCGACGGCTTGGCGACCGCGAGGATCTCGTGGCTGAGGACCACCGTGCCGCCGGAGATCTTGGTGCGGCGTACGAGAGCGTCCCACTCGCCGTGGGCCATGCCGACGAACCCGGGCCACTTGATCCCGGTGAGATCGACCGCGGCGAGGAACATGTCCTCACGCAACCCGGTGGGGTACTTGATGCCGTGCCGGCTCAGGCTCGTCCGGTTGAGGAAGAGCCGGTCCTGGAGATAGGTCGTGCCGGTCTTCGGCGCGCCGACATGCAGGAACACCTGTGCACCCATGCCTAGGAGTGTGCCCGCTGCGGCGTCTCCCATGCCGCCCGGTGCGGGTGGTTCTCAGCCTCCCGTGAGCGCGCGCACCACGGCGCTCGGGCTCGGGCGGCCGAGCTTGCCGGCCATCCAGGCGCTGGTCTGCACGACCTGGTCGAGATCGACTCCGTGCTCGATGCCCAGACCGTTGAGGAACCAGACCAGGTCCTCGGTCGCCAGGTTGCCCGTCGCACTCTTGGCATACGGGCAGCCGCCGAGCCCGCCGGCGCTGGCGTCGAACGTCGTCACGCCGGCGCGCAGGCCGGCGTACGCATTGGCGAGGGCCTGCCCGTAGGTGTCGTGGAAGTGCAGTGCCAGCCGGTCGGTGCCGACGCCCGCCTCGACGAAGGCGGCCACGAGGGCCGTGACGTGGCCGGCCGTGCCGACCCCGATGGTGTCGCCGAGGCTGAGCTGGCTCGCGCCGAGATCGAGGAGCCGCCTCCCGACCGCGACGACCTGCTCGATCGGCACCCGACCCTCCCACGGGTCCCCGAAGCACATGCTGACGTAGGCACGGACGTCGAGGCCCGCGTCGCGAGCACGGCGCACGACGGGCTCGAACATCGCGAACTGCCCCTCCAGCGTGCGGTTGAGGTTCTTGCTCGCGAAGGTCTCGGTCGCGCTGCCGAAGATCGCCACGTGGCGCAGGCCGAGCTCGAGGGCGCGGTCGAGGCCGCGCTCGTTGGGCACCAGCACCGGCAGGCTCGTCGCCGCCTCGCCGAGCGATCCGGTGAGCGTCGACATGAGCTCGGCGGCGTCGGCCAGCTGTGGGACCCACGTCGGGTGCACGAAGCTGGTCGCCTCGACGGCCGGGAGTCCGGCGCCGAGCAGACGCGTCACGAACTCCGCCTTGACCGCCACGTCGACGATGCCCTTCTCGTTCTGGAGGCCGTCGCGTGGCCCGACCTCGTAGATCGTCACCCGCTCCGGGAGTCCCGGCTCCCCGACCGGCATCGGCAGCCCGTCACTCATCGCCGGCCACCTCCGTCGCGGCCTGCTCGGTCGCGGAGTGCTCGGTCGCGGGGTGCTCGCTCGCGGCGACCTCGAACAGCAGCGCGCCGAGGGCGACCTGGGCGCCGACACTCGCACCGACGCGGGTCACCGTGCCGGCGTACGGCGCCTTGAGCGCCAGCTCCATCTTCATCGCCTCCACGACTCCCAGCACCTGACCTTCCTCCACAGCGTCCCCCTCGGCCACGCGGACGTCGAGGACCGTCCCGGGCATCGGGCTGGCGACCGTGCCGTCACTCACCGTCTCATGGGCGGCGGCCGGGTCCGGCCGAGTGAAGACGAAGCGCTGTCCGCGATCGGCGAGCTCGACGCCGTGGGGGCTGACGACCGCCGGCGTCGGCTGCGGTGGCGGCCCTTCGAGCTCGACCAGCTCGTCGAGCTCGATCGTGAGAGGTGCGGCCGGACCGCCCAGACGGAACCCGTCGGAGGCGAAGGGGCCGCCGACCTGCTGTTGGTGGCGATACCACGCCCACGCGGCGGCTCGCCGCGCCGCGCTCGCGTCCGGGGCAGCCAGCGGGTTGGCGTCGAGCCACGCCGTGTGGATCGCCGCCTGCTCGAACAGGTCCGTCGCGAGCAGCTGCCGGAGGAAGCCGGTGTTGGTGGTGATGCCCAGGATCACCGTCTCGTCGAGCGCCGCGATCAGCCCCCGGCGCGCCGCCTCGCGGTCGCCCGCCCGGACGATCACCTTGCCGAGCATGGGGTCGTACGACGTGCTGACCACCTGGCCGCTCTCGAGGGCGTGGTCGACGCGCACACCGAAGGCCCTGGGCCACTCCACGACCGTCGCCCTGCCCGCCTGCGGCAGGTAGCCGTGGTAGGCGTCCTCGGCGTAGACACGCACCTCGATCGAGTGGCCGTCCGTGCCGACCTCGTCCTGCGTCAGACCGAGCGGCTCGCCGGCGGCGACGCGGAGCTGCAGCTCCACGAGGTCGAGCCGCCGACCCCTGACGAGGATCGTCTCCTCGGTCACCGGGTGCTCGACCTGAAGGCGCGTGTTCATCTCGAGGAAGTAGGCCTCGCCGCTCGCCTCGTCGAGGAGGAACTCGACGGTGCCGGCGTTGGCGTAGCCGACCTGCTTGGCCAAGGCGACCGCGGAGTCCTGCACCAGGGCCCGCTGGTCGTCGGTGAGGGTCGGCGCCGGCGCCTCCTCCACCACCTTCTGGTGACGACGCTGGGCGCTGCAGTCACGCGTGCCGAAGTGGACGACACCGCCATGGCTGTCGCCGAAGACCTGGACCTCGATGTGGCGACCCCGCTCGACGTACTTCTCGATGAGCAGGGTGTCGTCACCGAACGCGCTCGCGGCCTCGCGGGCGGCCGCCGCCTTGGCCGCCTCGAGCTCGGCGGCGCTGCGCACGACGCGCATGCCCTTGCCACCGCCGCCGGCCGCGGCCTTCACCAGGACGGGGAAGCTCACATCGCCGGCCGCCTCGGAGGTCGAGGAGCGAGCGCCAGCGAGCGTATCGAGACCCGCATCGCCGCCGACGCCGACGCTCCAGGACGGCACCACCGGCACGCCCGCCGCGACGGCGATCTCACGGGCGTGGTCCTTGCGAGCCATCGCCTCCATGGCCTCCGGTGGCGGCCCCACCCAGACGAGCCCGGCGTCGATGACAGCCCGAGCGAAGGCGGCGTTCTCGGAGAGGAAGCCGTAGCCGGGGTGGACGGCCGTCGCGCCGGTCTCCCGCGCCACGTCGAGGATCTGCTGGCCGTCGAGGTAGGAGTCGACGTGGAGCGCGGTGTCGGCGGCGCGGACGTGCGGCCCGGACCGGTCGGCATCGGTGTGGACCGCCACGGTCTCGATGCCGAGCCTTCGGGCGGTCCGCACGACGCGGATGACGATCTCGCCGCGGTTGGCGATGAGGAGGCGCTCGATCACGACGTCACATCCTGAAGATTCCGTAGGTGGGTGCCGGGATCGGGGCGTTGGCAGCAGCGGCCAGCCCCATCCCGAGGACGCGCCGGGTGTCGACCGGGTCGATGATGCCGTCGTCCCAGAGGCGGGCGGTGGCGTAGTAGGGGCTGCCCTGAGTCTCGTACTGATCGCGGATCGGCGCCTTGAAGTCGTCGTCGTCGGGGCGCCCGGCCACCGTGGCGAGCACGGAGGCGGCCTGCTCGCCGCCCATCACCGAGATCCGCGCGTTGGGCCACATCCACAGGAACCGCGGGTCGTAGGCGCGGCCGCACATCCCGTAGTTCCCGGCTCCGAAGGATCCGCCGATGACCACGGTGAACTTCGGCACCACGGAGCAGGCGACGGCGGTCACGAGCTTGGCGCCGTCCTTGGCGATGCCACGGTTCTCATACTCCCGGCCGACCATGAACCCGCTGATGTTCTGCAGGAAGACCAGCGGGATCCCTCGCTGGTTGCACAGCTCGATGAAGTGCGCCCCCTTCAGCGCCGACTCGCTGAACAGGATCCCGTTGTTGGCGATGATGCCCACCGGGTAGCCGTAGACGTGGGCGAACCCACACACCAGCGTGTCGCCGTACAGCTGCTTGAACTCCTGCAGCCGGCTCCCGTCGACGATGCGACGGATCACCTCGCGCACGTCATACGGCGTCCGGGTGTCGGTCGGCACGATGTCGTAGAGGCCCTGGGGGTCCTCCAACGGCTCCTCGGCCTCGACCGGCCGCAACCACCTGTCGTTGGTCGAGCCGCCCGGGCCCCCGTTGGTCGAGTAGGCCGAGCCGCCCGAGCCCCCGTTGGTCGAGTAGCGAGCGCAAGCGAGCGTATCGAGACCCACCGGCCGCGGCAGCGTGTCCACGATCCCCCGCACGATCCGCAGGGCATCGGCGTCATCGGCGGCGAGGTGGTCGACGACGCCGGACGTGGTGGCGTGGACCAGGCCGCCGCCGAGGTCCTCGGCGGAGACGACCTCGCCGGTGGCGGCCTTCACGAGCGGCGGACCGCCGAGGAAGATGGTGCCCTGGTCCTTGACGATGACGGTCTCGTCCGACATCGCCGGCACATAGGCCCCACCGGCGGTGCAGGACCCCATCACGCTCGCGATCTGCGGGATGCCACGCGCCGACAGGTTGGCCTGGTTGAAGAAGATCCGGCCGAAGTGCTCCCGGTCGGGGAAGACCTCGTCCTGCATCGGGAGGAACGCACCGCCGCTGTCGACCAGATAGAGGCACGGCAGCCGGTTGTCCGCCGCGACCTGCTGGGCCCGCAGGTGCTTCTTGACCGTCATCGGGTAGTAGGTGCCGCCCTTGACCGTCGCGTCGTTGGCCACCACCACGCACTCACGGCCGGCGATGCGACCGATGCCGGTGACGATGCCGGCGCTGGGCACTGCGTTGTCCTCATGGTCGCGGCCATACATCCCGTACGCCGCCAGAGGGCTGAGCTCGAGGAAGGGGCTGCCCGGATCCAGCAGCCGGTCCACGCGCTCGCGAGGGAGCAGCTTGCCGCGGTCGGTGTGCTTCTTCCGAGCACTCTCGCTGCCACCTTGCCGGACGAGGGACAGGCGCTCGCGCAGGTCGGCCGTGAGGTCGCTGAGGGAGGTCACGCATCGCAGGTTAACGATCATTAACCTCCAGGGCAAGGGCCGCTCGACGCTGAGACGGGGCCGGCCTCCCAGTGAGCGGCCGTTAACCTCGTGGATGTGACCGAGACCCAGACCCGGCGCCAGCAGCTGCTGGACACAGCCGCCGAGCTGTTCGCGGCGCGCGGCTTCCACGGCGTCTCGGTCGCTGAGCTCGGGGCGGCGTGCGGGATCAGCGGTCCCGCCCTCTACAAGCACTTCCCCTCGAAGGAGGCGCTGCTCGCTGAGATGCTCGTCGCAATCAGCGAGCGGCTCCTGGCCGAGGGCCAGTCCCGCGTCACCGGAGCATCGGCTCCTCGGGCTGCTCTGGCCTCCCTGGTCGACTGGCACGTCGACTTCGCGCTGAGGCACCGGGCGCTGATCGTCGTCCAGGACCGCGACTGGTCCTCGCTCCCCGCAGACTCGCGCGAACGCGTCCGCGCCCTCCAGCGGTCCTACGTCGACCTGTGGGCCGACCAGCTCCGCGCGCTGGACCCCACGCTGAGCGTGGACGCCGCGCGGGCGATGGCTCACGCTTCTTTTGGGCTGATCAACTCCACGCCGCACAGCGGTCTGCTTCCCGACGAGGACATGCGCGGCGTGCTCACCGCCATGGCGCTCAAGGCGCTGGCGGTGGAGAAGGTCACGCTCGAGGGCTGACCCTCACGGACGCGGTGCTCACGATGCCGGGCGTCGCAAGCTGACGAGGTCGCGCAGCTCGGCATCGCTCAGCTCGGTGAGTGCGGCCTCGCCGCGACCCAGCACCGCCTCGGCGAGCGACCGCTTCTGATCCAGGAGCAGGGCGATCCGCTCCTCCAGTGTCCCCTTCATGACCAGCCGGTGGACCTGGACGGCCTTGGTCTGACCGATCCGGTGGGCACGGTCCGTGGCCTGGTCCTCGACGGCCGGGTTCCACCACCGGTCGACGTGCACGACATGGTCGGCGCGGGTGAGGTTGAGGCCGGTGCCGCCCGCCTTGAGCGAGAGCAGAAACACCGGCACGTCGCCCTCCTGGAAGGACGCCACCATCCGCTCACGCTCCCGCACGGAGGTCCCCCCGTGCAGGAACTGATGCGCGACCCCCGTCGCGGCCCAGTGACTCTCGAGGAGCCGGGCCATGGCGACGTACTGCGTGAAGACCAGCACGGCGCCGCCCTCGCTCGTCGCCGTCTCGATCACCTCGTCGAGCAGCTCGAGCTTCTGCGAGCGACCCGCGATCCGGCCCTTGCTCCCGGATTCACCGCCGTGCTTGAGGAACTGCGCGGGGTGGTTGCAGATCTGCTTGAGCCCGGTGAGCATCATGAGGATGAGGCCACGCCGCGCGGGGTCGTCGCCGGGCAGGCGCTCGATGCGCGCCATCGTGTCGCGCACATACGCCTCATAGAGGACCGTCTGCTCCTTCGTGAGCGAGAGCAGGTGGTCGGTCTCGGTCTTGGCGGGCAGCTCCGGGGCGATGCCGGGATCAGTCTTGCGCCGGCGCAGCAGGAAGGGCGCGACGAGGTCGGCGAACTGCTTCGTCGTCACCTCGATGCCCGCCTCGATCGGTGCGGCCCAGGCCTTGCGGAACGCCTTGCGGCTGCCCAACAGACCGGGGACCGTCCAGTCGAGGATCGCCCACAGCTCGGAGAGGTCGTTCTCCACCGGCGTGCCCGTGAGCGCCACGCGAGCCCGGCTGGGGATGAGACGGATCTTGCGCGCCGTCGAGCTGGCCGGGTTCTTCAGGTGCTGCGCCTCGTCGGCCACGACCAGGTCCCAGGGCACCTCGGCGAGGAGGTGCGCGTCGCGGCGCATGGTCCCGTACGTCGTCAGGACGATGCCGTCGCCGACGTCGTCGAGATCGCGGGCGCTGCCATGGTGCCGGCGGACCGTCACATCCGGCGCGAACCGCGCGACCTCCGCCTCCCAGTTGCCCATGAGGCTGGTCGGGCACACCACGAGCGTGGGGCCTCCTGAGCCGGTCGCCCTCCGATGCAGGTGCAGCGCGATGAGCGTGATCGTCTTGCCGAGGCCCATGTCGTCGGCCAGGCAGCCGCCCAGACCCAGACCGGTCAGGTCGGCGAGCCAAGTGAGACCGCGCCGTTGGTAGTCGCGCAGGGTCGCCTGCAGCTCAGTCGGCACGGCGACGAGCTCGCCCTGCCCGACATCGGCGACCTGGTCGCGCAGCTTGGCCAGCGTCGCCCCGACGACGACGTCGCTGGCGGTCGAGTCGATCTCGGCGACACCCGTGAGAGCCGCGCCCAGGGCCTCGGCCGGCGTCGCCTTCCGCAGCAGCCGCTGCCGCGCCTTGCGCGCGACGCTCGGATGGACGATCGTCCACGAGCCGCGCAGCTTGAGGATCGGGGCGGCCGCTTGCGCGAGCTCCTCGATCTCCTCGTCGGTGAGCGGCTCGTCCCCGATCGCGAGCTGCCACCTGAAGCTGAACAGGTCCTCGAGCCCGAACAGCCCCGTGTTGAGCGCCTCCTCACGGCCTCCGCCGGGCCGCGGGCTCGCGTCGACCACGGGTCGCGCGGTCAGCTCGCGCCCGAGCGCCCGCGGCCACATCACGTCGACGCCGATCTCCTTGAGCGCCGCCACGCCGTCGGCGAGCAGGCTGCCGATGTCGTCGCCCTCCAGCACCATCTCGGTCGGCGATGCCTGGAAGCGCATCCGCTGCAGCGGCGGCCAGGCCCGGGCGGCGTCGGCGAGCCGCATCGCGACCTGCGACCGGGTCCGCGGGCCGAAGCCGTGCTCGCGCGGCTCGTCGCGCCACAGCGCCGACGCGTCGGCGACATGCAGGAGGTTGCTCTCGTCGTGCACCTGCAGCACCACGCGCAGCACGCCGTCGGTGAGTGACTCCTCGTCGGCCTCCACCCGCAGCGAGATCGAGACCTCGTCCGGTGCACCGGGGAGCTCGACGGCAGCGCGGTGGCGGTGAAGGCGCTCCTGGAGCCGGTCCTGGAGTCGCTCCGAGATCGACCTGGCCGGCGGACGGGGTGCCGTGACGGACTCTGAGGCTCGCCGACGTGCACCCTGCATCGAGCCGGCCGGCATCGCGTCGACGACCGCGGCGACCATCGACCAGATCAGCGCCTCGGCGGCCTCGCTGTCGACGCCATCGTACGCCCTCGACTCCGCCAGGAGCCTGAGCCGCTGCACGTCGTCGCCGACGACGACCGGCGCCCAGCCCTGCCCCTCCTGTTCGAACTTGCCCGCGGCGACCAACCGCAGCGCGAAGTGGGCGGAGGCACCGAGCAGCCCGACCGAGGGATGTGTCGCCTCCCGCGCGAGCGCCTTGGTGAGGACGGGCACCGCGGAGACGATCGGCAAGGAGAGCGTCCGGCGCTCGTCGCGGAAGGTGATCGAGCCGTCCCGCGGCCGGACGCCGACGGTCAGCACCGCCGGTCCGGTCAGGGGCACGAAGCTCATGGCAGGGGACGCTACCCGGCGGTTCGGACAGCCCCGCTAGTCTCGGGGCCATGAGCGACTCCTCGGATCTGTTGAGTGCCCCCATCGCCCGGCTCGACGGCACGCCCACCACCTTGGGCGAGCTCACCGGCGGCC
Source organism: Nocardioides sp. AN3 (assembly GCF_054653495.1). Lineage (NCBI taxonomy): Bacteria > Bacillati > Actinomycetota > Actinomycetes > Propionibacteriales > Nocardioidaceae > Nocardioides > Nocardioides sp. AN3. The sequence goes on from NZ_BAAIGC010000039.1 coordinate 24,176, forward strand.
GGCCGGCGCTGCTCGTGAACGTGGCCAGCAAGTGCGGGCTGACGCCGCAGTACGCCGGTCTCGAGCGACTGGTCGAGAGCTACGACGGGCTCGCGGTCGTCGGCTTCCCGTGCAACCAGTTCCGCGGCCAGGAGCCCGGCACGGCCGAGGAGATCGCCGAGTTCTGCTCGTCGACGTACGGCGTCACCTTCCCGCTCACCGAGAAGATCGAGGTGAACGGCGAGGGACGGCACGAGATCTACGCCGAGCTGACGCGGACCGCCGACGAGAAGGGCAACGACGGCGACATCACGTGGAACTTCGAGAAGTTCGTGATCGCGGCCGACGGCTCCGTCGTCGCGCGGTTCTCCCCCCAGGTCGAGCCTGAGGACGAGCGGGTCATCAGCGCCATCAAGGAGCAGCTCGCCGCCTCCTGACCGCGCTTTCCTCGAAGAATCACCGACGGTTCGCGAAAACGAATTGGGTCCTGTCGGTGGGCGCCTCTAGGGTTCGTCAGGTGACCACAGACCTGACCCAGGATTCGTCCGCGCCTCAGTCGGACAAGCTCGACGGCCGCGTGCTCGTGGTCGCAGGCGTCGTCGTGCTCGGCGCCATCATGTCGATCCTCGACATCACGGTCGTGTCCGTGGCGCTCCGGACCTTCCAGCAGGAGTTCGACGCGACCACCGCGGAGGTCGCCTGGACGATGACGGGCTACACGCTCGCCCTCGCGACCGTCATCCCGCTCACCGGATGGGCCGCGGACCGGTTCGGCACCAAGCGGCTCTACATGCTGGCGATCTTCCTGTTCACCGCCGGCTCCGTGCTGTGTGCGACCGCCAACTCGCTCGAGCTGCTGGTGACCTTCCGGGTGCTGCAGGGCCTCGGCGGCGGGATGCTCATGCCTCTCGGCATGACGATCCTGACCCGTGCGGCCGGTCCCGAGCGGGTCGGACGCGTCATGGCCGTGCTCGGCATCCCGATGCTCCTCGGCCCGATCTTCGGCCCGATCCTCGGCGGCTGGCTGATCGACGCCGCCTCGTGGCACTGGATCTTCCTCATCAACCTGCCGATCGGCATCGCCGCGCTGATCTACGCGGCGGTGGTGCTTCCCAAGGACAATGTCACGCCGTCGGAGAGCTTCGACTTCGTCGGCATGCTGCTGCTCTCTCCGGGCTTGGCGCTGTTCCTCTACGGCGTCTCCTCGATCCCCGCGGCGAAGCAGGACCACGGCACCATCTGGACCACCCAGGTCGTCCTCACCTCGCTCGTGGGCCTCGTGCTCATCGCGGCGTTCGTCCCGTGGGCGCTGCGCAAGCAGAACATCCACCCCCTGATCGAGCTGCGGCTCTTCGCGAACCGCCACATGACCGTCGCGGTCATCACCATGGCACTGTTCGCGATCGCGTTCTTCGGAGCCTCGCTGCTCTTCACGCTGTACTTCCAGGAGGTGCGCGGCTACTCCCCCGTGAAGTCCGGTTGGGCGGTCGCACCGCAGGGCTTCGGTGCCATGGTCACCATGCCGATCGCCGGCATGCTGGCCGACAAGATCGGACCCGGCAAGGTCGTGCTGACCGGCCTGGTGCTGGACACCATCGGCATGGCGATGCTGGCCTTCACCGATGCCCACACGCCGTACTCCTACTTCTTCATCTCCTTCGTGATCATGGGCTTCGGCATGGGCTCGACGATGATGCCGGTCTTCTCCGCCGCCCTGGCGACGCTGACCGACCACAACATCGCCCGAGGGTCGACGCTGATGAACATCACGCAGCAGGTCGCCGCCTCGATCGGCACGGCGCTCTTCTCGGTGCTGCTCACCGCGTTCCTCAACCGCAGCCACGCGATCACGGCCGCAGGGAAGATCACCGCGGCGACCGGCGGCAGCAAGGACCCGAACATCCTGGCGGAGGCCGCCAGCAAGCTCGGGATCGACCCGACCGCCTTGGAGCAGCTGTTCACGAAGGCGAACAACGACATGGGCGAGGCCTTCGCCAACGTCTATCTGATCGCTGCGGTGCTCGTCGGCTGCTGCATCATCCCGGCGCTCTTCCTGCCCCGGAGCAAGGCGGCCAAGCCGGTCGACCCCGCCGCCGTGATGAGCCACTGACCGAGCTCCTCCCGCAGCGTCATGCGCCCTGGTTGCTTCGGCAGCCAGGGCGTATGACGTCTCCGCCGGGCAGCGTCATGCGCCGTGGTTGCTTCAGCCGCCAAGGCGTCTGACGTCTGCGCCGGGCAGCGTCATGCGGCTTGGTTCCCTCAGCCGCCAGGGCGTCTGACGTCTCCGCCCGGAAACGTCATGCACCGTGGTTCCCTCAGCCGCCAGCGCGTATGACATCTCCGCCGCGGTGGGCCAGCCAGTCGCCCGCTCCGGGCCAGTCGTCACGCACAGCGACTCCCTCCATCCGATGAACTCACAGGCCACAGCGGTACGGCGGCCGTCCGCCGGCGACCTCCGCGAGGGTGGCGCCTATGAGCCGCGCACCTGCCGACCCCGAGACCCCGCTGCCCACCCGCGCCGAGCGGCTGGCGAATCTGCGACAGCTCGGCGCCGGCCAGGCGATGATCGTGACGCGCCGTCAGGCGTATGCCGCGGGCTTCACGCGTGGCGAGGTCAGAGCCCAGGTCGCTGCCGAGCGGTGGCGGAAGGTCGGGGTGCATTGTCTGGCACTCTTCACCGGCGATCTTCCGCACGAGGCGCACTGCTGGGTCGCGGTGTTCGAGGCAGGACCACGCGCCCAGATCGACGGTGAGGCCTCGCTGCTGCTCGCCGGACTCAGGAACTACGACGTCGACCTGATCCGCGTCTCCGTTCCACGCGGTGCCCGTGTGCGCCATCGGGGCAGCCGTGTCGACATCCGCGAAACCCGCCGTTGGCGTGCCGACGACCTGGCCGACGGGCCAGGTCCTCGTCGCACCCGCAACGCGGTCGCGGCGATCCGCGCTTCCCTCTGGGCGCGGTCGGACCGCCAGGCGGCTCTTCTTCTGACGATGACCTCCCAACAGTCGCTCGCGAGCGTCGAGGAGATGACCCGAGAGCTGCTCCGAGTGCGACGCGACCGACGGCGGATTCTTCTCGCGACGACGCTTCTCGACCTCGCAGGCGGAGTGGGCTCGCTTCATGAGCTCGACGTCTTGCGAGGGTGCCGTGAGCGCCGCCTGCCGGAACCCGATCTGCAATCGCTGCGGCGTACGCCCGCCGGCTCCTACTATCTGGACTTCCGCTGGGAGCGGTGGGGCGTGGTCGTCGAGGTCGACGGCATCCAGCACGCATGGGCGACCAATGTCGTCGGCGACTCCTTGCGCCACAACTCGATCGCCATCGACGGAGACATCGTCCTCCGCCTCCCGGTGCTCGGGCTGCGCGTCTGCCCTGACGACTTCTTCGACCAGGTGGCGCAGGCGCTCAGGGCGCGGGGATGGTCACGCGCCGATGCTGCCTGACGCCGGTGCGCCCGCTCGGAGGTCATACGGTGCGGTCGCCAGAGCAGCCACCCCGCATGACCTTCTCAGCCCAGGCCCCGGGACGTCATACGGTGCGGTCGCCAGAGCAGCCACCCCGCATGACCTTGTCCGCCCCGGTCCCGGGACGTCATGCGCGGGGGTCGCCAGAGCAGCCACCCCGCATGACATCCGCTCCCGGGCGCCCGCCCCAGACGCTCGGACGTCATACGGTGCGGTCGCCAGAGCAGCCACCCCGTAGGACGTCAGCCGGACACGGCCAGCGTCAATGGCAGCGCGGCGTCGGCGCCGGCCTCGCGCAGCGCCTTGGCGGCGAGCGTGAGGGTCCAGCCGGTGCCGACCAGGTCGTCGACGAGCAGCACCCGCGCGCCGGGGTCGACGGCGGCCTGCAGGGAGAAGCGGCGGCCCACGGCGGCGACCCGCTGGGCGGAGTTGACCGCGCCGCGGTCGGGTTCGACGGTCTCGTCGACGATGGCATAGGTGCCGGCAATCGGGATCCGGAGGTAGCGGGAGAGCCCCGACGCGAGGTCGGCCACGAGCGTGGGCCGCCGGGCGGACTCGACATGGATGATCGCGTCGAGCTGCGGGCGCCACTCGCCCAGCACCTCAATGACGGCCTTCACCAGGGACACCGGAACGGGCCCATCGGGCGTCTCCTCGCGGAAGAGCTCACGGAGGGCTTGGCCATGACCGAGGTCGGTGAGCCGGGCGATGGCGCGACCCTCCTGGGGAGGGGTCGCGATCTTCCCCTTCAGCGCGATGCCGATCCGATCGAGGCCCGTCGGCCACATCTTCTTCGGCTCGATGACGACACCAGGCCTGGCGAGGCGCTCACCAGCGGAGGCGACGGCGGCTTCCGACACCTCCATCGACAGCGTGAGACCGCCGCAGTTGTCGCAACGCCCACAGTCGGCGGCCTCGGGATCGTCGAGCTGCTCGCGCAGGAACCTCATGCGGCACTCGGACGTGCCGAGGTAGTCGAGCATCGCCCGCTGCTCCCGCTCACGCGCCTGGGCGACCCGGGCATAGCGCTCGGTGTCGTAGAGCCATTGCTGGCCGGTCGCCTCCCAGCCGCCCTGCACGCGGCGGACGGCCCCGTCGACGTCGAGCACCTTCAGCATCGTCTCGAGTCGGGTGCGGTTCAGCTCGACGTACGTCTCCAGGGCCTGGGTGCTCAGCGGCCGGCCGGCCTCTTCGAGCGAGGCCAGCGTGCGTCGCACCAGCTCCTCACGCGGGAAGGCGAGCGAGGCGAAGTAGGCCCAGATGTCGCGGTCCTCGACGCCGGGCAGCAACACGACGGAGGCCGGACCGGTGATGCCGCGACCCGCGCGGCCGATCTGCTGGTAGTAGGACACGGGCGACGACGGCGCCCCGAGGTTGACGACGAAGCCGAGCGGAGCGTCGAAGCCCATCCCGAGTGCGCTGGTCGCGATGAGCGCCTTGATACGGCCCGTGGCCAGGTCCTCCTCCAGCGCCTGGCGCTCGGCGGTGTCGGTGCGGCCGGAGTACGCCGCTACATGGTGCCCACGAGAGCGCAGGTAGTCCGCCACCTCCTGTGTCGCAGCGACCGTCAGGCAGTAGACGATGCCGGAGCCGGGCTGCTCGGCGAGATGCTCGGCCAGCCAGGCGAGTCGCTGCTCTGGTGTCGTGAGCCGGACGACGCCCAGGCGCAGCGTCTCCCGGTCGAGCGAGCCGCGCAGCACCAGGACGTTCTGCCCCAGCTGCTCGGCCACATCGGCCGTCACCCGGGCGTTGGCGGTGGCTGTCGTCGCGAGCACGGGAATCCCCGCGGGAAGGTCACCGAGGAGCGTGCGGATCCGCCGGTAGTCGGGGCGGAAGTCGTGACCCCAGTCGGAGATGCAGTGGGCCTCGTCGACCACCAGCAGCCCGCACTCGGCCGCAAGCCGCGGGAGCACGGCGTCGCGGAAGCCGGGGTTGTTCAGCCGCTCCGGGCTCACCAGGAGGACGTCGACCGTGCCGGCGTGGATGGCCTCCTCGATGGTCGACCAGTCCTCGATGTTGGTGGAGTTGATGGTCGCCGCCCGGATGCCTGCCCGCTCCGCGGCCGCGATCTGGTTGCGCATCAGCGCGAGAAGAGGGCTGACGATCACCGTCGGGCCGGCGCCCATCTCGCGGAGCAGGAGGGTGGCGACGAAGTAGACGGCGGACTTGCCCCATCCGGTGCGCTGGACAACGAGCGCCCGTCGCTTCTCCTCGACAAGCGCGGAGATCGCGGACCACTGGTCCTCCCGCAGCTCGGCGTCGGGACGTCCGACAAGAGCCCCCAGGTGCTCCTCGGCGCGGTCGCGAAGGGTGGTGACGGTCATGGCCACCTGTCTATCAGCCGACGCCGACGATGAAGGCGCCCGTCCCCAGCCTCTGTGGAGAGCCAGCCCCTGTGGAGAGCGGCCAGCTCGTCGGCGCGCGCCGTGCCAGTGTGGGCGCTCGCACGTGGCACCAGCCCGGCCGAGGCCTCCAGCCCCGGCCGACCTGCGCACGCGGGCCGGCAGGGCACTCGACTTTGCCGGTTCGGACCCCGCCGGCCCGCCACCCACTGAAAGGGCACGTGCATCTTGCCAGACAACTGGCTCCTCTCCGCGGACTCACTTGCCGGTTCGGACGTGGAGAAGGAGCCCCACTGAAAGGGCTCATCGTGAAGGAGAAGACTGCCCGGCATCGCCGGGGCATGGGCTGGCGGGTGCGCCGGCCCTGGAGGCCGCGACGCCTCACGGCCGTGATCGCGGCGGTGGCGGCGGTGTGCGGCATGGTGACGGTCGTGTCGGTGACGCTCGCGTCGACCGGCTCGGCGGCGGCGCCGGTGATCAACCTGGGCGGGCGCGTCACCGACCCGGGCTTCCGGGGCGTCGTGACCTCCCGCGGCCAGCAGCTGGGTGTCGCGCGGCTCGGCAACGGCACCTACGGGGTCTGCTTCGACACCGGCGCCAGCCACCCGTGGCCGCCCGGCACGCCGGCCTCGTCACTGAGGACCAACCCACGTGTCGGCTACTTGCTGTCGACGTACATGGGACGTGCCACGACGGACGCGCACTATGCGGCGGCCCTGTGGTGGGCGACCGGCCTGGATCTGGGCGTCAACCGGTATCCGTCGGCGATGCGCGACTCGATCAGTCAGATGAAGGCCGACTCCGCGTCGACGTACTCGGCGGTCAAGGCCCTGCACGACCGGATGCTCGCAGAGGCGGCCGCCTTCGCGGCCGGCACGCAGGGCTATGACACCAATGCTCTGAAGATCACCTACACAGGCGCGACCACCCCCTTCGGACGGCCCGGCGGCTGGGGCACCGTCACCGGCGTCGGCGTCCGGTCGGCGTCCGGGCAGTGGGTGCCGGGCCACCCGATCAGGGTGACGCTCAACGGCGCGACGTTCCGAGGTGGGACCTCCACCGTCTGGACCGGGACGACCGGCACCAGCCCGACGACGCTGACGTGGGTGCAGACGAACCCAGGCGCAATGAGCGCGACGATGACCGTCAGCGGGCCGGCCGACTACCGCTACCGGCTGCACGACGCGGGCAACAGCACGCAGAGGGTCGGGGTGTCGTCGGGGACGATCACGGCGGAGAGGACGACGTACGCGCCGGCGCAGGTGGCCTATGCGAGAGCCCGCAAGATCGACGCGGCCACGGGCGCCGCCCTCGGCGGTGCTGAGTTCACCGGATGGATCGACGGCAACGGCGACCGGACGGCCCAGTCGGCCGAGCTGCCGCGCACGCTGACGAGCGCCGCAGCGGACGGCTTCACCCCGACGATGACGGTCTTCTTGGGCGCCCAGGTCTGCTTCCAGGAGACCAAGGCGCCCGACGGCTACGACCTCATGACCGCCGTGTCCTGCGTGACGGCGACCGGCGCGAGCACGGCCGCCTCCACCGTGACGGTGAGGGACAACCTGGTGACCACCAGCCCTCGCCTCTCGACCCAGGTCAACCATCAGGTGGCCAGCATCGGGACGACGCTCGAGGACACGGTCCAGGTGAGCGACACCGGTGGCGAGGACCTCACCGGCGAATGGAGGCTCCTCGGACCGGTCCCACCGGTGCGGGGCGCCTGCGCCGGCGCCGCATGGGCGAAGGCCCCGACCGCCGCCTCGGGCACCTTCACGGCGACCGGTGACGGCGCCTACCGCGTCGGCAGGCACACCGTGCGCAGCTCCGGCTGCTACACCTACGTCGAGCGGCTCCAGGCAGGCCCGAGCTCGCCGGCCACGGACTGGACGTCGCCTGGCATTCCGACAGAGACGACGCTCGTCAAGGCGGCACCGGCCCTGTCGACCCAGGTCAACCATCAGGTCGCAACAGCGGGCGTCGTCCTGGTCGACCGGGTGCAGGTCACCAGGACCGGTGGCGCGACGGTGACGGGGCGCTGGCGACTGCTCGGCCCGATCGCGGCCCGCGCTGGCAGGTGCCGTGGACTCTCCTGGGCGAGGGCGCGCGTGGCGGGCTCAGGCTCGTTCAGCGTGCGAGGCGACGGCTTCTACGACGTCGGGAGCCACCGGGTCTCCCGCGCCGGCTGCTACACCTACAGCGAGTCACTCGCTCCCTCGGCGAGCACAGTCGCAACGGGCTGGACGCGTCCCGGCCTGCCAGCCGAGACGAGCGCGGTTCGCCCGCGAGGAGTGCCGGTGCCCGCACACCCGACGGTGACCGCAGGCGGCCACGGTCCGCTCCCGGACCCCCTCGAGCGTGCGGGCGCACCGGCCCGCGTGCGGATCCCGAGGGTCGGCCTGAGCACCACCCTGACGCCGACGGCCTTCCGCGGCTCAGAGCTGCCGCCCCCGGCGAACATCGGGATCGGCGGGGTGTGGTCCGGTGGCGCATCGCTCGACGCGGTCGCAGGGACGAGCGTCCTCGTCGGCCACGTCTCGGACGACCACGACCGACCAGGTGCGTTCAAGCGTCTCTGGGGCGTGCACCGCGGCACCGTCGTCATGACCCGTGACCACGGCGTCACCACCAAGTGGCGGGTCACCACGGTCACGAAGGTCCGCAAGGGCCACCTGCGCCGAGGGCTGTTCGCCCAGTCCATGGCCCGTCGGCTGGTGCTCATCACCTGCACCAACCGAGTCACCCACGGCGGCTACTTCCACTACACCTCGAACGAGGTGGTCGTCGCGGTCCCGGTCCGGCGATGAGACCGGTCGCTCGCTGAGGAACGGCCCCGGCCACCCGGCGCTCCAGCAGGACGGGAGAGCAGGGTGGCCGGGCGTGGGCACTCAGCCGTCGAGGAGGGGCTATCGAGGATGGCTATCGAGGAGGAGCGAGTCGGCTCACCAGATCCGCACCCGGTCCGGCTGGTCGAGCCAGAGCCCGTCTCCGGGCATCGTGGCGAACACCTCGTGGAACTCGTCCAGGTTCCGCACGATGTTGGCGCGGAACTCCGGCGGGCTGTGCGGGTCGATGGTGAGGAACTGCTGAGCCTGCTCCTTGCGCCGCTTGGTGCGCCAGCAGAACGCCCAGTTGGTGAACAGCGCCCGTCGCTCCTGGACGGTGGCGTCCTCCTTGGCGATGAGGAAGGCGGTGTGGGCGATGGTCAGCCCCCCGAGGTCGCCGACGTTCTCCCCCACGGTGAGCGCACCGTTCACGTGCTCACCGGGCACGTCGCGGGGCTCGAAGGCGTCGTACTGCTCGATGAGGGCCTTCGTGCGCAGCTCGAAGGCGGCCTTGTCGTCGGCGGTCCACCAGTCGTTGAGGTTGCCGAGGCCGTCGAACTGCGCGCCCTGGTCGTCGAACCCGTGCCCGATCTCGTGGCCGATGACCGCGCCGATGCCGCCGTAGTTCTCCGCGAGCTCGCCCTCGGGGTTGAAGAAAGGCTTCTGCAGGATGCCGGCCGGGAAGCAGATCTCGTTGGTGCCCGGGTTGTAGTAGGCGTTGACGGTCTGCGGGAGCATGAACCACTCGTCGCGGTCGACCGGCGAGCCGATCTTGCCGAGCTGGCGGTCGGTCTCGAAGGCCGACGTGGCGAAGACGTTCCCCAGCAGGTCGCCGGGCACGATCGAGAGCGCCGAGTAGTCGCGGAACTTCTCGGGGTAGGCGATCTTGGGCCGGAAGGTGTCGAGCTTCTCGAAGGCCCGCTGCTTGGTCTCCTCGGTCATCCAGTCGAGCTTGGCGATGGAGACGCGGTACGCCGCCAGCAGGTTGGCGACCAGCTCGTCCATCTGCGCCTTCGACGACGGAGGGAAGTGACGGGCGACGTACTCACGCCCCACCGCCTCCCCGAGCGCCCCCTCGACGAGCGCGACCGCGCGCTTCCAGCGGGCACGCAGCTCGGGGGTGCCGCTGAGGGTGCGGCCGTAGAAGTCGAAGTTCGTCTCGACGAAGTCGTCGGTCAGGTAGGGGGCCGCCAGGCGCAGCACGTGCGAGGTCAGCCAGGCTCGCCAGTCCTCGATCGGCGTGCTGGTCAGCACGCCCTCGAGGTGCTCGAAGAACGAGGGCTGGCGCACCGTGGTCTCGAAGAGCAGCTCAGCCGCGCTGGTGCGACCGGCCGAGACGTTGGTGACGTAGACGTCCCAGTCGAAGGACGGCGTCAGAGCGGCGACCTCCTCGAAGGTCCGCAGGTTGTAGGTCTTCTGGACGTTGCGCGTCTCCGAGCGCTCCCAGTGTCCGGCGGCCAGGGCGGTGTCGATCGCCAGGATGGTGCGGGCCTTCTCGCCGGCCTCGGGCACGCCGGCCAGGCCGAGGAGCCGCTCCAGGTAGGCGACGTACTTCTCGCGGACCTCCGCGAACTTCTCGTCGCGGTAGTAGGACTCGTCGGGAAGCCCGAGGCCGCCTTGGAGCAGGTTGACGACGTAGCGGTCGGAGTTGCGGTCGTCGGTGTCGACGTAGGAGCCGAACAGCCCGCGGCCGCCGATCCGCTCCAGCTCACCGAGGAAGGCGGCGAGGTCCCGCACGTCGCGGACGCCCTCCACGGCGTCCAGCAGGGGCCGGGCCGGCGCCAGGCCGGCCGCCGCGATGGCGTCGGTGTCCATGAAGGCCGCGAAGAGGTCACCGATCTTCTGCGCCTCGGAGCCTGGTGCGGCGTCGGTGGCCGCCAGCTCCTCGATGATGGCGCGGACCTGCTCCTCGGCGACGTCGACCAGCTGCACGAACGGGCCCCAGCTGGACCTGTCCGCCGGAATGTCGATGGTCTCGAGCCAGGTGCCGTTGACGTGCCCGAAGAGATCGTCCTGCGGTCTGATGGACTCATCGAAGCCGGGACGTGCGTCGTCAAGTGTGCTCACATCGTGAGCCTATGTCAGCGAGCGACCCGTGTGGCTCGGACGTTCGGTCATCCCGGGTGGACGATTCTGTTCATCTCGAAGTGCATGGGGTCGGTGTAGTGCCACCGGCCACCCCAGGTGAAGCCCCACTTCTCGAAGATGGCGACGACGCTGCGGTCCATCTGCCCGACGGTCCCCCGCTGATTGCCGGGGACGTTCAGGTCGAGCGCGAGGCCGAAGGCGTGGTTGGACAGCGACTGGGTGCCGGCGATGAACCGCGGGTAGTAGCAGCCGGCGTACTGGTTGCGGTGGATCTTGCCGGTCAGCCCCCGGCTGATGACCTCGCCGAGCGCGCCCCTCAGTTGCGGGAAGATGGCCTTGTTGCAGGTCACGGGCCCGAGGATCGGGACGACCTGCGTCGTGATGTGGCTGCGCACCCAGGTCGCCGAGGGGATCACGCGGCCCCCCACGACGGAGTAGGTGTAGTCGCCGACCGCCTGCGCGACGGCGCCATAGAGCACCGGCATCTGCACGGCCTGGGGGTCGAGGCCGTACTTGGCGACGGCGTCGAGCCGCTGCACCGACGCCCGTGGGCCGACGAGGGAGCGGATCGGGCCCACGACGCGGTCCGGTGCGGTCGAGGTGGTCGTGACGAGGAGGGCGTTGCCGGGCTTCATGCCGAGCGCCTTGCCCCACTTCTGGTTGACGACGGCGTCGACCGCACCGGCGATCTGAGGCGCCCAGGCACCGACGTGGATGCGGGGAGCGTCCGCGTCTGCCCCGAGCTTGAGGTAGCCGTCGTCGTTCGGGACGAGCGTCCTGTGCAGGCTGGGGTCGACCGCCACCTCCCCGCCGGCGATGCGCTCCCAGAGCGCCGGGTTGTCGGCCGAGAGCAGCGGCGTGAAGTTGCGGTACGTCGCGGGGTCGACGGCGACGACCTTGATGAGCCGGTCCTCGACCGACGGGTTCGCCATCGAGATCTGCGCGACGCCGGTGACGCCCTTGGTGTGGCGCACCCGGTCGACGACCGCGGTCGGGATGGTGTCCTGGGCCAGGACGAGCACGTCCGCCGGCACGAGCGGTCCGGACCGCGGCCCGGGCGGCGCGACGGCGTGGGCCGGGTCCGCCACCGCGGTGGCGGAGGACGACGTCGCCATCGGGGAGGCCAGGGTGCTCGCGGAGGCGGAGGACGACCCGGAGGACGACCCGGAAGGATCAGCCGAGCCTGCGGTCGCGGGGCCGGACGCGTGGGTCTCCGCGCCAGCGGACGGCGATCCGTCGGTGTCCTGGCACGCCGCGAGCGCGAGCAGCCCGAGGATCGCGGCTACCAGCCGCACCCCGTGACGCCTACCCATGCCGGACCTCCCCGGCGGTCAACCCTAGAGGCTCGGCCAACCGCCCGACGCCGGAACGCTCCAGACGCCGTCGTTCACCAGGTGACCCGGGCGAGCTCGGTCCACTCGGGGACGTCCACGGCGTCGGCCCCGCGGTTCCAGAGTCGCAGGTAGAGCTCGACCACCGAGCCGGTGAGGATCCAGTCGGCGTCCTGCGGCGCGGGGCCGGTACGCCGGCCGCTCACCGCCGGCTGGGAGGAGATCCTGACCTCCCACCACTCGTCGCGGTCGTCCGGTGCGACGACGAGCGTGCCGGGCGGGTCGGTGCGCAGCCGTGACTTCGACCGGGTGAGGAACCCGCAGAGGAGCTCGTCCACCCCGTCTGCGGCGAGGTCGGGGCTCATCCAGACCTCGTCGACGCGCGGCGGCCTGCCGAGTGCCGCCGAGAGCGCGTCGACGGCATGGATCGTGGTCTCGTGGCACTGCCGACGGGCCCAGAACGGCTTGGGACCGGGAGCGTCGTGGAGGAACACGACAGTGCGCACGTCGTCGGCCGCCTTGGTCCAGGCCGTGACGAGCTCGATCGCGCCGTCGGCCAGCCACTCCAGCGGGTCGGGGTCGGCGAGGCCCGCTCGCTCCAGCGTGTCGGGATCGACGCGCTCGCCGCGCAGGTTGGCGGCCGCCCAGCGGTGCACCATGCCCTGGTGGGCGATCAGGTCGCGGACGGTCCAGCCCGGACAGGTCGGCACCTGCGCGGACAGGCCGGCTCGGTCGGCGTACCGCACGAAGGCGAGCATCGCCTCCCGGAGCCCCTCGAGGTGGCAGGCGGCGGTCAGCTGAGTGGGCACGCCCCTAGCGTGACAGTGCGAGTGTGGGTGGCGCCGCCTATTTTGGAGCCATGACGACTGGGGCGTTCGGCATCGACTTCGGCGGCACGGGGATCAAGGGCGCTCCGGTCGACCTCGAGAAAGGGGAGTTCGCGGCCGAGCGGGTGCGGATCAAGACGCCGGCGAAGTCCACGCCGGAGGCGGTGGCTGAGATCTTCGTCGAGCTCCTCGCGCAGTTCCCCGCGAGCGAGGGCCCCGTCGGCGTGACGGTGCCGGGCGTCGTACGTCACGGGGTCGTGCACTCGGCGGCGAACATCGACCCGGCCTGGATCGGCACCGACGCCGACAAGCTCTTCACCGAGGCCACCGGCCGCGACGTGCACGTGGTCAACGACGCGGACGCGGCCGGTCTGGCCGAGGTCCGCTACGGGGCGGCCGCCGGCCGTGGCGGCCTCGTGATCGTGACGACGCTCGGCACGGGCATCGGCAGCGCCCTGATCAACGACGGCATCCTCGTGCCCAACTCCGAGCTCGGCCACCTCGAGGTCGACGGTCACGACGCCGAGTCGCGGGCCGCCAACAGCGCCCGCGAGCGGGAGGAGCTGAGCTGGGAGAAGTGGGCGAAGCGCCTGACGAAGTACTACCGGACGCTCGAGCGGCTCTTCTCCCCCGACCTCTTCCTCGTCGGCGGCGGGGTGTCGAAGGACAGCGACCAGTTCCTCCCGCTGATCGACATCGACACCGAGATCATTCCCGCCACGCTGCTCAACAAGGCGGGCGTCGTCGGGGCGGCGCTGTTCGCGAGCGAGTCCCCAGCGTCCGAGCGCGTCAATGCAGGAAGGTGAAGAGCGGGCTGTCGTAGGGGATCTTCTCGATGACGAGACTGGTCGCCGTCATGCGCTCCAACAGGCCCTCGATGCCGTCGGCGTGGTCGAGGTCGATGCCGATCAGCGCCGGTCCGGTCTCGCGGTTGGACTTCTTGATGTAGTCGAACACCACGATGTCCTCCCCCTCGGCCAGCACGTGGTCGAGGAAGCCGCGCAGCGCGCCGGGCTCCTGCGGGAAGCTCACGAGGAAGTAGTGCCGCAGCCCCTGGTGCACGAGCGCGCGCTCGATCACCTCGGCATACCGCGACACGTCGTTGTTGCCGCCTGAGACAAGCGCTCCGACCCTGCCGCCCAGCAGGCCCGCGTCGGCGACCTGCTCCAGCGCGGCCGTCGCGAGCGCTCCGGCGGGCTCGGCGATGATCCCGTCGACCTGGTAGAGCTCCAGCATCTCGGCACAGATCGCGCCGACCTCGACGGCGACGACGTCGTCGACGAGGTCACGGACGAGGGGGTACGTCGTGGCGCCGGCCAGTCCGACCGAGGCTCCGTCGACGAACGTGTCGAGCTCATCGAGCCGGACCGGGGCGCCGGCGGCCAGCGCCGCGCTCATGCTGGCGGCGCCGACGGGCTCGACGCCGATGATCCGCGTCCGTGGTGAGGTGTGCCGCACCCAGGTGGCGACGCCGGAGAGCAGCCCACCGCCGCCGACGGGCACGACGACGGTGTCGAGCGGAGCGCCGGCCTGCTCGACCAGCTCGACGCCGACCGTCCCCTGGCCGGTGATGGTGCGGGGGTCGTCGAAGGGGTGGACGTACGTCGCCCCCGTGCGCTCGGCCAGCTCGTGGGCCGCGGCACTGGCCTCGTCGTAGGTGCGGCCCACGAGACTGAGCGTGACGTGGGAGCCGCCGAGGGCCAGGATGCGCTCCCGCTTCTGCCGCGGCGTGTTGGTCGGCACGACGATGTGTGCCTGCGCACCGAGCCGCGCGGCGCTGATGGCGACGCCCTGGGCGTGGTTGCCCGCGCTGGCGCAGACGACGCCGCGCTCGAGCTCGTCGGCGGCGAGCGAGCTCATCAGGTGGTAGGCACCGCGCACCTTGTAGGAGCGGCCGAGCTGGAGGTCCTCCCGCTTGAGCAGCACCTCGACGCCGTAGCGCTCGGAGAGCCGCTCCGAGCGGTCGAGCGGGGTACGACGGGCGATGGTGCGGCCCGCGGCGGCGGCGATCTCGTCGGGCGTGACACTCACGGCCGCCAGTCTGTCAGCCGCCGCGGCCGCTCGGGCCGGCACCTCGGCGACCGGCGGCGCCGCGCACCGCCCGCCACCAGAGCGTCAGGGGGACCACGGTGACCGCAGCGACCACGACGAAGAGGACCGATCCGCCCGTCGTGGCGACGTCCGAGGCCGGCGCTGCGCGGTGGCCGAGCCACTGGTCGACCGCCACCGTGACGGCCTCGATCTCCCAGAAGACGAGGCCGGCGCCGGCGAGGACGACTCCGAGCGGGTGGCGTCGGGCGAGCATCACGCCGACCAGCCCGAGTGCCGGGAGCCAGACGGCCAGATCCTGCACATAGATCGGGTTGGTCGTCAGGCCGGTCCCCGCAAGGAACGCCGGCGGGTGTGTGCCGAGCTCGGGAACGATGCGCGCCAGCCAGGCGGCGGCGTTGAGACCGACCACCACGAGGATGAAGGTGGCGATGCCGCGCACCGGGAGGCCCGGTGGCGGCTCGAGCCGCGGAAGTGGGTCGACGAGCGCACTGACCAGCGACCACAGCGCCGTGCCCAGCAAGGCGACGTGGACGAGGAAGAGCGCGTTGAACGGTGTCGCGTAGACGAGCAACATCGCGTTGTAGGTGAGGTGAGCGAGCGCGCCGAGCGCGGCGACGCGGCCCATCAGCGAACCGCGCTGCGCTGCGAGCGTGCCGGTGACCAGGACAGGGAGCGACACCCCCAGCATCACCAGGGCGGTGCCGCGCGCGGAGCCGTTCATCACCGCCGGGCCGGTGAGCACGTCGCCGACGATGAGAAGCGGCACCGTGGCGACAGGCACCAGGAGGACGAGCGCCCAGGTGAGGGCCCGGCTCCGGGTGGAGGGGCGCGTGGACACCTCACTCGTGGCCATCGTGGTCGTCATGCCACCGCCTCCTGTCGTCATGACGCTCGCCGACGTCACACGACGCCGGCGTCACTACGGTCGGCGTCGTCAGCCGTACGCCGGAAGGGTCGTGCGCCCCGAACCGGCAGGGCATTCGGCCTCCCGCTTCGGGCCAGTGGGGGCCGGTGGAGACGGGCGCCGCCGGGCAGGTCGGCGGCTTCGCCGTACGCCGCGGTGCCGCCGACCATGCGCGAGCGCGTCGCTGGGTACCAGCGGTCGCGACCAGACGCTTTGAGGAAGAGGGAGTGCCGTGACCGACGATCGCACGAGGTTCATCGAGCTGATGAAGGACCTGCCCATCGCCATGTTGACCACGTTCGGGCCCGACGGTCCGCGCAGCGTGCCGATGGCGCGCCAGGAGGTCGACGCGACGGCCGAGCTGTGGTTCATCAGTGCCCGCGACACACGCCACGTCGACGACATCGCACGCGACCCGAGCGTCTCGCTGACGTTCTCCTCGCGGGATGCCTGGGTGGCGATGACGGGCCGCGCTGCGGTCATCGACGACCGTGCCAAGCTCGACGACCTCTGGAACACCTTCGCCGAGGCGTGGCTGCCGGGCGGCCCCGGCGACCCCAACGCCGTCCTCATCAGGGTCGCCGTGGACGAGGCCGAGTACTGGGACACCCCCGGCGGCACGATCGCCTCGGTCATCAGCCTCGCGAAGACGAAGCTGACCGAGGACACCTACGACGCCGAGCACGGGACGCTCGAGCCGTAGCCCGTGCGGAGTGACCGACCGAGCCGATCCGGCCGAAACGGCCCGGGACGTGCCGTTCGGCCTTTACTCTGCGGTCCATGAAGAAACTTTCTCTGGCGGCTGCCGCTGCGGTCGCCTCTGTCGCGTTCGTCGTAGCGCCGGCCCACGCTGACCAGACGTTCACCGGCACCATCACGGCCACTGACCCCGTCACCGTGATCACCGAGCCCGACGACGTCACCGAGGCGTGCACGACCCCAGGGGGCGGGACCGCGACCACGCCCGTCGACACGGTCAACCTGACGGCACAGATCGCGGGCAACCGCCGCGTCGTCCTGACCAGCCCCGTGATCGGCACGGACGGCGGCGTGCTCTACGTCTACCGCAACGGAACATGCGTCGGCGCCGACTACATCCCGGACAACACCCAGGAGGAGGCCGCCAACACGATCGACGTCGACAAGGTCGCCTTCGCCGCCGGTGACAAGATCACCGTCAAGATCGCGCTGTTCTCTCCCAGCGGTGGTGCCTGGACGCTCACGGTCGTGCAGCCGGAGCCGGTCAAGGGGGCAGCGTCGGGTGCAGCTGTCGGCAACGGCGCGCGCTATGCGAGCCTGCCGTCAGCGGTGTCATGCTCCTCCCACTCCGCGGTGGTCAAGTTCAACAGGCTGACGAAGCGGAAGGCGAAGTCGGCCGTCATCAAGGCCGGCAACACGAACCTGAAGCGGGTCCGCAGCTTCACGAACAAGAGGGTCCTGGTCCGGCACATCCCGAGCACAGCCAGGAACCTCTCCGTCGTGCTCACGCTGAAGAACGGCAAGAAGGTCCGCGTCCAGCGTTCCTACTGGGGCTGCTGACCCACTGACTCATCCGACCGACCTGCCGGCCTGGCCCCCTTGGGGTCAGGCCGGCACTCGTGTGAGGGCCTGGAGGATGTCGTCGACGCGGTCCTTGGCGTCGCCGAAGAGCATCTGCGTGTTCTCGCGGAAGAACAGCGGGTTCTGGACACCGGCGTACCCGGCGGCCATGGACCGCTTGAACACGATCACGTGGTGGGCCTCCCAGACCCGCAGCACCGGCATGCCGGCGATGGGGCTGGCGGGGTCCTCGGCGGCGGCGGGGTTGACGGTGTCGTTGGCCCCGATGACCAGCACGACGTCGGTCTCGGCGAGGTCGTCGTTGATCTCGTCCATCTCCAAGACGATGTCGTAGGGCACCTTGGCCTCGGCCAGCAGCACGTTCATGTGCCCGGGCAGCCGGCCGGCGACGGGGTGGATGCCGAACCGGACGTTCACGCCGCGCTCC
>NZ_BAAIGC010000040.1:0-39204 GCF_054653495.1 Nocardioides sp. AN3
AGCGCCGGACCGCGCGGCCGACCGGCCGATGACGACAGCACGAACCGACCACGCAGACGCCCGCGCGCCCCTGGGCTCCCGCGCGCAGGCCGGCCACGTCAGACACATCCGCCCGCGCACCGCCACGAGGCGCAGCCACGAGCACGCGGCGGCCGGGTCGAGCGCTTAGCGCATGCGGAAACTCAGGCTTTCGTGATCAGCCGCGCCAGCTGGCGCCGGAGACCGAGGGTCACCACGGCGGTGCCCTCTGCCCGCCTCGCTTCGAAGCGCGCCAGCTCCTCCTCGGTCGGACGACGTCCGTAGCGACGGATGAACTGATGGACGAGAGGCTGGTCCTGAGTGGGTGTCGTCATGACGCACTCCTGAAGACGAGGCAGAACCGTCACGCCGCTCCTTGACGTTGGGGTCACGTGACCGGCGGCGCGGCCGCCGCTCACGCCGGTGAGGTAACCAGCCGGACCGCGAAGTATGCACGGGGATCGGGCGCGGAAGCCGGGTACCAGTCGGCATGACTGAGCAACACCACTCTCCCGACCCGGCAGGCGCGACCCCGGCAGGCGCGACCCCGGCAGGCGCGACCCCGGCAGGCGCGACCCCGGCAGGCGCGACCCCGGCAGGCGCCGCAGGCGTCGACCCCGATATCTCGACCCGTGACAGCGCGGCACCGGCGCCGACCGGCCGCGACCCCCTCCGCTCGTCGACAGCTGGGCGAGCGTGGACCGGCCTCGTGGCGCTCGCCATCGTGCTGATCCTGCTGATCATCTTCATCGCGCAGAACACCCGCACGGTGACGGTGTCGTTCCTCGGCTGGAACGGTCACGCACCGCTCGCAGTGGCCCTGCTCATCGCCACCGTCGCAGGGCTCTTCGTCGCCGCCGTCGCCGGGACGCTGCGCATCTGGCAGCTCCGCAGCCGCGTCCGGCGCGACCAGCGGCGCGCCACGAGGGCCTAGCCTGCGGCCGTACGACGGCATGTGGGGCCATGATGATGCATGGCATGAGCTCGGCGCGGGCACGCACTGAGCAGCAAGGCAAGAGTGGCAGACACTTGGTCGAACACGGAGGAACCATGAACAAGAGCGAGCTCGTCGAGCACATCGCCCAGGAGACCAGCACGGACAAGGCAGCGGCCGGCCGGGCGCTCGAGGCCGCGCTGAGGGGGATCTCGGACGCGCTGGCGAAGGGTGAGTCAGTCGCCCTCGCCGGCTTCGGGACCTTCGAGATCCGGGAACGCGCCGCTCGCACCGGCCGCAACCCCCAGACCGGCGAGACCATGGACATCGCGGCGTCGACCAGCGCCGGCTTCAAGCCCGCCTCGGCCCTGAAGAAGCAGCTCAACGGGTAGGTCGGCCACGGCTTCACCCAGGACGCCGCCCCTGCGCTCGCCGGGCCGACGTACGACAGCGGTCAGCGAGCGCGGCTGCGGAGCATGTGACGGGCCAGATCGGCATAGCGGCGAGCCGTCAGGTGCCGATCCTTGGCAATGGCGGGATCGAACCATCGGACGAAGTCGATGCACATCGAGAGCAGAGCCCTGGCAGCGGACTCGAGGTCGTCGATCTCGAAGTCGCCCGTCGAGACACCGGCCCGGAGGGCGCCGACCAGCAGGCCGTTGATCTGCCGGCGCAGCTCGTCGATCTGGGCACGGTGAGCCGGCGAGAGGGCATGCAGCTCGTACTGCACGATCCGTCCCAGCTTCGCGTTCTCCATGTGCCACAGGCTGAAGCTTCGGATCGCCTCGGCGATCCGGCACACGGGGTCGTCGCTCGACTCCAACGCTCCGCGTAGGCATGCGAGCGCAGCCTGATGGCCCCCCAGGCTGATCGCGAAGAGGAGCTCTTCCTTCGTCTCATAGTGGATGTAGACCGCCGCAGGGCTGCGACCCGCGCGCGTGGCGATGTCGCGTGTGGCGGTGCCACCGAACCCGTGCTCGGCGAACGCGTCGACCGCAGCATCGAGGATGCGGCGTTGTGCCGGCGTCGTGTTCGTGGTCACTCTGGACACGTGCTCCCCTCTCGTGCGAATCTAAGCGTACGCATACCTAAGCGTTCGCTCACGTTACCCATTGTCAGGGAGTCCCGTCCATGCCTGAAGCCGTCATCGTCTCAGCCGCTCGCACGCCGATCGGTCGCGCCAACAAGGGCTCGTTGAAGGACTTCCGTCCCGACGACCTGGCCGCGTTCATCGTCAAGACGGCGGTGGAGAAGGTCCCCGGCCTCGACCCGAGCACGATCGACGACCTGCTGCTGGGCTGTGGCCTGCCTGGGGGTGAGTCGGGCAACAACATGGCCCGCGTCGTCTCGGTGCTCAACGGGTGGGACTCGGTGCCCGGCGCGACCATCACCCGATACTGCTCCTCCTCGGTGCAGACCACCCGGATGGCGTTCCACGCGATCAAGGCCGGCGAGGGCGACATCTTCGTCTCGGCTGGCGTGGAGACGGTCTCCCGGTTCAGCAAGGGCACCTCCGACCACATCCCCGACACCGTCAACCACCTCTTCGACGACGCCCAGACCCGCACCGCGAAGACCGCCGAGGCCGGCAGCACCGCGACCGGCCCGTGGCATGACCCGCGCACCGACGGTCTGCTGCCCGACGTCTACATCGCGATGGGCCAGACCGCCGAGAACGTCGCCAGCCTGCGCGGCCTGTCTCGCCAGGAGCTGGACGAGTTCGGGGTCCGGTCGCAGAACCTGGCTGAGAAGGCCATCGCCGACGGGTTCTGGGCCCGCGAGATCACCCCGGTCACCACCCCCGACGGCACCGTCGTGACCGCCGACGACGGCCCCCGCGCCGGGGTCACCTACGACGCCATCAGCGCCCTCCAGCCGGTCTTCCGGCCCGATGGCGTCGTCACCGCCGGCAACTGCTGCCCCCTCAACGACGGCGCCGCCGCCGTGGTGATCATGTCCGACACCAAGGCCGCCGAGCTCGGCGTCACCCCGCTGGCCCGCATCGTGGCCACCGGCGTGTCGGGCCTGTCGCCGGAGATCATGGGCCTCGGCCCGGTCGAGGCCACCAAGAAGGCCCTGGCAAACGCGAAGATGAGCATCAACGACATCGACCTCGTCGAGATCAACGAGGCCTTCGCCGCCCAGGTCGTCCCCTCCTACCAGGACCTCGGCATCGACCTCGACCGGCTCAACGTCAACGGCGGCGCCATCGCCATCGGCCACCCCTTCGGCATGACCGGCGCCCGGCTGCAGAACACCATGCTCAACAGCCTGGACTGGCACGACAAGACCACCGGCCTGATCACCATGTGCGTCGGCGGCGGCCAGGGCATGGCCCTCATCCTCGAACGCCTCTGAGAGGCAAGGCACCCAGTTCCACGGCGGCGTGCCGAGCGGCACAGCACGCTGGCACAGCACGCCGGCACAGCACGCCGGCACCACACGCCGGCACAGCACGCCGGCACAGCACGCCGGCACAGCACGCCGGCACCACACGCCGGCACCGCACGCACGATTGAGCAAGCACGATTGAGCAAGCACGAGAAAGACTTGAGAAGGAGCACATGATGGGGCGTTTCGACGGACGCGTGGCCGTGATCACCGGCGCAGCACGGGGCATCGGGTTCGGGGTGGCGACCCGGTTCGCCCAGGAGGGCGCGTCGGTCGCGGTGATCGATCTCGACGAGAGCGCCGCCGCGGACGCGGCCAAGAACCTGCCCGGGCAGGCCACCCATGTCGGGATCGGCGCCAACGTCGGCAAACCGGCCGACGTCGACGCCGCCATCGCACGGGTCACAGACGAGCTCGGCGGGCTGCACATCCTGATGAACAACGCCGGCATCACCCGCGACAACCTGCTGTTCAAGATGACCGAGGACGACTGGGACCTCGTCATGAACGTCCACCTCAAGGGCGCCTTCCTGATGAGCAAGGCCGCGCAGGCCGTCTTCGTGGCGCAGAAGTACGGCAAGATCGTCAACGTCTCCTCCACCTCTGCCCTGGGCAACCGCGGCCAGGCCAACTACGCCGCCGCCAAGATGGGCATCCAGGGCTTCACCCGCACCCTGGCCATCGAGCTGGGCCCCTACGGCATCAACGTCAACGCCATCGCCCCCGGCTTCATCGCCACCGAGATGACCGACGCCACCGCCGCCCGACTCAAGCTCGACGTCGACGAGTTCCGCCGCCTCTCCGCCGAGGCCAACCCCGTCAAGCGCGTCGGCCACCCCGACGACATCGCCGCCGCCGCCACCTTCCTGGCCAGCGACGAGGCCTCCTACATCACAGGCCAGACGCTCTACGTCGACGGCGGCGCCACCCTCGGCTGAGGACGCAGCGCCTGGGGTCGTGTCCGCCCGCTCTCACGGCGGGCGGACACGACCCATCAGGAGACCGGTGCCGTGCCGACCTCGCTCTCGGGCACGGGGGCGAGGAAGGCATGCACCAGGGGTACGACGGACGCGCCCTCCCCGCTGGCGGCGGCGACCCTCTTCATCGACCCCGACCGGATGTCGCCGGCAGCGAAGATCCCCGGCACCGTCGTCGCCAGGTTGGCCGGGGGCAGCCCCTCGACCCACAGCTCGCGCGGCACGTCGCGGCCGGTGAGGATGAACCCGAACCTGTCCCGGGCCAGCTCCGGCGGCAGCCAGTCGCACCGAGGCTCCGCGCCGAGCAGGAGGAACAGGCCGCGCGCCTCCGTCGTGGTGCGCTCCTCGGTGTTGACGTCCTCCAGGCAGACCCACTCCAGCTGGCCGTCCCCGCCGCCGTCGACCACACGCGTGCACGGCAGGACCCGGATCCGCTCGTTGTAGCTGATCTCGTCGATCAGATACTGCGACATCGTCTCCTCGAGACCGGGCCGACGGACGACGATCGTGACCGAGCCGGCGAACTTCGCCAGGTGCAGCGCGGCCTGACCGGCGGAGTTGCCTCCCCCGACGACGACCACGTCGTACCCCTCCATCTCCCGGGCGGCCGTCATCGCGGCCCCGTAGTTGACGCCGGCACCGACGAGGTCCTCGAGGGCAGGTACGCCGAGCTTGCGGTAGGCCACGCCGCTGGAGACCAGCACGGTGCGAGCTCGGACGTCGCCGCCGTCGGTGCAGATCTGGTGTGGCTCGCCGTCGGGTCCTGGGATCAGTGCGTTGACCTCCCAGCCGGTGAAGAAGTCGGTGCCGAAGCGAAGCGCCTGGTTGCGGGCACGCTGCGCCAGCCGCATGCCGGAGATGCCTCGGGGGAAGCCGAGGTAGTTGCGGATCATCGAGCTCGTGCCGGCCTGGCCGCCGATCGCCTCGGCCTCGAGCACGACGACGGAGAGACCCTCGGAGGCGCCGTACACCGCCGCTGCCAGCCCGGCGGGGCCTCCGCCGACGATCGCGAGGTCGACGACGCCGTCGACATGGAAGTCACCCGGACGTCCGTAGAGAGAGACCGCGACGTCGCGGACGCTGGTGGCCTGGACCGGCACGCGGTTGGCCGCGTAGACGACGGGGTAGCGCAGGTCGTCCACGCCGAGCTCGGCCTTGATCATGGCGACGTACTCACTGATGGCGGGGTCGGCGGGATCCCACACCTTGTTCTGCATGCCCATCCGGTCGAGGAAGTCGCGGATCGCCATCGTGAGGGCATCCTGGCGCGGCGAGAGGATCTTGGCGCTGACCACCTCGGGCTGGGGCACCGTCGATCCCCAGTCCGACAACAGGTCGGTGATCGCGTGGTGGAACTCCTCGTCGCGGCGGCCGCGGGGCATCAGGAGGTAGGCGTCGTACTTCCCCTTCGCCAGCCCGATCCGCAGCGGCGGGCCGTCCTCGACGAAGTGGTCCCAGTGGGCGGCGATCACCTTGCGTGCGGTGGGGATCACCTGCCGCCACCGGTGGATGGCCTCGAAGATGTGGTCGACGTCGGGCAGACGGGAGTCGCTGACGAACAAGGCGACCGTGCCGCCGCCCTCGCAGACCGCCCGTGCGATGGCCTCCGCCTCACCGGAGCCGCCGGCGACCCGGAGGTCGTAGTCGCGTTCGTAGCGACTTCGGAACTCCTCACGGAGCACATCGGCGTGGTCACCGGACACGAGGATGATTGCGGGATCGCCTTCCACCGCGTCAGCCTAGTGTTGGTGCCACGCGCAGGACAGAGATGACAACAGAGATGACAGGAGGATCAGTGAGCACTCAGCAGGGAGTCGACCCGACAGCTGTTCCGAGCGGCACAGGCTGCCTCGAGTGCGAGGAGTCGTCGGGCTGGTGGCTGCATCTGCGTCGCTGCGCGCAGTGCGGGCACATCGGCTGTTGCGACTCCTCCCCCGGCCAGCACGCCAGTCGCCATGCGTTCGAGGCCGGGCATCCGTTCGTGCGGAGCTTCGAGCCCGACGAGGACTGGTTCTGGGACTACAAGCATGCGCAGTACGTCGAGGGCCCCCGGCTGGCCGACCCGCAGTGCCACCCGGCCTCGCAGCCGACCCCAGGGCCCGCCGGCCGGGTCCCCGCCGACTGGGAGCGGAGGCTGCATCCCTGATCAGCGGTGCGCACTCCGCTCATCCCTCAGCCCTTGACGTACGACAGCTTCTCGCAGATCAGCCCGTCGCGGAACCGCAGCACGTCGACCCCGCGGACGTGGCCGGGCTCCGTCCCGCCCCAGGCATAGCGCCAGTGGACCACGGCACGGTCGGCCGACACGAAGGACTCCTCTTCGGTGAAGCTCATCTCGGGGGTCTCCATCACCGGTGCCCAAGCGGCCCGGACCGCCTCACGGCCCTCGTGGCGTTCGCCGTCGGGCGCCGGCGAGGTGCTCTCGAACACGATGTCGTCGGTCACCAGCGCGAGCGCGGCGTCGAGGTCGCCCGATCCGAAGGCGGCGTTGAACCTGACCAGCGCACGGTGGTGGCGTCCCCATGCTCCGTCGCGGCCGAACCGAGCCAAGAGGTCGTGCTGCGCCTCGCCGCTGAGCGACCGGCGTGCCGTGATGGCACCCCCGCCCCGATAGAGCTCCTCCCGGTCGTCGAACCAGTCCGCGACTGCCCGGACGAGGTGAGGGTCCATGCGGGTGTCGCCATCAGTCGCCACCGCCAGGTCCCAGCCATGGATCAGGTGATCGGCTGCCAGCTGCATTGCATACTCCGGGCTCGGGACGTCGCCGAACGAGAGGTGCACCGTGTCGCCACGGGGCAGCTCCTTCGCGACCGATGCGATCGCCGCCCGGGCGGCGGCGAGCGCGGACCCGATCGGATCCGCGCCGAGCACGTCCCCGTCGAAGCGGTCACCGACCTCCTCGAGGGTGGCGCCCTCCATGAGCGGAACGGTCCAGAGGTCCTCGTAGGTCACATGGTTGGTCAGGTCGCGCACCGTCCAGTCGGTGCACGGCGTCGGGTCCCCCCATTGGTCCGCCTTCACCGCGTTGACCCGGTCGGCGAAGAACTCGACCGTCCGGTGGTAGACCGTGTTCACATCCATCGAGCGCTCCTCTCAGGTCAGGCCGCCGGGGTGCCGAGCGACCGCGCGGTCCACGGCCCATCCTCCCGCTGGACGGTGCCGAGCGCATCACCGGATTTCGGGCGACGTCGGGCGGGTCCGCTGCTCACCTCACGGCCGGACCACTGCGAGGGAGTCTCACGCGACTCGAGGGATCTGGGCCATGACGCCCGCAGGACTCAGAAAGACCCCGTCGTCGAACACGATCACCCCATTGCAGAGCCTGCACCAACCCTGCTCATAGCGATCCGCGACGATGTGGGCCTGACAGCAGCAGGGCTCGTCTGCTGCCGGGCAGGCAGGGATGTGTTCGCACATGGTCCTCTCCTTCACTCTTGGTTCATCTCAACTCGTCAGATCACGCCACGAGCACGCGCGTCGGCGAGCTCGGCGTCGTCGATCCCGAGCTCTTTGAGCACGGCCTCGGTGTGGCTCCCGAGCTCAGTCCCCGCCCATCGGATCCGCCCGGGCGTGTCGGACAGCTTGGGGGCGACGTTCTGCATGGCGAGGTCACCCAGCTCATCGTGGGGCACCCGGACGATGGCCTCGCGGGCGCGGAAGTGCGGATCGTCGAACATGTCCTCGGCCTTGTAGATGCGCCCTGCCGGGACACCTTCGGCGTTGAGGACGGCCAGCAGCTGCGCCGCGCCATGCGTCGCGGTCCACGCCGCCACGAGGTCGTCGAGCTCCTCCTGGTTGCGTCCACGGCTGTTGTGGTCGCGATACCGGGGATCGTCTGCGAGCTCGGGTTGTCCCATGAGGGCAGCCAGCCGTCGGAAGACGGTGTCCTGGTTGGCCGCGATGAGGATCTCGGCTCCGTCGGCGGTTGGGTAGACGTTGCTCGGGGCGACGTTGGGCAGCACGGCGCCGGTGCGTTCGCGCTGATACTTGACCACGTCCCACTCGGTGACGAGCGACTCCGTCATGGCGAGCACCGCCTCGTAGATCGCGGAGTCGACGATCTGCCCGCGCCCCGTGTGCTCCCTCGCCCTGAGCGCAGCGAGCGCTCCCAGCGCGGCATACGTCCCCGCCAGGGAATCGCCGATGCTCAGCCCGGTGCGAGACGGAGGCCGGTCGGGGTCGCCCGTGATGTAGCGGAGCCCGCCCATGGCCTCACCGATGGACCCGTATCCGGCCTGGGACGAGTACGGGCCGGTCTGGCCGAAGCCCGTCACGCGGACGATGACCAGTCCCGGGTTGAGGGACCAGAGCGTCTCCGGGTCCAGGCCCCACCGCTCGAGGGTCCCGGGCCTGAAGTTCTCCAGCAGGACGTCGGCGGTGGCGATGAGGCGCCGCGCGATGTCCTGCCCGGTCTCGGTGCGGAGGTCGAGCGTCACCGACAACTTGTTGCGCGCCACGATGGGCCACCACAGCGATCGTCCGTCGGCCTTGCCCCGGCCCCATTGGCGCAGAGGATCCCCCACCTTCGGGGGCTCGATCTTGATCACCTCGGCGCCGAAGTCGCCGAGGAGCTGGCCGCAGAACGGGCCGGCCAGCAGCTGGCCCATCTCGACGACCCGGATGCCGTCGAGCGCAGCGGGAGGGGTGGTGGTCATGGGTGCTCCTAGAGAGATGCTCGCGCAGGAAAGGGGTTGGGGGGCGGCTCCCGATGGCGTCGACGCGTTCGCGGGAGCCGCCCGGCGGACTCAGGACCTCAGTCCGGCCTCCACGAGAAGAGGCATGACCTTCGTGCCGAAGTCGGCGAGCTCGCGCTGGTAGTCCAGGAAGCCCATGATCACGCCGTCCATGCCCGCAGCGGAAAGGCCGCCCAGCTGTTCGACGACCTGCTCCGGGGTGCCGATGATCGGGTAGCCGCCGTACCCGAGGACGAAGCGCTCCTGGAACTGCCGCAGCTGGGTGGCATACGACTCGCTCTGCAACCCGAGCACCGACATCAGGTTGTTGGCGCCTTCCCAGTCACCGGCGTCGAGGATGGCCTGGCGGACCTGCTCGGCCTCAGCCTCGGTGTCACGGCAGATGATGAAGGCATAGGTCATCAGGCCGATCTCGCGCTGGTAGTCGCTGCGGGCCACGTCGCGGACCTTGGTCGCATAGGCCGCGGCGTTCTCCAAGGTGTCGACGGTGGCGAAGTTGAAGTCGACGTGCTTGGCGGAGAACGCGATCCCCGCCGGCGAGTTCCCCGCATTGACGAGCACGGGACCGGGCTTCTGGATGGGCTTCGGCTGCGCCTGAGCACCCCGCACGGTGACGTACGTCCCGGTGAAGTCGAAGGCGCCGTCGTCGGCCCACAGCCGCTTGACCACGGTCATCCACTCGTCCCCGAAGGCATACCGGTCGTCGTGCAGACGCTGGTCGCCGCCGAACATCTCCATCTCCGGGGAGAACCAGCCCATCACCGCGTTGAGACCGAATCGACCAGCCGCGATGTGGTCCACGGTCGTCGCCATCTTCGCCGCGACGATGGGGTGGACCGTGGGAAGGTGCGTGGTCGCGAAGACCATGATGTTCTCGGTGGCCTCAGCGAGGCCAGCTGCCCAGGTGTAGGTCTCGAAGCACTCGCCGTTGAAGTCGGTCGCGCCGCCGAAGCCTCGCCAGCGAGCGACGGGCACCATCATCTCGAAGCCGAGATCGTCCGCGGCACGGGCGATCGAGACGTTCTGCTCCCAGGTGGGCCGGAAGCTCGTCTCGGCGTGGGTCATCGTCAGGCCGTTGCTGACGTTCGTGCCGAAGAGCCCGAGCTTGAGCTTCTGCTTGTTGTAGAGCGGGACGTGGGCCGCGCGGTAGTCCGCCACTGCTTCGTCGCGGTCGATGGTCTGGGTCATGTCGGTTCCTTGTGTCCGGTCGGAGGGAAGGTCGGAAGGGGGTCAGGCGGACTGCAGGCCGGTGGACTTGAGGGCGGCTTCCGCCACCGCCATGTCGTCGCTGTAGTGGCCGCCGCTGATGCCGAGCGCACCCACCAGGTGCCCATCCACATACACGGGGTAGCCGCCGCCGAAGATCACCAGGCGCGGGACGTGCGGGATGCCGACCGCGAGCGGTGGGTCGTTCTTGATGAACTCGTGCCACTGGTCGGTCGGGATCCCGAACGCGGCAGCGGTGTGGGCCTTGTCCTGAGCCAGCTGGACGCTGAGCAGTGGTGCGCCATCCATGCGAAGGAAGCCTTGGAGCGACCCGGCGTCGTCGACGACCGCGATGGTCATCGGCTTGCCGTGGTCGACAGCGGCCTGGGCGGCGGCTGTGATGAGCGCGCTGACTGTCTCAGCTGCGAGCGAGTAGTGCGTGGTGGTTGTCGTCATGGGGGAGCTCCTTGCTCAGGTGAGGGACCAGCCGCCGTCGACGGTCAGGACGGATCCGGTCATGAAGGTGGACTCGTCGCTGGCGAGGTACAGCGCGAGAGAGACCACCTCTTCGGGCCGGCCCAGGCGCCCCACGACGGCGCCGTCGGCGAACGCCTGCATGACGACCTCGGCTTCGGGCTTGTCGGGAAGCGTCGCGATGAAGCTGCGTGGCATCGGAGTGTCGATGACACCGGGACAGATCGCGTTCACACGGATGCCCAAGGGCGCGAGGTCGACAGCCGCGCACTTGGAGAACATGGCCAGGCCAGCCTTGGCTGCGCCGTACGCCGACAGGTTGGGGAACACGGTCAGCGCACCGATCGAGGAGACGTTGATGATCGACGCTCCCCGTCCGGCCATCTGTGGCGCGAGGTGCTTGGTGAGCAGGAAGACGCTCTTGAGGTTGACGTCCTGGATGCGGTCCCACTCCTCTTCAGAGGTGTCCAGGAGCGGGCTGCCGAGGATGATGCCGTGGTTGGCGTAGAGGATGTCCAGGCCGTCGAAGCACTCCCCCGTCGCCTCCGCGAGCTGCTGGACGCCGGGGGTGGTCGACAGATTCGCCGCGACGAACGTGACGTCGAGACCCTTGTCGCGCAGTGTCCGTTCGAGCTCCGCCCCGGCAGAGGCATCGAGGTCAGTGGCGAGAACTGCCGCGCCCTCCTCGGCGAAGGTCTGGCAAGCAACCCTGCCCTGGCCTCCGGTGGCGCCGGTGATGAGCGCCGTCTTTCCCTGCAATCGAGCCACGATGCTTCCTTTCAGTGGTGGTGGTTTCCCGAGAGTCGGGCGTATCGCCCACGGTGGAACAGCAGTGGCTGTTCCTGAGCCCCAGACCCCATGGCCCGGACGCGGCCGACCACGATGTGATGGTCGCCGCCGTCGTGGACCTGCTCGATGCGACAGTCCAGCCAGGCCAGGGAGTCCTCGAGGATCGGGTCCCCGCTCGGTGATGGGGACCAGACCTGATCGGCGTACTTGTCGATGCCGGAGGTGGCGAACCGCTTGCTCAGCTGCTCCTGGGAGGTGCTGAGGACGTTGACGCAGAACCGTCCGTAGGGGGCGATCCTCGGCCAGGTCGACGAGGTCCGCGAGGGGCAGATCGTCACCAGGGGCGGTTCGAGGGATAGAGAGGAGAAGGACTGGCAGGTGAAGCCGACCGGGCCTTCCGGCGTCTGAGCGGTCACGATGGTCAGGCCGGTGGCGAAGGCGCCCAGCAGACTACGGAAGTCTGCTGGCAGCGACGGGTCGTGACCGGGCTGCGTGAGCGGGTTCTCTGCGGTCTGGGTCATGCTCGCTCCTGGGTCTTGGGCTCGGCGTGGTTTCAGTGTTGTGACGACGCTCACGACGGGCTATCCGGGCGGCGCACACGACTGTCCTGATCCCGAACGGTTGGAGCCCAGGAAGATCTCCGCGCGACGAACGCACGCCACGCGGACTGCCCGTCGGTCGCGGCGATCAGCGCTCCGATCAGAAGGGCGCCGTACACGAGCTTGGTGACGTACTCAGGCGCCGCAAGGACATTGAAGGCGGCTTGGATGATGCCCAACGTGAGGACGCCGGCGAGCACGCCGAGTGGAGATCCTGTTCCTCCCCGGACACCTACGCCGCCGACGACCGCGCCGATGGCAGCCGGGATGAGCGGGTCGGAGGCGTTGACCGGCGAGGCGGAGGCGAGCGTGAAGGCAACGAGGGCTCCGGACAGCGCAGCGAGCGCAGCCGAGACCGCGAACACTGTCGTCGTGATGAGGGCAACCTTGATGCCCGCACTTCGGGCGGCAGAGGCATTGCCGCCAACGGCGTAGGTGTCGCGCCCCGGGCGGGCATAGCGCAGCACGACATGTGCCACCGCGAAACAGGCCAGGGCAACCAGGCTCTGGATCGAGAAGAAGGTGGCGATCGGCTCTTGGAGCCTGATGCCGATCTCGTAGTCGTCGTAGGCGATCGACTGGCTGCCGGTCATGACGTAGGCCAGCCCACCCAAGGTGATGAGGCCACCGAGAGTGACAGGCAGGCTCGGGGCTCCGAGGCGGCCGACGAGAAGACCCTGGACGATGCCGACGATGACAGCGAACGCGATCGCGCACATGAGCCCGAGGACCCACGACGAGTTCCCTGTCTTCACGGCGATGATGCCCGCGACCACGAAGACCGATGAGACGGACAGGTCGAACTGGCCTGCCAGCATCACCAGCCCGAACGCCAGTGCTACCGGCCCGATG
The DNA here is from genome assembly GCF_054653495.1 of Nocardioides sp. AN3. Lineage (NCBI taxonomy): Bacteria > Bacillati > Actinomycetota > Actinomycetes > Propionibacteriales > Nocardioidaceae > Nocardioides > Nocardioides sp. AN3. The sequence goes on from NZ_BAAIGC010000040.1 coordinate 12,935, forward strand.
GATGCGGTGTACTGCAGGACGGCGAACCCCAGAGCAGCAGTGGGCGGGTGTCCACCGACGGCCATCAGGGTCAGCATGCTGGCAGCCACGACCAGGAAGACCGGGTAGGAGGTGTTCCATTGACGGGCGAGACGCCAGGATGAGGAGGAGGGTGGGGCCGACGTTGGTTCGGCTCGTGTCGTGGTCATCCTCATGCTCCCTTCTGCCTGCGGCGTACGCGGGCGGTGACGGAGACTGCGAGGAGAACGATCAGTCCCTTGACGAAGGTCTGCTCGGCCAGACCGGCCCCGTGGAGCAGGAGGAGGTCGGAGAGCACGGCGAGCCCGAGCGCACCGATCAGGGCGCGGCCGACGGACCCACTCCCTCCGGTGATGAGGACGCCGCCGGCGAGCACGGCAGTGAGCGCATCGAAGTCGTAGGTGATCGTGAAGGCCAGGGTGGCGGCTGAGTTGTGCGCTCCGACGAGCACACCGGCGACACCGGCGCAGACACCGGCGATGGTGAACGCGATGAGGACGACGCGGGGTCGCGAGATTCCGGTCGTGCGGGCAGCAGCGTCGTTGGCGCCCACGAGATAGGACTGGCGTCCCCACACGGTCCACTGCATGAGCGCATACACGGCGGCTGCCACTGCCAGGAGCACCAGCGTCTCGAGCGGGATGCCGAGAATCACGGTGTTGGCCAGGTCGTTGTACGTGCGGGAGGTCGTCGCTGGAAGAACGGTGTTGCCGCCCGTGGCCCACAAGGCGACTCCGGTGGCGATGGAGCCGAAGGCGATCGTGCCGATGATGGGTTCGATGCCCAGCGTGCCGATGAGGAAGCCCTGGGCGACTCCCATGATCAGTCCGACCAGGACTGCGGCACCAACCGCGACGGGGATGTTCCAGCGGAGAGCCTCGAGGAACACCATCGCGCAGATGATGAGCCCGACACCCATCGCCAAGGAGAAGCTACGCCCGCAGATCATGATCGGCGTGATGCCGACCGCGAGAAGTCCCGTGATCGTGGCACTGGTCAAGATGACTTGCGCGTTGGTCACTGAGAAGAAGCCGGGCGTGGTGAGCGCGGCAGTGGCAAGAGCCACGACAGCCAGGACTGCGATGACGGGTCGAAGCAACGTGCGGTGGGTGACCGCAACAGGTTCTTGCGGTTCCGGCTCATCGACGCGTCTGGAGTCTCGCGCAGGATCCGTCAAGGCAGAGGAGATCTCGGCCCCAACAGGAGTCGGCGCTTGCTCCGCGGCTCGGACGAGCTCCTCCTCGATCTCGTCGAGCAAGAGCCCGCCTGCGGCAGCATCGCGGTCTGTCATGTCAGCGAGGACCTGGGTCGCTGCGGCTTCCTGCCGCTCATACCTCGCGACGATGCTGCCCGCGAACATCGTGTAGATGACGTCGGCGACCTCGAACACCTCCTCCAGATCGGTCGAGGCGAACACGACAGCCGTTCCTGCGGCGCTGACGTCGCGCATCATCGCGTGGATGTCGCCGCGCGCGTGGATGTCGACGCCGCGAGTGGGCTCGTTCAGCAGCACGGCGCCGTTGCCGGCGCCACCTGAGAGCGCTCGTGCGATGAGCAACTTCTGCTGGTTCCCGCCGCTGAGCTGCTCGGGGGTGGCTTCGAGGCGGTTGGTGTCGAAGTGCGCTCGTGCGCCCAGCTTGGCGGCCATCGCGACGAGACGGGCGCGACGGGTCGTTGCGAGGGTCGGCTGGCAGGCGAGATAGCCGGCCGCCACGTTCTCTACGCCGTCACGGTCGAAGAACAAGCCATCCGCTTTGCGGTCGTCGGTGACATAGGCGATCGCATGCTTGGCCGCGCGGCGACGACTGCCCAAGGCGACGCTGCGTCCGCCGAGGTCTACGACGCCGGTTGCGGTGGGCTCGAGGCCGGCGACGGCACGGAGGAGCTCGGTGGCCCCCGAGCCGACCTGCCCGGCAAGGGCGACCACCTGTCCACGATGCGCCGTGAGCGACGCGTCGACGACGGTGCCGGGGACGGTCACTCCCTCGATCGTCAAGACCGGGTCGCCCGGGACGACGTTGGCCCCAGGGACGGCGCGCCGACCGGGCTTGCTGTCCACCATCAGCTCGACAAGCTCGTTGCGAGTCATCTCTGCCAACGGTCGGCTTGCGATGCGACGGCCATCCCGAAGAACGGTGACGCGATCGCAGTAGGTGAAGACCTCGCCGAGTCGGTGCGTGACGAAGAGGACGCCGCAGCCTTGGGAGACCAAGTCGTTCAGGACACAGAAGACGCGCTCGATGTCTGCGGCACCCAGCGTGGCGGTGGGTTCATCGAGGACGAGCACTCGAGCCTTCCTGGCGAGCATCCTGGCGATCTCGACGAGCTGTCGCTCCCCGAGCCGGAGCTCGTGCAGCCGCTGCGCCGGGTCGATCTCGGTGAGTCCGACACGGTCCAGGTGCTCGCGCGCCTGCTCATGCTGGCGTCGGTATCGCAGAGGCGTATCAGCGTGCCCGAGGAAGATGTTGTCGGCCACGGTGAGGTCGCCGACCTGTGCCAGTTCCTGTTCGACGACGGCGATCCCCAGGTGCTGACTGTCGCTGGGACTTCGGATGGCGACCGGAACCCCGTCGACTTCGAGCGTGCCCTCGTCGGGAATCGTCAGCCCCGACAAGACGCGAACGATGGAGCTCTTCCCGGCGCCGTTGTGACCGCACAGGGCGTGAATCTCTCCGGCCGCCAGCGTGATGCTGACGTCATCCAGGGCGCGGAAGCCCCCGTAGGACTTCACGATTCCGCTCAGGGCGACCAACGCGGCAGTGCTGGTCGACGTCGAGGCCAGCTCGTGCTCCGTCTCTCTCGGGGCTCGATCCGCCTCACGCGTGCGAGCGCGACCTAGAAGCGGCATGTGTCGCCCTTCTCGGCCAGGTTCGCCTTGGTGATCGTGTACTCGTCGAGCGCGACGTTGGCCGGGACAGCTTTGCCGTTGAACCAGTCGAGGCTGATCTGACCGCTGGCCTTGCCCTCATCGAGTGGACTCTCGGAGACCGCGCCATATTCCAGCCCGCCGTCGATGTTGCCGTAGTCGACCGGGAAGCAAGCGCCGCTGACCGCGACGATGCCCCCCTTGCCGTCGAACGTCAGGCCGATCTTCTGACCAGCCTCGATCGCGCCGGCCACATTGGCGCCGTTGGAGCCGTAGACCGCCTGGATGCCGCCCTTGGGCGCCCATTGAGCGAACACCTGCGAAGCGAGCTGCTGAGCGTTGGTCTGATCCCACTGCGTGTCCTGGACGGACACGATCTTGTACTCCGGTGTGCTGGCAAGCTGCTTGCGAAGCGCCGCCATCGCGTCGATGACGACGTTGGAGCTCGCCACTCCGGTGAGGGCGAGGATGTTGGCCTTCTTGTAGCCGGCGTCCTTGAGTCCCTGCTGAAGCAGCTCACCAGCGAGCGTGCCGAGTTGTTCAGTGTTGCTGACGATGTTCGACACGAGCGCCGACTTGGCCTCGGCATCGATGTTGTTGGTCAGGTTGAAGACGGGGATGCCGGCGGCCTCCGCCCGCTTGATGGCCGGGATCGATGCCTTGGAGTCCGCGGCGAACACGGCGATGGCACCGGGCTTCTGCGAGATCGCCTGCGTGAACTGCTGAGACTCCGCAACAGGATCGAAGTTGTTCTGCAGACGGGTCACTTTGACGCCGCCGTCTTCGAGCACCTTGGTGTAGGACTCGGCGAAGGCCTTGGCCCAGGCATTGGCGTCCGAAGGGTTGATCAGATAGAGCGTCTTCGGACGCGAGTGGGCGGTGGCGTTCTGGCCCTCGGTGGCCGTCGCGGAATCCTTGCCGCCGGAGCCACAGGCAGCCAACGCCATGCTTCCGCTCAGGCAAAGGGCGAGCAGTGCGCGCGTGCGGATCGTCTTGCGGGTGATCGTGGGTCGCTGCAGCGACATGGACGGTCCTCTCGGAGATGGGGTGAGTGCGGGCAGGGCACCGTTCGTCGTCGCCCGGTGTGACGCACACTGTTGTGACGCCGCTCACGAGCGGCTATCCGCGCAGCGCATGTCGCTGTCCTGATCGCGAACGATCAGCCCGAGGCGGCGTTCCAACCTCGACCGATCCTCGGCTCGGCGTGTTCATTGGCTCCCCGAGCACGCGGCGGATCGCCAGGTGCAGCGGATGAGGAGGATTGATGGACGTACGGGTCATCGAGGTCGGGCCGCGCGACGGCTTGCAGAACGAGCAGGTTCACCTGTCGGTCGCGGAGCGAGTCGAGCTGATCACTCGGCTGGTCGATGCCGGTGCGACCCGCATCGAGGCAGTGGCGTTCGCCCATCCTGGCCTCGTCCCTGCCATGGCTGGAGCCGAAGAGGTGATGGCGGCGCTGCACCGTTCTGCTTCGGCCCGTTCTGCTTCGGTCTCCTACAGCGGCCTCGTCCTCAATCGGCGAGGCCTCGAGCGCGCGCTCGACTGCGGGGTCGACGAGGTCAACGTGGTGGTCTGCGCGAGCGACGCACTGAGTCGTCGCAACCAGAACGTCGGCACCGAGCAAGCTGTCGCCGTCGCCCAGGACGTCGTCGCAGGCGCTCGGGCCGCCGGGATCTTCGCCACCGTCACGATCGCGACAGCCTTCGGCTGCATGCTGCAAGGCGAGATCGAGCCTGCCCTCGTCGTGGGGATCGCCGATGCTGCGGCCGACGCCGGAGCCGACGAGCTGTGCCTGGCCGACAGCGTCGGCGTGGGCGTGCCGGACCAGGTGCACGCCCTTGTTCGTTCGGTGAGCGACCGCTGGGCACCGGAGGCGCTGCGGTTCCACTTCCACAACACACGCAACACGGGTTACGCCAACGCCGCAGCGGCCCTGGATGCGGGCGTCACTGTTCTGGACGCGAGCGTGGGCGGCATCGGTGGGTGCCCGTTCGCTCCCAACGCCACGGGCAACATCGCGACCGAGGACCTCCTTTACCTGCTGCACCGCAGCGGGCACGTCACCGGCTGGGACGCCAGTGCCCTCACACCGATCGCAGACCACCTGGCCGAGCGGCTGGGCCACCCGGTGCCGAGCCTGCTCCCGAAGGCAGGGTCCTTCCCGGGCGCGTCAGTCTGACGCACGCTCCGTCGTGCTCGCTATCCACAAAACGAACGGGCGATGGCGAACCATGGACAGCGGGAAGGAGACGATCGACCATGAAGTGTTGTCGCGTGACGCCCGTCATCACACGAGGGAGGAGTCCAGGCCATGGCCGTCGCCGCGGATCGCCTTCGGATGCCCGTTCTCGAGGCGCATGACGTCGACGGCGCTCATGAGCACATCTGCACCGTCTACATCCCTCACCGACTGGTGCCCCGAGACGGGTCCGCCATGGACTTCAAGATGGCGTACTTCGCGACCCCTCGGCTGACGTTCGGGCACGTCACCTACGGTGCCGACGCCGAGTTGCTCTGCCCGGAAATGGGGTCGTTCTACCACCTCAACCTGACCCTGTCAGGACACACCCGCGTCACCCAGGCGGGGCGGCAGGCCGTCACCACAGGGCGGCAGGTGGGCGCCGTCTTCAACCCCGCGGACCCCTACCGGGTTCGCTGGAGCCGGGACGCGGTTCAGTACGCCCTCAGGCTCCCGGCCCGTGCCCTCCAGGAGCAGCTGGCCCTGCTCCTCGGCAGCCCGGGCGCACCCCTGGTCTTCGACCTGACCTTCGACATGACCGACGAGCGCGGCCGGAGCCTCCTGTCGGCTGTCAACCACCTTCGGACGCAGTACGGGACGATGAACGCCCGCGGGGTGGGGGCGCGCGCCGTCATCTCCCAACTGGAGTCCTATGTCCTCACCCAGGTCCTCCTGACGACCCGCCACAACTACAGCACGGCGTTGAACGACGAGACTCGCACCGCGAGCAGGCAGCACGTCTGCCGGGCCGTCGAGCTCATCGAGGAGCGGGCAGCCGATCCGTGGACCGTCGAGACACTCGCCCGCGAGGTCTGTGTCAGCGCTCGTGCCCTCCAGATCGGATTCCGCAAGGAGCTCCAGGTGACGCCCATGGAGTATCTCCGCGAGGTCCGCCTTCGGAGGGTCCGCGACGAGCTGCTCGGCAGCCCCGCCTCGGTCCAGGTCAGTGAAGTCGCAACCCGCTGGGGCTTCTTCCACCTCGGCCGCTTCTCCCACCTCTATCGGGAGCGGTTCGGCGTCCTGCCCTCCGAAAGTGTCCGCCGCTACGTGGCTCGGTGACCGACCGCCCAGGTCACCAGGTCACGTGCCGGCCCGGCGGGCGGGTGCCGCCCGTCGCGCCAGACGGCGTGCAGCTTGCGGGAGAGGTCGAGCCCGCTGGCGGTGATGCGGACGAGGCGGCCGGCCGCGAGGTCCTCGCGCACGGCATGGATGCTCATCGCCGTCGGGCCGGCACCGGCGACGACCGCTGCCCGGACGGCCGCGGCGCTCGACAGCTCCAGCGCCGGCTCCGCCCGCGGATATCCGGCCAGCGCCCGCTCCAGCACCGTGCGTGTCCCGGAGCCCACCTCCCGCATGACCAAGGACGTCGCCGCCAGGGTCGCTGCCGCAACCCGTCTGCTCGACCGCCGCGCCCAGGGGTGCCTGGCCCCGACCACCACCACGAGCTCGTCCACGCCGATCAGCCGGTGCTGAAGTCCCCGAGGCGCCTCCGGCCCCTCCACGAAGCCGAGGTCGTCGATGCCACCGCTGACGAGCTCCGCGACGCGCTCGCTGTTGGTCGCCGTCATCGTGAAGTCCGTCGGGGGCAGCCCTGCAGCCTGTTGCTGCGCACGGAGGGCGACCAGCCAGCCGGGCAGGAGGTACTCCGCGATCGTCTGGCTCGCCGCGATCGACAGGTGGGCCCGGGAGTCAGCTCTCAGCGCCTCCAGGCCGGCGTCGAGCAGCTCGGCAGCGTCCAGCACCCGGGAGGCCCATTGCACGACAAGCTCGCCTGTGTCGGTCAAGGCGGATCCGCGCGCCGAGCGCGACAGCAGCGCGGCACCGACGAGGGCCTCCATCGTGCGCATCCGGGACGAGGCGGCCTGCTGGGTGATGCCGAGCTCAGCCGCCGCCGAGCTCAGGCTCTGGGTGCGCGCGACAAGCACCAGCAGCTCCAGCGAGCGCAGCTCGGGGACGTGAGAGCCCAACATGAGCCACAAGGCTACCTTGTGGCGCCACAACGCGGACCTCGTTCCGTGCACCCCGCTGGACCGGCACGCTGATGCCATGACGCTTCGAGTAGCCATCGTCGGCGCCGGTCCGGCCGGCATCTACGCCGCCGACATCCTGACCAAGTCGGAGACGCCCGTCTCGGTCGACCTGATCGAGCGGCTGCCGGCGCCGTACGGCCTGGTGAGATACGGCGTCGCCCCCGATCACCCGCGCATCAAGGAGATCGTCAAGGCGCTGGGGCGCGTGCTCTCCCACCCCGACGTTCGCTTGCTCGGCAACGTGGAGCTCGGCGTCGACGTCAAGCTCGAGGACCTGGGCGAGTTCTACGACGCGGTCATCGTCGCCACGGGCGCCATGGCCGATCGCTCCCTCGGGATCCCGGGCGAGGAGCTGACCTTCGGAGCCGCCGACTTCGTGTCGTGGTACGACGCCCACCCCGACGTGCCCACGACCTGGCCGCTGGATGCCGCCTCGGTCGCCGTGCTCGGCGTCGGCAACGTCGCGCTCGACGTCGCCCGTGTGCTGGCCAAGACAGCCGACGAGATGCTGGCCACGGACATCCCCGCCCACGTCTACGAGGGCCTGAAGGCCAACCAGGCGACGGATGTCCACGTGTTCGCACGGCGTGGGCCGGCGTACGCGAAGTTCTCCCCCCTCGAGCTGCGCGAGCTCACGCACTCCCCCAACGTCGACGTGATCGTCCACGAGGAGGGCTTCGAGATCGACGAGGCGAGCGTGGAGCACGTCAGGACGAACAAGCAGGCCAAGATGGTGCTCGACACCCTGGCCAACTGGGTCGGCCGGGAGCCGTCCGGCAAGGCGCACCGGATCCACCTGCACTTCCTCGAGCAGCCCGTCGCCGTGCTCGGGGAGGACGGCGTCGAGGTGCTCCGGACCGAGCGCACGCGCCTGGTCGGAGACGGCTCGGTCGAGGGCACCGGGCACTTCACCGACTGGCAGGTCGGCTCGGTCTACCGCGCGGTGGGCTACCGCAGCACCGCGCTCCCGGGCGTGCCGTTCGACGACGCGGCCGCCGTGGTGCCCAACGACGCCGGCCGTGTGCTCCACCTGGCGGGTGAGCGCATCCCCGGCCTCTTCGTGACCGGCTGGATCAAGCGGGGCCCGGTCGGCCTCATCGGGCACACCAAGAGCGATGCAGCCGAGACGGTCGGCCACCTGCTCGCCGAGACCACGCAGACCGCAAGCCTCCGTCGCCCCGAGGACGTCGACGCCTACCTCGCAGAACGACGGGTCGACGTCGTGACGTTCGACGGCTGGGAGCGTCTCGACGCTCATGAGGTGGCGCTCGGCGCGGCGGCTGAGCGGCCGCGCATCAAGGTCGGCGAGCGCGAGGAGATGCTCCGGGTGAGCCGCTGACGGCGGCCGGCGCTTTCACCGCCTGCTCCAGAACGCCGGGCCCGGCCCCCGCTGCGCCGGATTCGCGCGACACGCCGTACGCCGCGGCGAGTCGCCCCCGCGGCGCGCATCGGCGGGCCGGGTCGTTGAGCTCGTGGAGCGATCAGGCAGCCTCGCGCTGGAGCCGAGAGGCGGGGACGGGTTCCGGCTTCTTGGGACGTTCGACGGTGATCACGATCGCGACCCCGGCGACGACGATGAGTCCACCGACGATGACCGCGTGCGTGACGGCCTCGGAGAGGATCAGCCAGCCGAGGAGGACCGCGACGATCGGGTTCACATAGGCGTAGGTGGCGACGAGGCCGATCGGCGCGTTCGCGAGCAGCCAGACGTAGGCCGACAAGGCGACCACCGAGCCGACGACCACGAGGTAGCCCCACGCGAGCCAGGTGCTGGCGTCGTACTCCCCCGGGCTCAGTCTCTCTCCCTGGAGCAGGCCGGCAGCGGTCATCATGGCGCCGCCCGTCCACATCTCATAGACGGTGATCACGAAGGCGTTGCGGGGCAGGGTCAGGCGCGGCTGCACCCACGAGCCGAACGCCCAGAAGGCGCCGGCCGCCAGGATGAAGGCAGCGCCGGCAAGAGGCACCTCCCCCTGGTCACGGCCCCCGAGCACGAGCCACGCAAGCCCGGTGAACCCCAGCAGGACGCCCACCACCGCCCACGGCCGCGGCCGGTCACCGGCGCCGTACCGATAGAGCGTGACGAAGATCGGCACGGCAGCGATGAGCAGCGCGGCGACCCCGCTCGGCGTTCCGCGGCTCTCCCCGACCGAGACCAAGCCATTGCCGAGGAAGGGCAGCATCAAGCCGAGCACGGCAGCACCGGCCAGCTCCGCGCGGGTGAGGCGGAGATCGACGCCGCGGAGCCTGAGGACCAAGGCGAGCAGCACGCCGGCGACGAGGAACCGGCTGCCCATCCCCAGCAACGGCGGCATCTGCTCGACCGCGACTCGGATGGCGAGGTAGGTCGAGCCCCAGACGACGTAGACGATCGCCAAGGCGATGACGATCAGTCCCAGTTTCGACCGCATGCCGACCACCGGCCTCCTCCGTTCTCCACTCAGTCGAACCGCCCGGCACACCCGCATATTGCGACCGGAGGCGGCTTGGCGGGTTGTCGACGAAATCTGGCACGTTTCGTCTGCAACACGCGGGAGGAGGTACGCCGGGATCGGCTCACAGGCCGTGAGGCTGCACGTGAACGGGTCCCGCGACGAGCCACTCGCCCAGTCGCGGGCCACCTCTCCGCGGCGAGCTGAGACCGTCGGATTCCAGGGCGCCGATCACCACGACTGGGTTCGTGTGCTCGACCGGCATCGGTGTCTCCACGTCCGCGGTCGATCGTCGGGAAGCGATCAGCGCAGCATCGAGCGCGAGGCGGTAAGCGGCCTGCAGCGCCCGGAACTGCTCTGTTGCGTCCGACTCGAGGCTGATGTCGGGGTGGAGGCGGCGCGCCTGGCGCCGATATGCCCGCGCAAGCTCCGCCGGGTCCGCATCGGCAGCGACGCCGAGCAGGCCTCGCGCGTCCCGCAACGACGACTCGGCGTGTTCGGCTCCTCGCATCGCCATCACCTCCGAGAATCTCGCTGCTGACGCCATTGAAACCATGTCTTGAAACTACGTCAGCAGCCGCCCATAATCTGAATCGTCCGATACATGTTACCTCCACTGTCGTCAGCAGATCAGGTGATGGAAGGAGGACGATCGCCATGCTGATGCGCGACCACGCGGGTGCAGTCCACTCGATCGGACGGGGTCGGGCGCCGTCGAGGCCTCGCGCCGCACCGGGGTCCCGCCGGCCCGCCGTCTGATCGGCGCGCGCACTGCTCCACGGACGGGCGGGTCACGAGGCGACACCTCGGAGGAACGATGCGCACCGCGGCACCAGTCCCTCGCCGTCAGGCGTGGACGGCCGTCGGCGCCCGTCCTCGACGTCGGTGCGACTGTCCGCACGCTCGTGGCCCGCCTCCTCACCTTCGTGAGGCACCAGACTGCGCGACCGGCACTCGTCCTCAACCCCGTCCCCGGCCTCGGCGGATGTGACCCGCGCCGCCTCAGGGTTGAGATGCCGGCGCTCCCAGGAGCGCCTCACCGGAGACTTCGGACTCAGAACGGAGACCCACATGTATCCCTCAGCCAAGGCACGCGAGCTGACCGTCCTCTTGCGGATCAGTCGCGACCTCGACGTGTGCGGGGACCTGACCGCCACGGTGGACAATCCTGCGGAGCTGATCGCCTGGGCGAGCCTCCTGACCGATCCGACCGTCCTGGCATGGCGAGCCCAGGACTCCGGATGCCGCTTCGTCCACGTGGGAGCCGACCACCACCGGGCCCCGATACGCGGACACGTCACCGCTGTCCTGTCGTGTGAACAGCACCCCGAGTTCTGGGACGCGCTGCACCTGGACGACATCGAGGCCGGCGGCACCAGGCGGCTGAGTGTCCACGCGCTCGCCAAGGCCTGGGAAGCGATGCCGATCATCCCGCCGGACAGCCCGACCACGACCGAACCGCCCTCACCGCCGCCGGACGCATCCTCAACCGGACCCGGACGCGACCGAGGCTCGACGCTCCAGGCCGACCGAGAGGAGACGCTCTGAGGTTGCTGAGTGCTCCACGCGGATCAAGCGCCTTGCCCGAGCGGCTCGATGTCGCCGTCCTCGACGAGCTGCTGGAGAACAGATGCGCAGCCTGACTGCTCCGCGGCCAGCTCCCGCCACTGCGCGCTGGTCCGCGCCGTCCCATCGCCCGGCTTGATTCCAGCCTCGATCGCCGGGGCCAGGTACTTCCTGATCGTCTTGCGGTCCACACCCAGGCTGGTCGCGATCTCGCTCAACGAGCGACCCGCCCATCAGTGGGTCAAGATCTCACGCACATCGGTCACTTCGAACGTTCTCCTCGCCATCTCACTCCCAGGTAACACCACGCCGACCTGGGCAGACTTCATTTTGCGAGGACCCACCACCCGCCGCGACACGCTGGGGAATTACGTGAGCGAGAACCCTCAGACCTGGGGAATTTCATGAGCGCTGACACCGACGAGCGCCGCCTCATCGCCGCCGGCATCTGGACTCCACCCGCCGACCGGAGGTTCGAGCGCCTCGAGGCCGCGGCTTCCGCCGAACGGAGCCGGCAGCCGACCTTCGGCGAGTGCGCCGAGCAGTGGATCAGTGGACGCAAGGTCAAGGGCCGACCCCTCGCTCCCCCGAACCAGGGACCGCTACCGCCAACTCCTCGAGGACTACCTGACGCCGGCCTTCGGCGAGTTCCACCTGGACGAGATCGCACCCAAGCCTGAGCCTCTGGTACTACGGCTTCACTCCCATTCGCAAGCGGACCCACGGCAAGACAACGACTGGCATACGATGCGGGCCCACACCTACTCGCTCGCGAGGGCGGTGATGAACTCCGCGGTGTCAGCTCACGGGCCGATGGTCGGCAGCATCAACCCGTTCGCCGTACGCGGGGGCGGGTCCGCCCCGGTCAAGCGCCGCAACGACCACATGGCGACCGGCAAGCAGTTCGCGCTCATGCTCGAGACGATTCGACCCGAGTGGTGGGCACTTCTGCTCCTTGCCTGCTGGTGTGGTGTGAGGTTCTCGGAAGCAGCTGAACTCCGCCAGCACGACGTCAAGCTCGACATCGGCGTCCTGCGCGTCACGCGGGCGGTCACGCGATCCAAGACCCAAGGAATCGGCGTGAAAGGCGCCCAAGTCCGACGCAGGCATCCGCGACGTCCACATCCCGCGGCACATCGTCCCCGAACTGCGCGAGCACCTGCGGACCTACGTCAGAGGCCAGGACGGACTGATGCTCCCCGGCACACGTGGTGGCCACCTGGCTCCGGCGACCTTTACGGCAAACTGACCTGCGTGGCGTGTAAGCGGACTCCCCCGGACTGTGCCCGCGCTCAGAAGCGCGTCGCCGAAGTACAAAAGCACCACTTCACGCCTCGTGAGACCGGCTGGTACGCCGCCCGTACCGGGGCGGGCTGTCCCGCGCTTCACTTCCACGACCTCCGCGCGACCGCGGAGGCAACCAAGCTTGCCGAGCATCACCTTGCCGAGCTCGGTGATCGCTGGGAGCACGTCCGAGCCTGCGGCCGACTGGCCGGTTCACTCGTCTACTGCGGCCTGGTCGAAGACGAAGTCGCAACCGCAACCGCAACCGCAACCTGGCTACATGACGTTGGGTGCGCGCCCGAGCTCCGCCAGACTGGATTTCACTCGCTCGACGGCGCCTTGTTCCTCCGCGAGGCCGGGGCACCGGCCACCATCGTGGGCCTCTCGCCCACCACACCGGGGCCAGTTTCGAGGCTGAGGAGCGGGGCTGACCGCTGCGTTCGCTGCACTCCCCCGCCCGGATCAATCTATGCTCGACATCGTCACGCTGATTGACCTATCAGTTGGCCCGAGCGGGCAACTCGCGACTCCTCATGGCACACCATAATGGGACGCGTTTAGCGCGGACTTCACGCGTTCGAACCGAACCTACGCCGACTTCACTGACAACTTGAGAAGATGACCTTCCGGGCGCGTCCGGAATCCGTAGGACTAACCCGCAAACCGCTCCAAATTCTGCTTCGGCGTCAGGCATTCATCGCGGTACCCGACCACCAGGGCGGCGGCCACACCGAGCACTCCCGCCCCTAGGCGAGGGCTCGCGATCATACCGGGCACGACGACGGCAAGGGGCGGAACAGATCCGAGGCGCGCGCCGCTGACAGCGTCGATTACGGGACTAACCTCGGAAATAACCACTCCCGGCGCAAGGATGGCGCCTCGGGATACTCGAACACCTGACGCAATGATGCATCCGCTTCCCACATAGCAATCGTCTTCGATGACCGTCGGCGCCGCTTCTAGGGGATACAGTGAGCCAACGATGCTGCTGTTCGGAAGAATCTTGACTCCGTTTCCGATCTGCGCGCATGTACCGAGCGTGACCCATGTGTCGATCAAAGTTCCGGTCCCAACCCACACCCCGAGATGTGCGTATCCACCAGCCAACACCGACTCTGCGCCGAAAGACGCCCCGTAGCGGGCGGTTCCCGGAGGTGCGAATCTGACATCGTATTCCTCGAGGTCACTCTTCAAGGGGAATCGATCTCTGAAGGTCATGGTGCCCACACGGGACTCCACAGCCGGGCCCCGTGAGCGGTAATACAAGTCCAAGGCCTTCTTTACCCACAGATTCGCTACCCACTCGTCATCGATGTAGATCGCGCTTCGCAGCACACCCTCATCAATGAGGGCAACCGCAGCGTCGACAGCCCCCAAGTCGGCGGACGTCAACCGCGGGAACGGTTTCGCCCAAGCGCGATCGATGGCCAGATGTAGTGCATGCTCGGGGCAGCAACCCGGATCGATGTCAGCGCTACCGTCTGAGTGCACCTTCTTCACGACGCGCCCAGGCACTGGAGCACCACACGAAGCCGCACGTCAGTTCGCTGCTTGCATGAGGACATCAGCCACCGCCGAAACGTCGTCGTCTCCCCGACCCGCGACTGCTGCGATTCGCAACTGGTTCACAAAGGCAGCGAGCATACGCGGCTCGATGCCCTGAGCACGGATCTGGCTGCAAGTCGACTCCAGACCATCAATGTGGCCGGCAACCGTCGCTTGGTCGCCGCCGAAGTTCTTCGTGGCGAGACGCTCGCAGGCGTCGAGTGCACCCTCGACAAGCTTGTCGGCCATCGGGCGCATGAGGTGTTCGACCATGCCCGATGAGATGCCCGCGGATTCCACGAGCGCCAGCCCCTCGAACAAGCCCCCCACCGCACTGAAGTACATTCCCCAGACCGCGGTGTACACGATCGCTACGTCTGCCTTGCCGACGCCCACGAACTGTTGTGCTGGTGCCAGAGCTCGCAGCAGATCCGCATATCGCTCGAATGCAGGCCGATCGCCTGAGTAGATGAACACAGTGTCACCGGCCCCAACCGCACGCGGGTAGCACATGATGCCCCCGGCCACAAAGGATGCGCCGCAATTCTCGACTATTACACCCTGGCGGCGGGCGTCATCTGGTCCACCAGTTGTCAACTGCACGAGGACGCGGCCTAGCAAGGCGTCTCTCACGGCAGCGTCCTCCAAGATCTGGTCCATTGCGGCGTAGTCCCATAGGCACACCAGGGTGATCGGACTCGCTGAAATGGCAGCCGCCGGCGAATCTGCCAGGTCCGCCCCAACGTCGACAAGGGGCAATCCCTTGCTGGCTGTGCGATTCCACACCGTCACTCGGTGGCCTGCTGCTACAAGAACGCGGGCGAGTTCAGCACCCATAGCGCCAAGGCCGATAACACTTACGCTCTGACCGCCGTCACCCATCGCGCCGTCCAGTCCTCTCGTGTTGTTTCGAAGTTCTCATGAAAGCCGGCTACTTAGTTGGCGATCGAGCTCCTGAGGAGCCCAGTAGACGGTCTCAACCGCGACGAGTCCGTTACGCACCTCGTCGACAACGCAGTAGTGCAGTTCGACCGGAGTCCCACCCGCCGCAGCTCCTTGACCGAGGTAGACGCCGCGGAGAATGAACTCCCCGACTACGCGCGAACCACTTGACGCGATCGTGAGGTATTCGATCTTGGTATTGGTCATCACTGCGTGGTACGAGACGATCCAGTCCCGAAGCTCACGTAAGCCTCGCTTGGGCATTCCTTCAGCGATGTCCTGAACGACGCAGTCATCTGAAAAGAGCGCTACGAATGTCTCGACGTCCCGGTCGACGAGGCCGGCGTGGACTTGAGCTCGGAAGATGTTCTCGAGACGCGGAACAGTCATTGGTTACCTCGTTGATCCGTTGCGTGTTCAGATGGGCTGCACCCGCCCTCATCGCGCGGTCCGATGAGAGTTCGGCCGGTAAGATGGGTGCAGCCAGCGTCGCTAGGCACCGTTGCCGGGGCGCCAAGTCATAGCTACTTGACGCTCCAAAGGCGGTCGTAGACGGCATCGAGGTCAACAGGCGACGTGAACGGCGTTCCCTTTGGGGGCAGGTTGTGATCCTTGTCGACCGCTTGGAATCCGATGCCGTTGTTGATGCCTGATGGATCCCTCCCGGCGAAGATGTTCACCAGGTAGTTGATGGCGCCGTATCCCTCCATCGAGGCCTGGTACCCGAGACAGGCGTTCATGCCGGATCGATTGCGGATCATCTCCAGCCCGTCGTTGGAGCACTCGGCGCCGACTACGGTCATCTTGTTGACGCGTCCCGACGACCGGATCGCTTGTGCTCCGCCTGACACCACGATCGCGTCATAGGGTGCGATGAAGGCGTTGGCCTCAGGATGCTTCAGAAGCTGCTGCGAAATCTTCGCCTGAAGGCTCGGGCCGAAGTCGGCACCAACGAAGTCGACCTCGCCAACCACCTTGCAGCCACTGCACTTAGCCAGGGCCGCCTTAGATCCGTTGTACTGCGCTCCCACCGCTTGAAGATCCGTCTGATTGGTCAGGATGACATTTGCTTTCTCGCCCGTCTTCGCGATCACGTAGTTCGCCTGAGCTGCACCGAAAGCCTTGATGTAATCGAGATAGTTCGAGTAGCCGGGGTACGCGACGGTGTACGCGAACTCGGGAGTGTCACAATCGACGCCCGCCGCGTTGACCGTCGGGATGCCGGCCTTCTTGGCCTGGATGAGCCCGTTCTTGATGGGCGCACAGTCGAGGGCGTAGCTGACGATGCCATCGGCGCCGGCCGCAATCGCCTGCTGTACGCCTGCAAGTTGCGTCGTCGGGCTGAACTTCCCATCAAAGACCGTGACGTTCCAGCCGAGCTTCTTGGCCGAGGCCTTGATGCCGTTCGCTACGTCAACATATACGCCAGCGCTGAGCCCTGGTGCGATGTACCAGATCTTCTTTGCCTTCGCAGGGGCAGCAATCACGTCCCCGGTCGGATCCTTGTAACTGCCCGCATAAAGACCATCAAGCGAGACCGAGGAGTCAACTCCGTTCCCGAGTGCCTCGCCGGTCGACGACTTGTCGCTTGAGCCGCACGCACTGATCGCCAGTGCAACGGTGAGCGACAGCCAAGACGCAATAACGCTGCGAAACACCAACTGCATAGCTTTTGAACGCTTCATGTCTTCCGCACTGCTCCTTCTGACTGGGTAGCTGACTAGACCGCCTGGCGGCGAGATCCAAGGCGTACTGCTAGGGCAACGCCGACGATCAGGGCGCCGCCATTGACGAAGCTGGCGACATAGTCCTGCGCGCCTGCCAGGCTCAGTCCGCTGTTGAGAACTGCTAGGAAGTACACGGCGACGAGCGTTCCGAACACGTTGTACTGACCCGGCTTGATCGTGGCGGCGCTGAGGAACGCCGCAGCCAGAGCCGGCAGCGTGAGTGAATCGCCTACGCGTGGGTCGGCGCCGCCCGAACGAGCCACGAGCAGGACGCCGGCGAGTCCGCACAGCGCTCCGCCGACCACAAAGCTCCAGGCCAGGATCCGCTTCGTCCTGATTCCCACGAGCGCTGCAGCTGACCGATTCGAGCCGAGCGCGTACAGGTAGCGCCCGAACGGCGTGTGGTTGAGCAAGTAGTAGATGGCAGCCGTGACGGCGACAAGCGCAAAGGCGGTCCGGGGAACGCCGAACCCGTTGAGCGTTCCGAAGCTGATGAAGGCGGTCGGAAAGTCTCCGCTCACACCTTGCCCGTGTGTCCGGACGGAGATGACACCTCCGAGGATGATGGAGATGCCAAGTGTTGAGATGACGGCGTTGACGCCGAGCCGGGTTACGAGAAGCGCATTGACGGCTCCAACCGCGAGTCCAACTGCAAGACCGATGAGAATCGCGTAGATGAGCGATGATCCGTGTGCCAAGGCGATCGCAACGGACACCGACGCGAGACCGGCATTCGCTCCAATCGAGAGGTCCCACTCGTTGCACACAAGCGGCACGAGCGAGCCGAGGGCGACCATCGCGATCACCGTGTTCCCACCTATAAGGACCTGCATATTCGCAGCGGACAGGAAGGTGTCCGCCGTCTTCGGCCACATGCTGAAGAACGCGAACGCGGCCACGAGAAGCCCGAGGAACGAGTACGCCTCGAGATAGTATCTGGCGGGCCGGCGACGCCTTCTCGGGGCTCGCGCATTGGTGTGGCTGCTCGCGATGTCAGCGGTCTTCATAGCCGAGTTCATCTCTTCTCCCCCTCTGAGGAGCTGTCGGAATGGGAAAGGCGCTGCATGTTCGCGCTCGTAAGTTCGTCGCCGCTTAGCTCTGCGACCCGCCGACCCTTTCTAAGGACAACGACGCGGTCACAGATCGCTTCAAGTTCCTCTGTGTCTGAACTCGCAACCAAGGCGACGCTGCCGGTGTCGACCGCTCGGCGGATATGGCCGTAGATTTCTGCGCGCGCTCCAACATCGACGCCTTGGGTTGGCTCGTCCAGCAGGAGGACTTTCGGGCGCCGTTGTAGCCATCGAGCGAGGATGGCTTTTTGCTGGTTTCCTCCCGAAAGTTCTGCCATCGGTCCCTCAACAGATTCGGCCTTGATTAGGAACTCTTCGAGCAAGTTGTTGGCCTCTCTACGTTCCTGGCGGTGCTGAAGGCGCGCGTGACTCCAGTACTTTCCGACGTTCGCGATCGAGAGGTTCTGCAAGAGCGAAAGGTGCGCGAATGCCGCGTCTGCGGCACGGTTCTCGGGCACATAGCTGAGTCCTGCCGCGATTGCGTCGCGCGGGGTGTTGACGCGCAACGCGGCGCCCTGAATCGCGACGGTCCCAGACCGTCGCGGAAGCACGCCGAAGAGCGCCTTGAGCAGGCTGGAGCGGCCGGAGCCTATCAGCCCAGTGACACCGACAATCTCTCCGGCCCGTGCCTGAACGCTGAAGTCCTCCAATGGTCCTGCCGAAAGGCATGAGACCTCGAGAACGACCGGGCCGTCCACAGGACCGCTACGCTTGTCGACCTGCTCGACGGCGCGACCCATGATCAACTCAACGAGATCAGCGTGGCTAACCTCCTGCGGCGCCACGGTCGTTATGACACGACCGTCGACAAGCAGGGTCGCCCGGTCGGCCGCGGCAAAGACTTCCTCCAGGCGATGAGTCACATAGACGATCGTCTGCCCGGCAGCCGCGTACCGGTTCATGGCTTCTAGAACGAGATTTGCTTCGTGATCAGGGAGAGATGCAGTCGGTTCGTCGAGCAGGAGGATGCCGTCACTCGCATTCTCTAAGTCCTGCAACGCACGCGCGATGGCCACCATCGTCTGCGTGGCGGGATTCAGTTCTGAAAGCTCGACGTCGGGGTGGACGTCGATCTGGAACCGGTTCAGCACCTCTTGCGCACGTCGTCTCGTTTGTGGCCACTGCACGCGCCACCCGAGAGTCAGGTCGAATCCTGCCGCACCGATCGCGAGGTTCTCTGCGACCGAAAGAGACGGAAACACCGAAGGCTGCTGGTGGACGAACCGCAGCCCGAGCTCTCGCGCTTTCGACGGCGTCATCGAGGCGAGCGGGATGGCGGTCCCGCCGATCTCGAGCGTTCCTTCGTCTGCTGGCTGAACGCCAGCGAGGGCCTTGAGAAGGGTCGACTTTCCTGATCCGTTGCCGCCGAGCAGGGCGTGGATCGAGCCCGGCATCAGTTCGAGCGAAGCACCTCGAAGTGCTTGCGTCGCACCGAACCTCTTGGACGCTCCGGAGACGCGCAGGACAGGTGCGTTCACGCTCGATGCTTCTTCTGCATCGGTGCTAGCGCTTGGACGGCGCGGCTGGAATTGAGCAAGTCCCATCACATCAGTCCACCCTCAGGTGCGGACACGTGCCGCCATCACCGCGGTTCTCTGCTGCACGGTGCGCGATGGAATCCACTCGGCTCGCCTGCTCCCCGCCGAGGATTGCTGCCCTTCTCCGGCGCTCCGTGATCGGCTCCTTTTCATCGGCGCGAACAAGGTCGGAGTACAGAATCATTCCGCGCATCGCATTACGCGCAAGCACGCGAAGTGGCCATGACGCTGGCTTCATCCCGTAGATGCGAAAGAGTGACGGAGCGAAGAAGGTCGTCACTAAGGCCCGGCCGAACGGGCGCGCCAGACTGCTTCGGAACCATCGATCGGTGAACTGTTTCAGTAACTCCTCCGTGAACGGAGCGCCGATCGGGTTATTGGGCCAGGGCCGTTCCGTGTATGCCTTGGCGTACTCAGCCATGGCGTCGAAGTCCTTGGGCATCGGCTCAACGTCGGTAAGGGTTTCGCCACTTTCGATCGTGAAAAGGTCCGCGATGCCGCACCAGAATCTGTGTGCAGCGATCTTCTGCTTCTCAGACCAGCCTGGAAGGCCCAGGCTCCGGCGCAGGCTGTCATCAGCGGTCGCCGCGTCCGAGAACAAGTACACGTAGTCCTCCGTATGCGAGAACGCGCCAGGGTACGACTTGGCCCACTTCACGTGGTACTTGTTCACGATGTCGATCGCCTGCTGCGTGACCGGCGATTCCGGCCCGTGCTCGGACCAAAGGAGCAGGTGGTCGTTTGTGTTTGCGGTTCGCGACTCAGCCTGCACGATCATCGCGCCCGTGCCCTCGCGGTACGCCGCATCGGCCCCCCACAGAGTCAGACCAAGATGGGAGTTTGACAGCGTATACGCCCAGTGCAGTTCGAAGTCGCTGGTGTTGTAGATGTAACTCAATGCCCAGATCTCGACGTAATCGGCGTACGGGTCAAGTTGTTCAATTCGGCGGCGGATCCACTTTCGATCGCTCCGCCGGGATGTCCCTTGTGATCCGGTTCGCGTGGACCAACCGATCTTACGGCTCTCGCCACTAGATATCAGCATGCCTCTTGCCTTCCTGCAACCCGCGTGACTACTTGACCAGCCGTCGGAGCGCGTAGTTCGCCTCTCGACGCCTGTAGGTCTCGATCGAACGCCCGTCAACGCGGACGGCCGCTCGCGCGGCGATTGCCGCTGTCCTTTCCTCTTGGGTGACCTCGAAGTTGCGCCCGTCTACGTCTGCTAGGAACCGTTTGACGTCATCAAGGGTGTTCCCGGTGTAAACCATGCCTTCGGCTTCGAGTTCGGTTCTGTCCGCGTTGAACGCGCGGTACTCCTCGACGCGCTTCACTGGGTCGAGCATCCCGTCGACGTTCGATTCGAGTTCGTCGCTCAGAGACTCGAGGAGTACGTCATGGTGATCAACCCGGCCGGTCGGGCTGTAGGAGAAGACGGACTCAGTGCGCCAAAGGAAACTGCGGTGCTCCGGCCAGATGAATTCACGCTCACGCTCTGCTCCCTCTGGAACCGCCAGGACGGTGATCGCGTGCCCGTTGACGGCGTGCAGAACTTTCGCTGGATCGGCCTCCACAACAACGTCCTTGTAGGGCGGCCAGAAGTCCGCCGGGCTAAGAGTCCCAAAGCGCCGGCCCACGTGGAACGCGTAGATCTCCGGGTACGTACCCGGAAAGGTTGGACCAGGGAGGTCCGCATCCGGCATACCGACGTCGCCCCAAGTCGTGGTGAACAGATGGTTGAACCACGCGGCAGTCGCAGCCTGAATCATGAGGCTTGCGCCAACATGGCCCAAGGGATCCTGGATGATGACACCGAACCGTTGATGCTTGTGCCAAGGGGGGAAGATTTCCAAGACGGACGACGGAGATCCCTCCGCCTTGACGGTGAAGTTTTCGAACTTCAGCACAGACGTGTGCACGGTCAGCCTCCGCTGCGCTCGGTTACGGCCGGCATCCGGCCAGGATCGTTATTGACGACGGTGCGTCCTGCTTCGCTCCAGGACTGGGCCTTTCGCTGAAGCTCGTCATCTTCCAGGAGTTCGGGCTTCATCGAGTAGGTGGCCACAACAAGGGCCATGAGCACGTCGGGGTCTTCGGTCGCGAGTTGCTCTAGCCGGGTGAAGTACTCCATCTCCGCAACGTCTGGCTTCTCCATGCCTTCGATCTCCGCATCGTCGTAGAAGGCATCAGCTAGACCCGACATTGAGAAGGCGACCTCAGTGAACCTTGCGTGAGCCTCCTGGAACCGATCTGCCAGGGAACGAGGATCGTTCGACTCGTTGCGCAGTGCAGCTCGCAACGCGACTCCACCGTGCGCGGCTTGAGACATACCCTGGGCATAGATGGGGTTGAACGAGGCAACGGCGTCACCAGTGACGAGGAAGTTGTCAGGACGCGCCTCCATACGGTGCCACAGCCGGAACTGGTTACCAGGCACCCGATAGGTGGCGATGTCGCTGACAGGTTCGCACTGTCGCGCGAGCTCCCCGAGAATCGGAGTAGGTGCGTCGTCGAGGAAATCGAGCAGAGCCTCTGGATCTGACGGCGGGTAGTCCTTCATCATTCCAACGGCGGTCAGCATGTGCACGCCGTTATCGGCAGGGATGAGGATCCCTCCCCGATGTTGGCCCGGCCATGGCATCGCAGCGATGCCCTTTGCGCCCTCTGGAATGAGACCCTCTGGCACTCGAACCTGCTGCGCCGCGTAGCCCATGAACGCGCGCACATGCCTTTCGGCTGGCGCCTCGTATCCGAGCTCTTCGACCCATCGCGGTGCCTGGGAGCCACGGCCCGTTGCGTCGATCACGAGGTCTGCCGGGAGTTCACCGACGCCCTGAAGACGGACGCCGGTAACCGTTCCTGCGACCGACACCAGGCCCGACGCTACACCTTGCTTGACCGAGACATTGGGCAGTTTCAGCAGGTTTCGGCGGATGACCCATTCGAACAAAGGCCGACGGAAGCCGATCATCTCGACACCGCTTCGCATCCTCATTCGCCAGCCCTCGGCGCTCAAATACGGAAGATCGAGCACGTCGTCAAGCAGGGTGCAGTCGGCAGACAGCAACTGATCGCGCAAATCCGGAATGAACTCCGAGATCAACTCCATGCCAATCGGCAGGCACGCGTGCGGCTGTCGGCCTTGAGGAGCCCCCTTCCGTGGTTCAGGTCCATCAATGAGGTCGTCCCGCTCAAGGACGGTGACGCGTTCAAAGCTGTCAGCAGCTCCGAACGCGGCCATCAGACCGGCAACGCTGCCACCGATCACTACGGCGTGTCCGTGCATCTCGCTCCTAATTGTGTTCGGCGATTGGCGGCCTCGCGGGCCTCATGCCAGCGCCTTGGGTTCCTGCGCATCTGTGTCCGCGCTGCTCGCGACGGACGACACCTCGGCTTCGGCGACTAGGCGAAGCGCGATCTCCCGCACAGCGCCGAGATCCTCCGCCGGAAAGACTCCGGTCGCCTGTGCTGTCCAGGCGCCTTCAGCGACGAACCGTGCCGTAGTGAGAAGACTGCGTGCGGTCTCACTCACGCCATCAACGTCGAACCAAGGACGGAAGACCTCCTGCCAGACCACTGACAGCAGCGGCTGGTACGCAGCAGAGGAGTAGATCCAAAAGTCCGCTCGCGCCACGGGCGATGACGTCAGGGAGGCCACGTAGGTGCGGTGACGATCGAACGCCGAAAGCTCGGCTGGCTCAGATCCCGCAGCGGCACACAGCCGCTCGTGCCACTGGCCGGCGAAGTGCCGAACCAGACCGAGCATGAGCTCTTCCTTGGTCTGGAAGTGATACATCAGCCCCGGCTTGGTCAGGCCGGCACGGTCGGCGACCGAGGCAAGGGAGATTGTCACCCCCTGCACGGAGGAGTTCTCCTCCGCCAACTCTTTGGCGGCGTTCATGATCCGGGTCCGTGTTTCTTGGCTCACAGTTGCCACTTTACCATCCGGTTGGTAAAGTGCCAAGAGGCCGACTGAATCTCTTTCGTCCGCCTCAGGACGATGAGCCTTCGCTCAATCCATCCGACGGGCCGGCTCGGTCGACAGATCCTCGATGAAGGGACCCCGAACATGAGCAGCCAGACATCACAGGACACCGCTACGAGTGCCCTCGCCCTCCCCCGGCGGGGACTGTGGATCGACGGAACCGAGATCCTCGACGGGCATGAATGGGCACCCAGCCTCGAACCAGCGACCGGTGATCCATGGGTGATGAGCGCCCAGGGCACGGTTGCCGACGTGCAAATCGCGGTCGAGGCAGCACAGAAGGCGCTGCCTGCCTGGCAACGACTGACGCCCAGCGACCGCGGCGAACGCCTGCTGCGTCTTGCGGCACTGATCGAGGAGCACGCGGACGACATCGGCGCCCTCGAGTCGCGCGACACCGGCAAACCGTTGTGGCTCGGGCGGGCAGAGATCGCGGCCACCGCCCGCTGGTACACCTACTACGCGGGCGCGGCCGACAAGGTCCAAGGCTCCAGCGTCGAACTCTCGGCCACGCGGCAGGCGCGCACGATACGCCGCCCGTATGGCGTCGTTGCAATCCTGGCACCGTTCAACGGACCCTTCTCGCTGACCAGCTGGAAGGTGGCGCCCGCACTGGCGGCAGGCAACGCCGTCGTCATCAAACCCTCACCGCACACCCCGGTTACGGCGCTGGAACTCGCGCGGCTGGCGTCGGAGGCCGGAATCCCGGCTGGCATCGTCAACGTCGTAAACGGCGGAGCAGATGTCGGCGCGGCATTGGTCGAGCACCGGGATGTCGCAGCCGTGGCCTTTACGGGCAGCTCCGACATCGGTAGAAAAATTGCCGCCTCCGCGGGAGCCTCACTCAAACACGTCGTGATCGAAGCCGGTGGCAAGTCCCCCCTCATCGTGTTCGACGACGCCGACCTCGACGAGGTTGTCCCAGCGATCGTCGCGGGGGTCTGGGGTGCAGCCGGCCAGAGCTGTGTCGCTCCCTCCCGGCTGATCGTCCACGAGAGCGTCCATGACGAGCTCGTGGAGTACCTGAAGACGCGGCTCTCCCAGCTGCGGTTGGGCGATCCCTTCGACGAGAAGACGCAGATCGGGCCGATTTCCACCGCAGATCAGCTCGCGAAGGTCCGGAGTTACGTCGACCTGGCACGGTCGGACGGCCTCGAGGTTATCTCTGCCGCCCTGCCAGAGGCATTGCACGACTCCCGAGGCTTCTACCATCCCCCCACCCTCATCCTCGGCGCCTCAAGCAACATGCGGATCGCCCAGGAAGAGATCTTCGGGCCGGTGACGTTGACGATCCCCTTCACCGACGAGGACGAGGCGATAGCGATGGCCAACGACACTGCGTTCGGCCTCGCCGCCGCCGTCTACACCAAAGACGCGAAACGCAGCCATCGCGTGGCCAACCAACTGCAAGCAGGCAGCGTCTGGATCAACACCTACCGCGCCCAGCACTGGTCTCTTCCCTTCGGGGGATTCAAGCAGTCCGGCACAGGCCGGGAGAACGGACTCGACGCGTTGGCGGAGTTCACGCAGCTGCAGACCCAGGTCGTGGACTTCGGCACGCCCGTCGCCGATCCATACGCTCCCCCGACCCCGTGACCCCCTACCCCCACACAGATCGGACACGACCCATGCAGATGCTAGTAAAGCTCACCGCCCAGCTCCCCGAAACATTGTGCGGCGACGAGCTGGCAGCCCTGTTCGCCGCCGAACGCGACCGTGCCATCGAACTCCTCAGCGCCGGGAAGATGACCCGGATGTGGCGGATCGCCGGCACAAGTTCCGGGATGACGCTGTGGGACGTCGACTCACTCGAGGATCTGCACGACTCGCTTTCTTCCTTGCCGGCATGGAAGTACTGCACCGTCGAGATCACTCCTGTCGTGCAGCATCCGGTCGAGGCCCAGTTCACGAGCGGGGCACACAAGTGAACGGGGTCGGCTCTCCGTCGGTCCAGGTCGACGACATGATCGCGATCGACATGCTGATGCACTGGGACATCGCCGGATACCGCGGCCACATGCCCGCGACCAGCCGGCCCGACTCGGAGGACTGGCATCCCTATCAAGCTCGGTCGGCCCGAGAGATGTTCGAGGATCTCAGGAGCGGGGGCATCACGGCCGCTCATGCGTCGGTGGCGATCTTCCACAATGCCAGCGAGGCGCTCGGCATCGTCGCCAACTGGCGTCACCAGATCTTGGACAGCTCCGACCTGGTCATGCCGATCAAACGGACCGTCGACATCGAGAGCGCCAAGGAGTCGGGTCGGACTGGCATCATGATCGGCTTCCAGAACACCGATCCGTTCCAGAACGACTTGAACCTGATCGGCGCGTTCCGCGAGCTCGGCGTCTTAATCGCTCAGCTCACATACAACCAGCAGAACTCCATCGCCGGCGGCGGGTGGGACAAGCCGGATGGTGGAGTGACACCGATCGGCAGGCGCGTCATCCACGAAATGAACGAGGTCGGCATGCTCATCGACCTCTCACACTGCGGCGAGAAGACGTGCTTGGACACGATTGAGCACTCGTCGAAGCCGGTGTCGATCACGCACGCCAACCCCACCGAGTTCGTCGATCGGGACGACTGGGCTTCCTATCGCAATACCCGCAACAAGTCGAGCGCAGTACTGAAGGAGCTCGCGGCCGCCGGTGGCGTGGTCGGCTTCACTACCTACACCAGACTCCTTCCCGATCGCGAGGCGACGACTCTCGACCGCTTCTGCGAGATGGTCGAATGGACCGTCGATCTCATGGGGATCGAGCACGTGGCCTTCGGCAGCGACTACGGGTACGGGTACAACGACATCGATCGTGCGTGGGTGCGTCAGGGCAAGTCGAGCCGCGATGCTTTCATCAACTGGGAGCCCCTCACGACCGACCATCCGGCATGGGCCGGTCCACACGGCCTGCGGCCGATTGCCGATGCCTTCCTGCGCCGCGGCTGGTCGGCCGACGATGTGAGCGCGTTCCTAGGCGGCAACTGGATGCGGCTGCTCGCCGAAACCATCGGCTGACGAAGAGAGCGTGAG
>NZ_BAAIGC010000041.1:0-37293 GCF_054653495.1 Nocardioides sp. AN3
CAGGGTCGGCACGACGACGCTGGTCGTCGATGTCGCGGAGTTGTTGCTCGGGTTGGCGTCGTTGCTCGCGCTGGTGACGGTCGCCGTGTTGGTCAGCGTCCCCGTGGCGGTCGGCGTGACGACGACGGTGACGTGGGCGGTGCCCGACAGGCCGATCGTGCCCAGGTTGCAGCTCAGCGTCGTGGTGCCGGTGCACGAGCCCTGGTCGGGGGTCGCCGAGACGAGGGTGACGCCGGCCGGCAGCGCATCCGAGACGACGACGCCCGTGGCCTCCTCGGGGCCGTTGTTGGTGATGGTCATCTGATAGGTCAGGTTGGCGCCGACGGTGACCGGGTCGGGGCTGTCGGTCTGGGTGATGGACAGGTCGCCCGTCGTCGTGACGAAGCCGAACATGAACGTCGCCGGCTGACCCGACAGCACGCCCGCGGTCCCTGCGTCGTGGCAGGTGGCGATGGTCGACCCGCCGCAGCTGGACTCGCCGAGGGAGTAGACCTGCGCGCCGGCGGAGGTGAGGGCGGCCTTCGCCTCGGTCTCGCCGGGGGCGGCTCCGTAGTAGATCCGGAACGTCTTGGTGGCGCCGATGGCGAGCGCGCCGAAGCCGAAGTCGTAGAGCGCGCCGTGGTCAGCGGCCGAGACCACGGTGGGGTAGACGCCGCCCGAGCCGAGGTCGGCGTACTGGCAGCCACCGGTGTAGGCGGTGCCGCACACCGTCTCGGAGTCGATGTAGGTGTGCCCGGCGAGCGGGTTGGAGGAGGCGAACCCGTCATCGGAGTTGAAGAGCAGCTGGGGCGAGGTCCCGGACGCCGTCACCCACTCGGAGAAGGCGGTGGGCTCGACGTCCCAGTCCATCGCACGCCGATAGCGCAGGTCGGTGACCGCCTGTGTGCCGGTGTTCTTGATCGTCACCGTGTCCTGGAACAGGTTGGCCGTCACCGGTGAGGGGGCATAGTCCTGGGTGACCTGGAGCTCGTACCCCGCGATCGTCGGGTCGGCGATCTGGGTGACCGCGATCGCCTCGTGGTCGCTGGGTGCGGTGAACGAGACGGCGGTCACGTTGCCGTCCCCCGCGGACTGGTTCGCATAGCCGGTCAACCCGCTCCCAGCATCCGCGACGCCCCAGCCCTCACACGGACAGCCGGGAGAGATCGCGTCGAGGTTGAGCGGCTGGTAGCGGATGCCGACTGTCGACTCGCCCTCCTCAGCGGAGGGGTCGGGGCAGCCGCTCGCCTCGAAGGCGCTGCAGTTGTAGTTCAGGTCGCCGAGCTTGCCGACGCCGAGTTGGACGGTGCCGTTGGAGATGACGGCCCCGTTCGCCGACGCGGCTTGCGCGACGTTCGGCATCGTGACGAGAGCCAGCATCGGGACGACGAGCAGAGTGGCGGTCAGGAGCGCGGTGCGGCGGAAGCCAAGGCGCATCCGAGTGGAACGAGTCATCGCAACACCTATTCAGTCCGAGGGAGCGCCTCGAGACCGCAGGCGCTGGGAGCCGAGAGTCGTCCCACTCTGGTGCGGCGCGGCCGGGAGGCGGCCTCCCGCGATCGGCGACTTACCCGATTCTGGGTTGGACGCCTCCCCTCGCCTGGGGATGCCCAGTCACGGGTGGTGCCTGAGGTGGTGCTTCGCCGATCCTTCAGGTCGTGATCGTGAGGTCGGCGTGCTCGCGCGTGCGGTCACGGTCGAAGAGAGCGGCCTCGTCGCGTGCCCACTGGTCCCAGAAGGGTGCGAAGTCGTCGCCGTCGCGCTCGATGCCGCGGCGACGTCGGAGGTCGAGCGGCGCGTCCATCCAGACCAGCGTGGTCACCCAGCGTGCGACGTACGGCGACCAGGAGCCGACCCCCTCGAGCACCAGGACCCCGCCCGGCGCGACCTCGCGCGTCTCCGCCCAGCCGCTGGCGTGCCAGTCCCAGCGTCGCCACGTGCCCGGCAGGCCGCGGGAGAGGGGCGCCAGGACGTCTCGGACGGTCGCGGCCAGTGCGGGCAGGCCGCTCCAGCCCGCGAGCAGCTCGTCGGTGCGCACCACGGTCGCATCCGGGACGAGGTCGGCCAGCGCCTGCGCGAGCGTCGACTTGCCGGCCCCGGTCGGGCCGTCGACGCAGATGAGCCGGCCCGGACCGAGCGTCGGCGCACGCCCGAAGGTCAGGTCGGCGACGGCGCGGGCGTGATCAGAAGGCGAGCCCATGCCCGCGGTACGTCGGCACGTGCTCGACCAGCTCGTCTCCGGCCAGCAGGTGGGCGGTGTTCGTGTGCTCGAAGAGCTCCCCGGACTTGGCGTGGCGGAACCACACCAGATCCCCGATCGACAGCATTGCGGCCGCCGGGCCGACAAGCGGCGTCTGCACCTCGCCGGCACCCTCCAGGGCGGTCAGCGCCAGGCCGGCCGGAGCCCAGGGGATGGGCAGCCGGTCGGGGCCGGCGGGTCCGGAGGCGACCATGCCGCCGCCATGCACCGTCACCGTCCGATCGTCAGGGCGGCGCGTGACGGGCAGCCCGACGTACGCCGCCGGCCGTGGCTCGAACGACCGGTAGTGGTCGAAGAGCCCCGGCACCAGGAGGCCGGAGCCGGCGGTGAGCTCGGTGACCACCGGGTCGGACGCAGAGGTCTCCAACGATCCGGAGCCACCGGCGTTCCAGAACTCCAGGTCGGCCACACGGGCGAGGGCCTCGCTGACCCTCGCGCGGCGCTCGGTGAGCTGCGCGACCGACATCGCCTTGAGGCGACCGGCGACCGCCGAGCGTGCGCGCTGACCCGGCACCTGGTCGGGCACACCTGCCACCTGGCCCTCGTAGGTCATCACGCCGACCAGAGTGAAGCCCGGGCGCCGGACGCTCCGGGCGAGCGCCTCGGCCGCCGGCGCCGAGACGATGGGGGAGCGGCGCGGACCGATCCGCGTCACCCGCAGGTCGAGGCCAGCGTCGACGTCGATGGCGATGCGGACCGGCACGGCCTTGGAGGTCCGCACGGAGTCGACGATGTCGAGGTGGTCGACGGAGTCCACCATGAGGGTGATCCGCGCTGCCGCGAGTGGCGACGCGACCAGTCGGGCCAGAGCCGCACGGTCGAGGGTCGGGTAGGCCACGACGATGTCGTCGCTGATGCCGTGCTCCTCGAGCCACAGGGCCTCGGCCAGGGTGAACGCCAGGACGCCGGCGAAGCCGGGATGCTCGAGCGCACGCGCGATGAGGGCCGGGACGCGCAGCGACTTGGAGGCGACGCGGATCGGCGTCCCTCCGGCTCGGCGCGCGAGGTCGTCGGCGTTGGCGTCGAAGGCGTCGAGATCGACGACCATGACCGGGGTGGCGAGGGGCTCACCGGTCCGCGACTCGGCGCTCGAGACCGCGCGAGTCAGGCGCGACCACAGCTGGTTGCGCGCGAGGGCCTGGGCCATCAGCTGATGCCGCGCCGCTTCAGGAGCGCCTCGATCTCGGCGAGCTCCGGGTCGGCTCCGGGCAGGGCGCCCGTGCCGCCGGACTGCACGGCCTTCTTCTGGCGCGGCTCGCGGACCTGGCGACCTTCACGGCCCGGCAGCCGTGCGGCGACCACGAACAGCACCACGGAGAGCCCGGCCAGGATCAGGCCGAACCAGACCGCGGGATTCCAGATGAAAGCCGCCGCCCAGCTCGAGATCGCCGATCCGATCTGGCTGAGCATCTTGAGGGTGTGGGTGAAGTAGGCCGCGGGGAGCAGCAGCGTCGCCGCGGCCCACCGGAGTCCCGAGCGCAGCCCGCGGCGGCGGTAGGCGAGCCAGGCGCCGATGCCGCCGAGGACCGTGAAGGTGAGCGTGAAGGCGCCCCAGGTCACCGATTCGAGCATGCGTCCATCCTCCCACCCGACGCACGCCTCGGGGCGAGTGGAGAATGGCGGGATGAGACAGGAGCGGCGACGCGAGATCCTGGCCCCGGCCTACCCCGACGACACGGGCGCCGCCGACCGGCGTCTCGCGGCGGCGCTGGCGGCCTTCGCCGGCCGCGAGACGACGTACGCCGACGCCCTCGCCGTGCTGGCCGAGAGCCGCCTGCTGGTGCCGGTCGTCGCCGTGCTCGGCGAGGTCGACGCCTCCGGCGCCGACAAGACGGCCGACATGGCGACCGTGCTGCTGACCGGCGCCGACGGCCGCCAGGCGTTGCTGGCCTTCACCAGCCTGGAGACGATGGCGGCCTGGCAGGCCGACGCCCGCCCGGTCGCCGTACGGGCCGCGGACGCGGCGAAAGCCGCGCTCCAGCAGGAGGTGGCTGCACTGGTCGTCGACGTCGCGGGTCCCCTCACCTTCGTGGTCGAGGGCGAGGACCTGTACGGTCTGGGGGCCGGCTGGACGCTCGCGCGCGTCGGCGACGGCTCCGCGTGGATCCGCCCGGCGGCGAGCGAACCCGGGATTACTCCCGGACGGGAATGATCGGGTAGCCTCTCCTGTTGACCGATGTGGCAGCGACACATGTCGCCACCACATCTTCAAGCGGAAGGCAGCCACTGCCCTCCCACCCGCACCGACCGCAGCACCACCAAGATCCACTCCCAGGTCGTCGGGTCCGGTCGCCGGAGCTTTCCGGTCACGGCGTGAGCCGTGCTCTGAGAGCGCCGGTAGGCACCCACGGCAGGTGGGGTGCGCTGACTGGCTTCCGCTTGAGCGAGCGGGAGCCTTTTCGCATTTCCCGGGGTCCTCCGCTCAGAGTCATCGCCACCTAGTCACTGGAGGACACATCAGCACCGAGCTTCGTATCAACGACCGGATCCGGGTACCCGAGGTCCGCCTCGTTGGTCCCAATGGAGAGACCGTCGGCATCGTGCCGACGGCCGACGCGCTGCGCCTCGCCCAGGAGGCGGACCTCGATCTCGTCGAGATCGCCCCGCAGGGCAAGCCGCCGGTCTGCAAGCTCATGGACTACGGGAAGTTCAAGTACGAGAACGCCCAGAAGGCCCGTGAGGCCCGCCGGAACCAGACGAACGTGATCATCAAGGAGATGAAGCTTCGTCCCAAGATCGACTCGCACGACTACGAGACCAAGAAGGGTCACGTCGTGCGGTTCCTCAAGGCCGGCGACAAGGTCAAGATCACGATCATGTTCCGTGGTCGCGAACAGCACCGTCCCGAGCTGGGCTTCCGCCTGCTGCAGAAGCTCGCCGAGGACGTGGCCGAGCTCGGCTTCGTGGAGTCCGCTCCGAAGCAGGACGGCCGCAACATGGTGATGGTCCTGGGCCCGAACAAGAAGAAGGCCGACGCCAAGGTCGACCAGCAGGCAGCCAAGGAGTCCAGGGCTGCCGAGCGCGAGGCCGAGGAGGCCGCCGAGCGGGCCGAGCGGGCCGCGGCCGCCGCTGCGGGACCCGTCGCCGCGAAGAAGGAGCGTCGCCGCTCCGAGAACCTCGACCCCGAGATCGACGCCTGAGACCGACGTCATCGCTGGTCGAGCTCGTCGAGACCGCGGGTGAGACCACCGACAGCAAGAAGAAAGAGACGAACATGCCGAAGAACAAGAGCCACTCCGGTGCCGGCAAGCGCTTCCGCGTGACCGGCTCCGGCAAGATCCTTCGCGAGAAGGCCGGCAAGCGCCACAACCTCGAGAAGAAGCCCTCCAAGGTCACCCGTCGGATGACCGGCACTGTCGAGGTTGCCAAGAACGACGTCCCCCGCGCCAAGAAGCTTCTCGGCCGCTGACCTTCCCCCGGGATAGCCGTTCTGCCGGCACCCACTGATCTTTCGCACTAAGGAGTTCCACATGGCACGCGTGAAGCGCGCAGTCAACGCGGCGAAGAAGCGTCGCGTCACCCTCGAGCGGGCGAGCGGCTACCGCGGTCAGCGCTCGCGTCTGTACCGCAAGGCCAAGGAGCAGGTCACCCACTCCCTCGTCTACGCGTACAACGACCGTCGCAAGAACAAGGGCAACTTCCGTCGCCTCTGGATCCAGCGCATCAATGCCGCCGCGCGCGCCGAGGGCCTGACCTACAACCGCTTCATCCAGGGTCTCAACCTGGCCGGCATCGAGGTCGACCGCAAGATCCTCGCCGAGCTCGCGGTCAACGACGTCGCCGCCTTCAACGCGCTCGTGGCGCAGGCCAAGGCCGCCCTCCCCGAGGACGTCAACGCCCCGGCCACTGCCTGAGTGACTCCTTTGAACGCGTCCAACGCGCGTCTGAAGGAGCTGCGGAAGCTGAGCCGCCGCTCGGAGCGATCCGAGCGGCGGCTTTTCCTTGCCGACGGCCCCAAGGCCGTCGAGGGCGCGCTCGGCGTGCCCGGATGCGTCGTCGAGGTCCTCGCGACGCCGCACGCCGCCGAGCAGTACGCCGCCCTGCTCGCCCCTGCCCCCCAGATCACTCTCGTCGACGACCGGGCGATGGCCGGCCTCTCCGACTCGGTCACCCCCGCTGGCCTCGTCGCGGTCTGCCGCTTTCTCGAGGGTCTGGCCGGTGGTGGTGCCGCCGGTCGAGGAGGGCTCGCGAGGGACGAGCGAGGCCGTATCGAGACTCGGCTCGTGGCGATCTGTGCCGACGTACGTGACCCTGGCAATGCCGGCACCGTCATCCGCTGTGCTGACGCCGCCGGCGCCGACGAGGTCGTCCTCGCGGGTGACTCCGTCGACCTCTACAACCCCAAGACGATCCGGGCCTCGGTCGGCTCGGTGTTCCATCTGCCGATCACCGTGCAGCGCGACGCGGCTGCGGCGGTCTCGACCGCGAAGGCCGCCGGGCTGACCGTCCTCGCCGCCGACCTGGACGGCGATGACCTCTTCGGCGCCGACGAGCTGTTGCGCCGTCCGACGGCATGGCTCTTCGGCAACGAGGCGTGGGGCATCCCAGCCGAGCTGCGGGCGCTGGCCGATCACGTCGTGAGCATCCCGATCTACGGGGCAGCAGAGAGCCTCAACCTCTCGACGGCCGCCGCGGTGTGTCTCTACGCCAGCGCACGCGCCCAGCGCCACTAGCCCGGTAGGTTGGCGCGCATGGCTCTCGACCCCCTCGACGCCCTGCCCGACGGGGTCGTGCTCGCCGGTGCTGACGGCACCGTCACCCTCACCAACGCCGAGGCACGCCGGATGCTCGGTCTCGAGGGCGTCGACGGCGAGCCGCTCAAGGATGTCCTGCGACTGCTCGACACGGACGGTCGCGCGTGGGTCGAGGTCAATGAGCCGTACGTCGGCCTCGTGACCCGCACCGGCATCCCCGAGCAGTCGTGGCTGCTGCCGGACGGCACCGAGGTGCTCACCAACGCTCGTCTCCACCGTGACCGCGACGGCGGCCCGGTGACCGGCGTCGCCATCACCTTGCGCAGCGGACGCGGCCGCGCGCGGCTCGACCGCGAGCGCTCCGACCTGGTCGCCACGGTCGCCCACGAGCTGCGCAGCCCGCTGACCGGCGTGAAGGGCTTCGTGCAGGCGCTCCTGAACCGGTGGGACAAGCTCAACGACGAGCAGAAGAAGCTCATGCTCACGACCGTGAGCGTCGACTCCGACCGGCTCAGCAGGCTCATCGCGGAGCTGCTCGACGTGGCCAGGCTCGACACTGGACGCCTGCAGCTCCACCCCCGTCCGAGTGATCCCGGCGTCCTCACCGAGCGCGTCGTCGGCTCGGTGCAGCAGACCACGAGCCGGCCGGTCGAGCTCAAGATCGCCGACGGGCTCCCCGACATCACCGTCGATCCGGACAAGTTCGTCCAGGTCGTCACCAACCTCGTCGAGAACGCGGTGCGTCACGGTGAGGGCACGGTCAGCGTGCAGGTCAGTGCCGACTCGGAGGTCGTGACCGTGACCGTCGAGGACGAAGGCGAGGGGATCCCTGCCGAGCTGCGCAAGCGGGTGTTCACCAAGTTCTGGAAGGGCGGCAAGAGCGCGGGCTCCGGCCTCGGCCTCTACCTCGTCGGCGGCCTCGTCCGGGCCCACGGCGGGACGGTGACCGTCGGGGATGCGGCCAGCGGCGGTGCGCGCATCGAGACGACCTGGCCCCACGACGAGGGGGCCTTCGCGTGACGTCGGTCGAGCCTGGGGCGATCGAGGACTACCTGGCCGAGGTCGAGCCGGCGAAGCGCGCGCTGATCGAGACCTACTACGCCCGAGTGGTGGAGCTCGTCCCGGAGGCCGTGGTCGGGCGCAGCTATGCGATGCCGGCGTACCTCTATCGCGGCAAGGGCCTGGTCAGCGTGATGGCGACGAAGGCCGGGCTGTCGGTCATCCCCTTCAGTGCCTCCGTGGCGCACCAGCTCCCCGGCGTGGACACCTCCGAGAAGGCGGGCTCGATCCACGTCGACCTCGCTGACCCGCTGCCCGTCGACGTCTTCGAGCAGGTGGTCCGGCTGCGCCGTGCCGAGATCGACGCGTCGTCGGCGGGCGGGCGACGCTAGGCCGGTCGCTCGACGACGCGGCGTCGCATGCCGACGATCGTGTAGAGCAGCGCACAGACCGCGACCACGCAGAGCAGGAGCAACCCGATCGTGTATCGGTGGGCCGCCTCGTCGTACGTCGCACCCATCACGAGCGGTGGGAAGAAGCCGCCCAGACCGCCGGCGGCTCCGACGATCCCCGTGACCGAGCCGACGCGCGCGGCCGGCGCGAGCTCGGCCACCCAGGCGAAGACGCCACCCGTGCCCAGGCCGAGGAAGGCCGCCATGAGCACGAACGACATGCCGGCGGACGCCTCGAGCGGGGGCACGAAGGCGAGGTCGACCGCCATCACGGCCGCACCGCCGAACGAGATGCCCGCGATCACGCGTGGTCCGACCCGGTCGGCGAGCGTCCCGCCGATCGGCCGGCAGATGACGGCGGCGACGGCGAAACCTGCCGTTCGTGTCCCCGCGTCGGTGAGACCGAAGCCGTAGACGTCTTTCAGGTAGGTCGGGAGGTACGTCGAGAAGGCGACGAAGCCGCCGAAGCAGACCGCGTAGAGGAACGCCATCTGCCAGGTGACGGGCAGCTTCGCCGCCGCTGCCAGCTTGGGCACGGCGGGTTCGGTGTTGGGCGTCCACCGCGGCGAGTCGCGCAGCCAGAGCCAGACGATTCCGGCGGTCACGACCAGGGCGACGGCGATGATCACGTGGGTGGCCGTGTACCCGAACCAGTTCACGAAGCGCGGGGTGAAGAAGGCCGACAGGGCGGTGCCGCCCATCCCCGCCCCGAAGACACCGGTCGCGAAGCCGCGCCGCGACGGGTCGAACCAGGCGTTGACGAAGGGGATGCCCACGGCGAACGTCGTCCCCGCGACGCCCAGGAAGAACCCGAAGAGAAGGAGCAGACCGTAGGAGGCGTGGTTGCCGGCGAAGGCGACGAGGAGCACGAAGGGCGCCGCGAGCACGAGAAGCACCGGGAACATGCGCCTCCCGCCGAAGCGGTCGGTGAGCACGCCGGCGACGATGCGCCCGACCGAGCCGACCAGGACGGGGACCGCGACGAGGACGGACTTCTGGGTGGCCGACAGGCCGAGCTGCTCGGTGTAGCGGACGCCGAGCGGGGCGATCATGTTCCACGCCCAGAAGCTGATCGCGAACGCCCAGGTGGCGAGCGCCAGGTTCTTCATCTGACCGGTCATCGGGTCACTCCTCGGTCGCGGTCCGCCGTGCCGACGGGAGACCAGCCGGGTCGCGCGGCGCGGGCTCCGCGTGATCCCACGTCGCGGCTGCGGTAGACGATGTAGGGACGGAACAGGTAGTGCAGCGGCGCCGTGAAGGCGTGCACGAGCCGGGTGAACGGCCAGATCGCGAAGAGCAGCATGCCGACCAGGGCGTGCACGTGGAACTGGATCGGCGCGGCCGCCATCGCGTCGATGTCGGGCTGCAGCCGGAAGAGCGAGCGGAACCAGGGGGAGACGGTCTCGCGGTAGTCGGCCGCGTCGTGACCGGCCGCGACGGCCACCACCGTCGTCCACAGTCCCAGGACGAGGGCGCCGACCAGGACGACGTACATCACCTTGTCGTTGGTCGTTGTCGCCATGAAGACGGGGCCGGTCGTGCGACGCCTGTAGATCAGGATCCCGATCCCGACGAGTGTGCAGGTGCCCGCGATGATCCCCCAGAAGAGCGCGTTGCCGTGGTACATCCCCTCGCTGACGCCGAAGGCCTCGGTCCACGACTTCGGCACCAGCAGACCGACCACGTGGCCCGCGATGACGACGAGCAGGCCGAAGTGGAAGAGCGGGGATCCGATCCGCAGCAGCCGGGACTCGTAGAGCTGGGACGAGCGGGTCGTCCAGCCGAACTTGTCGTACCGGTAGCGCCACACGGTGCCGAGGACGAGGATCGCGATGACAAGGTAGGGCAGCACGCCCCAGAGTGCGACGTCCATCAGCCCCCCACCGTTCCGGGCCGGCTCGTCGGGAAGCCCAGCAGCACCGGGACGCCGCCGTCCGGACCGATGCCGACGGTCTCCGTCGGGGGGACGGCTCGTCCGAGCGCCGTCGCCTCGGCGCGGTCCTTCGGCGATCGGCCGGGCAGGGTCGCGCAGACCGCTGTCAGCACGTCGGCGTACGGCGAGCCGCGCTCGGTCAGCGCGATCCGGATCAGCTCGAGGCTCGGCCGGTGCTCCTGCAGCAGCGCGCGCCCACCGGCCGGGTCGGCGAGTGCCGCGTACTCCAGCACCATCGGCAGGTGGTCGGGGAGGTCCCCGTGGGTGTCGACCAGCCACCCGCTGGAGCGGTAACGCTGCTTGATGCCCGCGATCGTCTCGCCACGCCGTCGGGTGTCGCCGTCCGTCCAGTAGGACAGGTAGAGGGTCTGGTGCCGGTCGAGGTCGAACGTGGCGACGTACGCCGTCCGCAGCTCCTCGCCCGCGGCGCGCGCGAGGTGCTCGACGAACCGGCTGAGCAGCCGGACCGGTTCGCTGCGGCGCTGCTCGGCGAGTGCGTCACGCAGCAACGGGAGCCGGTCCAGCAGTCGATCGTCCGGGTATCCGAGGCACCAGGCGGCGACCTGGTGCACCACGCGCCAGTCGGTCCGGCTCATCGGTCCGGCCCTCCGTCCGGATCCGCGTCGGCCTCGCCCGGTCTGCCGGCGGCCCGATCGGGGAAGAGGCCACTCGGACGACCGTTCCCGTCCCAGTTGAGCAGGTTGACGCGGCCGCGCAGCGACTCGTCCGAGGCGGGCTGATCGGTCGTCTGGCGCTCGCGCAGTGCGTGGAACGTCTCGACGGCGACCGGCACCGCGCGCCCGCTCGCCTCGCCCAGCGGGCCGGCGCCGTACATCCCCGGGCCCTCGTCGTAGTCGAGCGAGCAGCCGATCTCCTCGAGCGCGTGCGCGTCCTCGACGTGGGCCTTCGGGATGACGTAGCGCTGCTCGTACTTCGCGATGCCCATCAGGCGGTACATCTCGTACATGGACTCCTCGGTCATCCCGACCGCAGCGGGGATGGAGGCGTCCGGCTCACGGCCGAGGCTGATGTCGCGCATGTAGGCGCGCATCGCAGCCAGTCGCTTCAGCACCCGGTCGACGACGGCCGTGTCGCCGGCGGTGAAGAGCTCGGCGAGGTACTCCACCGGGATGCGCAGCGCATCGATCGCGCCGAACAGGCTGCCGGCGGCCTCTGCGTCGTGGCCCTGCTCCCGGAGGAGGTCGACGACAGGGGACAGCGGTGGCACGTACCAGACCATCGGCATGGTGCGGTACTCCGGATGCAGGGGCAGAGCCACGCGGTAGCGCTTCGCGAGGGCGTAGACCGGGGACCGTCGCGCGGCGTCCAGCCAGTCCGCCGGAATGCCCTGGGCCTGAGCAGCGCGGACGACCTCGGGGTCGTCGGGGTCGAGCATCAGGTCGAGCTGGGCCTCGTAGAGGTCCTTCTCGTCAGCGACGGAGGCGGCCGCGGTGACCGCGTCGGCGTCATAGAGGAAGAGGCCCAGGTAGCGCAGCCTGCCGACGCAGGTCTCCGAGCAGACGGTCGGCAGCCCGACCTCGACCCGCGGGTAGCAGAGCGTGCACTTCTCCGCCTTGCCGCTCTTGTGGTTGAAGTAGATCTTCTTGTACGGGCAGCCGGTGATGCACTGGCGCCAGCCGCGGCAGCGGTCCTGGTCCACCAGCACGATGCCGTCCTCGGCGCGCTTGTAGATCGCGCCGGACGGGCAGGACGCCATGCAGGACGGGTTGAGGCAGTGCTCGCAGATGCGTGGCAGGTAGAACATGAACGTCTGCTCGAACTCGAACCGGATCCTGTCCTCGGACTCGCGCCGGACCTTCGCGACGATCG
The DNA here is from genome assembly GCF_054653495.1 of Nocardioides sp. AN3. NCBI lineage: Bacteria > Bacillati > Actinomycetota > Actinomycetes > Propionibacteriales > Nocardioidaceae > Nocardioides > Nocardioides sp. AN3. Next base: position 12,148 of record NZ_BAAIGC010000041.1, read on the forward strand.
GGTCGAGGTGGCCGAGCTCGCTGGCGCCGCCCAGGTTGTCGTCCCAGTTGGCCGACCAGGTCACCTTCGTGTCCTCGCCGGTGATCAGCGACTTCGGTCGGGCGACGGGGAAGTCGTCGCCGAGCGGCGCGTTCACGAGCGTCGCGTAGTCGTAGGTCCAGGGCTCGTAGTAGTCGGACAGCTCCGGCTGCACCGGCGAGGAGAAGATCGTGAGCAGCTTCTTGAGCCGGCCACCGGCTCGGAGCCGGAGCCGGCCGTTCCCGTCGACGGTCCAGCCTCCGCGCCACCGCTTCTGGTCCTCGTACTGCCGCGGATATCCCTGGCCGGGACGGGTCTCCACGTTGTTGAACCAGACGTACTCCGTGCCGGCCCTGTTGGTCCACGCCTGCTTGCAGGTCACCGAGCACGTGTGGCACCCGATGCACTTGTCGAGGTTCATCACCATGCCCATCTGGGCCATCACGCGCATGTTCGTGCTCCGCGCATCAGTAACGCACCTCCTGGCTCCGTCTCCTGACCGTGGCGACCATGTCGCGCTGGTTGCCGGTCGGGCCGAGGTAGTTGAACGTGTAGGACAGCTGGGCGTAGCCGCCGATCAGGTGGGTCGGCTTCACCAGCAGGCGGGTGACCGAGTTGTGGATGCCGCCCCGGCGACCGGTGGCCTCGGACTTCGGGACGTCGATCGTGCGCTCCTGGGCGTGGTGCACGTAGACCACACCGGCCGGCATGCGGTGGCTGACGACGGCGCGCGCCACGAGTACGCCGTTCGCATTTGTCACCTCGACCCAGTCGTTGTCGGCTGCGCCGATCGAGGTCGCGTCCGCCGGGCTCATCCAGACGGTCGGCCCACCACGCGAGAGGGACAGCATGAACAGGTTGTCCTGGTACTCGGAGTGGATCGACCACTTCGAGTGAGGCGTCAGGTAGCGCACGGTCACGGTCGCCGCCCCGTCGGGACCCAGCCGCGGCTCGTCGAAGAGGCGGTGCATGTCGAGCGGCGGCCGGTAGATCGGCATCGCCTCGCCGAGGTCGGTCATCCAGTCGTGGTCGAGGTAGAAGTGCATCCGGCCGGTCAGCGTGTGGAACGGCTTGAGCCGCTCGATGTTCACCGTGAACGGCGCGTAACGGCGTCCGCCCGTCTCGGAGCCGGACCACTCCGGCGAGGTGATGACCGGGACGGGGGCCGTCTGCGTCTGTCGGAAGGTGATCCGCTTCTCCTCCGAGCCCTCGGCGAGGTCGGCAAGCGGCTTGCCGACGCGCTCCTCGAGCGTCCGGAAGCCCTGGGCGGCGAGCTCGCCGTTCGTCGTCCCCGAGAAGGTGAGGATGGCCTCGGCGAGCTTGGCGTCCGTGTCGATCGCGGGCCTGCCGGCGGCCGGACCGTGGGACATGACGCCGTTGCCCTGGGCGAGCCGGGCCGTCTCGTGCTCGAGCCGAAAGGTGACGTTCTTGACGGTGAAGCCCAGGCTGTCGGCGAGCGGGCCCACGGCCGCGAGCTTGTCGGCGATCGCGGTGTAGTCGCGCTCCACCACGGCGAAGACGGGGGTGTTCCGGCCGGGCACGGCCGCCACACCCTCCTGCCTCCAGTCACGTGCGACGCCGCCGGGCTGTGCGGTCTCGCCGGGGGTGTCGTGCAGGAGCGGCACGCTCACCAGGTCCTTGCGCGTCCCGAGGTGCGTCCTCGACATGTCGGACAGCGCGCGCGCCAGCGAGTGGAAGAGCTCGAAGTCGGTGCGTGCCTCCCACGGCGGATCGATCGCGGGGGAGAAGGCGTGCACGTACGGGTGCATGTCCGTCGAGGAGAGGTCGTGCTTCTCGTACCAGGTGGCGGCGGGGAAGACGACGTCGGAGAGAAGCGTCGTCGAGGTCATCCTGAAGTCGGCCGAGACGAGCAGGTCGAGCTTGCCCTCCGGTGCCTCGTCGTGCCAGCGGACGCTCTCGGGTCGCGGCGCCGCGGGGTTCTCACCGCCCGCGCCGTCGTGACCGAGCACGTTGTGGTGGGTGCCGAGCAGGTGCCGGAGGAAGTACTCGTCGCCCTTCGCCGAGGAGCCGAAGAGGTTGGAGCGCCACAGGATCAGGGTCCGTGGCCAGGCCTCGGGTGCGTCGACGTCGTCGATCGCGGCGCGCAGCCGGCCCTCCTTCAGCGCTCGGACGACGTACGACGGAGCGTCCGGCGCCTCGCCGGCCTCGACGGCGGCCGCCGCCTGGTCGGCGACGTCCAGCGGGTTGGCGTCGAACTGCGGGTAGAACGGCATCCATCCCATCCGGGCCGACGCCGCGATCGTGTCGGCGGTGTGACCGCGAACGTGCCCGCGCGCCAGCGGCGAGGCCAGTGAGGCCGTGCTGTAGCCGTCGTTGCGCCACTGGTCGGTGTGCATGTACCAGAACGACGTGCCCGTCATCGTCCTCGGTGGGCGGCTCCAGTCCAGGCCGTTGGCCAGCGAGATCCACCCCGTGATGGGTCGGCACTTCTCCTGGCCGACGTAGTGGGCCCAACCGCCGCCGTTGCGGCCCATGGCGCCGGTGAGCATCAGCAGCGCGAGGACGGCCCGGTAGGTCGCGTCGCCGTGGAACCACTGACAGATGCCGGCGCCCATGATGATCATCGAGCGGCCTCCCGACTCCTCCGAGTTGGTGGCGAGCTCGCGGGCGACGCGGATGCAGGCCTGCGCCGGCACCGAGGTGATCTCCTCCTGCCAGGCCGGTGTGTACGGCGTGGAGGCGTCGTCGTAGCCGGAGGCCCACGCGCCCGGCAGGCCCGGTCGACCGACGCCGTACTGCGCCAGCAACAGGTCGAAGACCGTCGTGACGAGATGGCCGCCGATCCGTCGCGCCGGGACGCCGCGGCGCAGCACCGAGCCGCTGCCGTCGGGGTCGACGAAGGCCGGGAGCACGACCTCGACCGCCTCGCTGGTCGGGCCGGTCGGGCTGGTCGAGCCGGTCGAGCCGTCGTCGAGGAGGCTGAGCAGCGGCGTGACTCCCTCGAGGTCGAGGTTCCAGCGGCCCACCCCGGAGTCGGCATAGCGGAAGCCCATCGACCCGTTGGGCACAACGGGGCGACCGCTCGCCTCGTCGATGAGGACCGTCTTCCACTGGTCCTCGTCGGCGCCGTGGCCCACCGGGTCGAGATCGGCGGCCGTCAGGAACTTGCCGGCGACGTAGGAGCCAGGGTGGTCGGGGTGCTCGTCGAGCCGGACCAGGTGCGGCAGGTCGGTGTACGTGCGCACGTACTCGGCGAAGAACCGCGTGACGCGGTCGACCAGGAACTCGCGCAGGATCACGTGCCCCATCGCCATCGCCAGCGCAGCGTCGGTCCCGGCGGCCGCCGGCAGCCACTCGTCGGCGAACTTGGTGTTGTCGGCGTAGTCCGGGCTGACCGTCACGACCTTGGTGCCCCGGTAGCGCACCTCCGTCATCCAGTGCGCGTCGGGCGTGCGGGTCACCGGCACGTTCGAGCCCCACATGACCAGATAGCTCGCGTCCCACCAGTCTCCGGACTCGGGGACGTCGGTCTGGTCGCCGAAGACTTGCGGGCTGGCGACCGGCAGGTCGGCGTACCAGTCGTAGAACGACGTCATCACGCCGCCGATGAGCTGCGTGTATCGGGTGCCGACGCAGTGCGACACCATCGACATGGCAGGGATCGGCGAGAAGCCGATGTTGCGGTCGGGCCCGTGCGTCCTGATGGTGTGCACCTGGGCCGCGGCGACCATCTCGACGGCCTCCGACCAGCTGACCCGGACGAGGCCGCCCTTGCCGCGGGCCTGCTGGTAGCGCCGGCGTCGCACGGGATCGGCCTGGAGGTCCGCCCAGGCCAGCACGGGATCGCCCAGCCGCTTCTTGGCATCGCGGTACATCTCGACCAGCACGCCCCGTGCGTAGGGGTAGCGCACCCGGGTGGGGGAGTAGGTGTACCAGGAGAACGCCGCGCCACGCGGACATCCGCGGGGCTCGTACTCCGGTCGGTCGGGGCCGACCGACGGGTAGTCGGTCGCCTGCGTCTCCCACGTGATGATGCCGTCCTTGACGTAGACGTTCCACGAGCACGACCCCGTGCAGTTCACGCCATGGGTGGAGCGAACGACCTTGTCGTGGCTCCAGCGGTCCCGGTAGAAGACATCGCCCGCACGGCCGCCCTTGCGGAACACCGCGCGCCCGTCGTCGGTCTCGTCCCAGCGGGAGAAGAACCTGCCGGCGCGCAGGAGTAGATCGCTCGCGGCGCCGTCCAGTCCGGCCATGGATCACTATCAGCACATCCGGCACTGGGGTGACAAGGGTCATACGCCGTAAGTCGCATCTCAAATGCGAATTTCTCTAGCATGGGGTCATGCAGCTGACCGGGTTCACCGATCTGGCCCTCCGCATCCTGATGCGACTCGCCGTGCTGGGGGAGGACGGGACCGCGACGACCGGCGCGCTCGCCGAACAGCTCAACGTCAGCTACGCGCACGCGACGAAGGTCGTGACGGCGCTGAGCGGGCTCGGTGTCGTCGATGCCCGCCGTGGACGCAACGGCGGCCTGCGGCTGGCCGAGGACGCCGGGGCGATCTCGATCGGGTCGGTGGTCCGTCGGCTCGAAGGCGGTCCGGAGCAAGGCCGCGAGGTCGTCGAGTGCGAGGGCGCCAACCCGTGCCCGCTCCGCGCCGGCTGCCGCCTGCGCGGAGCGCTCCGGGTCGCGCAGGAGGCGTTCTTCGCCGCGCTCGACCCGCTCACGGTCGCCGACGTCTCGGCCGCGCCGACCCAGTCGCTGCTGCTCAGTCTCGGTCCTCGTCCGCAGGACTGATCCCCCATGATGAAGGAGTCATCGCCCATGCTGTCCGCAACCTCGCGCCAGGTCGTCCGTGCCACCCTGCCGGTCATCGGAGCGGCCATCGGGGACATCACGCCGGTCTTCTACCGACGCATGTTCGCGGCGCACCCCGAGCTCGAGCGCGACCTGTTCAACCGTGGCAACCAGGCGCAGGGCGACCAGCAGCGCGCCCTCGCCGGCGCCATCGCGGCGTACGCCACCCTGCTCGTCGCCGAGGACGGTCCCGATCCGCGGGCCGTGCTGGCGCGCATCGCGCACAAGCACGCCTCGCTCGGCGTCCGCGAGGACCAGTACCCGATCGTGCACGAGCACCTGTTCGCGGCCATCGTCGAGGTGCTCGGCGAGGCGGTCACGCCGGAGGTCGCGTCCGCCTGGGACGAGGTCTACTGGCACATGGCCCACGCGCTCGTCGACATCGAGAAGGGCCTGTACGCCGAGGCGGGGGTCGCCCCCGGTGACGTCTGGCGCACCCTCGTCGTACGCCGGCGCATCCACGAGTCGCGCGACACGGTCGCGTTCACCCTCGAGGCCCCCGACGGCGGCCCGCTGCCCGCCGCCCGTCCCGGCCAGTACGTCTCGGTCGCCGTGCGCCTACCGGATGGTGCCCGCCAGATCCGGCAGTACAGCCTGACCCGGGCCCCTGGGCAGAGCGCCTGGGGCATCTCGGTCAAGGCTGTCCCGGCGCAGCGTGACGCGGACGCCATCGTCCCGGCGGGTGAGGTCTCGAACTTCCTGCACGACAACGTCTTCGAGGGCGACATGCTTGAGGTGTCGACGCCCTTCGGTGAGCTGGAGCTGACCGAAGGAGGCTCGCCCCTGGTGCTGGTCTCCGCCGGCATCGGCATCACGCCGATGATCGGCTTCCTGCACCACCTGCGTCGGACGTCGTCGCGACGCGAGGTGGTCGTCCTGCACGCCGACCGCTCGCCGAGCCGCCATGCGCACCGGGCCGAGCTCGCCGAGCTGGTCGACTCGCTCCCCGGTGCCTCGCTGCACCGCTGGTACGAGGACCTGGGCGTGCGTTCCGCCGGCGACACGCTCTACCGCGGGCGCATCGACCTCGACGGCTTCGAGCTCCCGGCGGACGCTGACGTCTACCTGTGCGGTCCGCTCCCGTTCATGGCGGGGGTCAAGTCGGCGTTGCTCGCCCGTGGGGTCGCCGAGGACCGGATCCACTACGAGGTCTTCGGTCCCGACCGCGAGCTGTCGGCATGACCGAGGTCGCCACCGCCGTCACCTGGCTCTGGCTGGGCATGGTGCTGGCGATCTCGTTCCTCGAGGCGCCGCTGAAATTCCGGGCGCCCGGCGTGGACCTGCGCGTCGGGCTCGCGATCGGGCGGTTGGTCTTCCGCGCGCTCAACACCGTCGAGGCGGTCCTGGCGCTCGTCCTCGTCGCAACCCTCCTCGCCGGTGACCCCTCGCGGGTCGCCGGCATGGCCGGCGGTGTCGCGGTCGTCGTCCTGCTGGCGCAGCTGGTCGGCGTACGGCCAGCGCTCACGCGTCGGTCCGACGCCGTCCTCGCCGGCGAGGACGGTCCGCGGTCGCACGCCCACCTCTGGTACGTCGGACTCGAGGTCGTCAAGGTCGCCGCGCTGATCGTCGCCGGGGTCGCGCTCCTCTGACCGCGGAGCTGACCCGGCGCGGGGCGGAGGTCAGGCCCGCGTGGCGACCGTCAGCAGGACGACGGCGTCGGTCTCGGCCTCGAGACCGTGGCGCTCGGCCGGGAGGATGAGGTAGTCGCCGGCCGAGCCCGTCCACGCGTCGGCCTCCGTCGTCACCCGCACCTGTCCGACCAGCACCTGGAGGCTCGCCTCACCGGGCGACTCGTGCTCCTGCATCCGAGCGCCGGCCGTGAGCGCGATCAGCGTCTGCCGCATATCGTGCTCGCGGCCGCCGTGGATCGTCAGCGCCGAACGGCCGTGGGGCGACGTCCGCGCGGTGGCCAGCTGCTGCTCGCCCGAGTCTGGGCAGGGACCAGGTGTTCATGCCGACCAGCTCCTCAGATGGCTCTGCGATCCGCCGTGGTCCGACGATATCCGGAACCGGTTCGTCTGCGTGCTGCCGCTCTTCCTAGACTTGGCCCGCACGACACCTGCTGGGAAAGGCACACATGTCCGGCCCGAACACCGACTACGACCCTGTGGAGGTCACCCCTTTGAAGGCCGAAGAGGTGGAGGCCGCCCGCGACGCCGCTCTGGCGGCCATCGCCGGAGCCCAGGACCTCGACCAGCTCAAGCAGGTGCGCCTCGAGCACGCCGGCGACCGGTCGCCGCTCTCGCTGGCCAACCGCGAGATCGGCGCCCTGCCGCCGCAGGCCCGCAAGGAGGCCGGCCAGCGCATCGGTCAGGCCCGCGGCGCGGTCAACAAGGCACTCGCCGAGCGTCAGGCGGTCCTCGAGGCCGAGCACGAGGCCCGGATCCTGGTCGAGGAAGCCGTCGACGTCACCCTTCCGACCGACCGCCACCCGGCCGGTGCGCGCCACCCGCTCACCACCGGTGCCGAGCTGATCGCCGACATCTTCGTCGCGATGGGCTGGGAGGTCGCCGAGGGTCCCGTCATCGAGGCGGAGTGGCTCAACTTCGACGCGCTCAACCTGGGTCCGGACCACCCTGCCCGGACGATGCAGGACACGTTCTGGACCGACCCGGCCGACGACCACCTCGTCCTGCGCACCCACACCTCCCCGGTGCAGGCGCGCACGATGCTGACGAGGACCCCTCCGATCTACGTCGTGTGCCCGGGCCGCGTCTTCCGCACCGATGAGTACGACGCCACCCACAGCCCGATGTTCCACCAGGTCGAGGGTTTGGCGATCGACGAGGGCATCACGATGGGTCACCTCAAGGGCACCCTGGACCACTTCGCGAGCTCGATGTTCGGCGAGGGCATCACGACGCGTTTCCGGCCGTCGTACTTCCCCTTCACCGAGCCGTCCGCCGAGGTCGACCTCGTCTGCTTCGTGTGCCGAGGGGTCGACTCCGAGAGCTGCCGGACCTGCCGCGGCGAGGGATGGATCGAGTGGGGCGGCTGCGGGATCGTCAACCCGCGGGTCCTGCGTGCCTGCGGGGTGGACAGCGAGCGCTACACCGGCTTCGCCTTCGGCATGGGCATCGACCGGACGCTCATGTTCCGGCACGGCCTGGAGGACCTGCGGACGCTCTTCGAGGGCGATGTCCGCTTCACCACGGCGTTTGGGAGTGAACTGTGAAGGCCCCCGTCTCCTGGATCAAGGAGTACGTCGACCTGCCGGCCGACCTCACCACCGAGGCGCTCACCGACCGGCTCACCATGCTCGGTCTCAAGCTCGAGGGCATCGAGACCGCCGGGGCGGGGATCGAGGGACCGCTCGTGGTCGGCCGCGTGCTCACCATGGAGCCGGAGCCGCAGAAGAACGGCAAGACGATCAACTGGTGCACCGTCGACGTGGGTGAGGCGAACGGCACCGGCGAGCCGCAAGGCATCGTCTGTGGGGCGCACAACTTCAAGCCCGGCGACAAGGTCGTCGTGATCCTGCCCGGTGGTGTGCTTCCCGGGGGCTTCCAGATCTCGGCACGCAAGACCTACGGGCACGTCTCCGCGGGCATGATCTGCTCGGCTCGCGAGCTGGGCCTGGGCGACGACCACGACGGCATCATCGTGCTCCCGGAGGATGCGCCCGAGCCGGGCACCGACGCCCGTGCCGTGCTGGGCCTCGGCGAGGAGGTCATCGAGTTCGAGATCAACCCCGACCGCGCCTACGCGCTCTCGCTGCGCGGCATCGCGCGCGAGGCCTCGCTGGGCTTCGCCGGTGTGCAGGGTCCGCTGCCCTACCGCGACCCGGCCCTGCGCGAGACGCCCGCGCCGAACGACGAGGGCTACCCCGTCGTGGTCGACGACCCTGTCGGGTGCCCCGTCTTCGTCGCCCGCACGGTGACCGGCTTCGACGCCGACGCGCCGACCCCCGAGTGGATGTCGCGCCGGCTCGAGCAGGCGGGGATGCGTCCGATCTCGCTGGCGGTCGACATCACCAACTACGTCATGCTGGAGACGGGCCGGCCGATCCATGGCTATGACCGCGACAAGCTGCGGGGCACCATCCGCGTCCGGCGGGCGGTCGCGGGGGAGCGGATGACCACGCTCGACGCCAACCAGCGCACACTCGACCCCGAGGACCTCGTCGTCACCGACGACTCCGGCATCATCGGGCTCGGTGGTGTCATGGGTGGCGAGACCATCGAGATGTCCGAGACCACGACGAACGTGCTCGTCGAGGCCGCGCACTGGGACGCGGTGTCGATGTTCCGCACCGGCAAGCGCCACAAGATCAGCTCGGAGGCCGGCAAGCGCAACGAGCGCGGGGTCGACCCGACCATCTGCGAGGCTGCGGCAGACCGCGTCGTCGAGCTCCTCGTCGAGCTCGGCGGCGGGTCGGCCGATCCGGGCGTGACCGTCGTCGGCACCCCACCGCGACAGGCGCCGATCCAGATCGACGCCGACCTGCCGGCACGGATCAGCGGCATCGAGATCGCGGCAGCGACGACGGTCGCACACCTGGAGGCGGTCGGCTGCGAGGTCGTCGTCGACGGCGACCGGGTGACCGCGACACCGCCGCCGTGGCGCCCCGACATCACCGACCCCTACGACCTGGTCGAGGAGGTCGTCCGCATCGTGGGCTACGACCTGGTGCCGAGTGTCCTGCCCCGCCGGGCCACGGGACGTGGCCTGACCCGCGAGCAGCGGCTGCGCCGCCGTGTGGGTCGGGTGCTGGCCGGGGCCGGCGCCGTCGAGGTGATCAGCTTCCCGTTCGTGGGCGAGGCCTCCTTCGACGCCCTCGGCCTCCCGGCCGACGACGCGCGTCGCACCACGGTGCGGCTCGCCAACCCGCTCTCGGCCGAGGCGCCGTCCTACACCACGACCGTGCTGCCGGGTCTGCTCGAGGCGGCCGGGCGCAACCTCGGCCGCGGTGCTCCCGGGGTCGCGCTCTTCGAGACCCAGATCGTGGCGCGGCCGGCCGGCAACGGCCCTGCGCCGATCTTCGGCGTCGACGGGCCGCCCAGTCCGGAGGAGCTCGAGACACTGCTCGCCGCGATCCCGCTCCAATGGACCGAGCTGGGCGTGGTCCTGGCCGGCGAGCATGACCGCGGCGGCTGGTGGGGTCCGGCCCGCGCCGCCGGCTGGGCCGACGCGGTCGCGATCGTGCGCCGGGTCGCCGCGGAGCTGGGAGTCGAGGTGGCCGTGGAGTCCGCGGCGCTCATGCCGTGGCACCCCGGTCGCTGCGCGAAGGTGACCGTGGGCGAGGCGACCATCGGCTTCGCCGGCGAGCTCCACCCGACGGTGTGTCGCGCGTTCGGCCTGCCGGAGCGCAGTGCGGCCGCGGTCGTCGACCTCGACACGCTGATGTCGTTGGCGCCCGAGGTCGTGCAGGGGCCTGAGTTCTCGACGTTCCCCGTGGCGAAGGAGGACGTCGCACTGGTGGTCGACGAGTCCGTCCCGGCGGCCGCCGTCGAGCAGGCGCTGCGCGAGGGTGCCGGCCCGCTGCTGGAGTCCGTGCGCCTCTTCGACGTCTACGCAGGGGAGCAGATCGGCGAGGGCAAGAAGTCGCTGGCCTTCGCGCTGCGCCTCCGCGCGCCCGACCGCACGCTCGTGGAGGGGGAGGCGGGCGCCGCCCGCGATGCGGCCGTCGCCAGGGCTGCCGAGCTGACGGGGGCCGCCCAGAGGGTGTGACGGGCCGGCCGCAGGTCGCGCGGTCGACGGGGCGCCGGCTTTGGCATGATCGCAGGCGTGCTGCGGCTGCGTGTGCTCGACGAGGTCTCCTGGGACGGCCACCCCGTCCCGGGGGAGCGGACCCACAGGCTGCTGCGAGCGCTGGTCCAGGCGGGCAGCCGAGGCCTGGGGGAGCATGCCCTGGTCGAGGCGGTCTGGGCCGACGAGCAGCCGGTGAACCCGATCAAGGCGCTGCAGGTCGTCGTCTCGCGCGCCAGGGCGGCCACCGCGCCGGAGGTGATCGAGCGGACCGCATACGGCTACCGTCTCGCGCTTCCCGCGACGGCGGTCGACGCTTGGGCGCTGCGTCCGGTCGGCCTGCGGCTCGCCGCCGAGGGCCGGTACGCGGAGGCGCTGCCGCTCCTCGAGCGCGCGGATCCCGACGACGAGGTGGTGGCGGCGCTCCTGCGCGCGATCGCCGCGGTGCACGGCCTGCCGGCTGCCCTGGAGCGGTATGAGACCTACCGCCATGAGCTCGCCGACCGTCTCGGCGTCGACCCGAGCCCTGCGCTGCAGCGGCTGCACGCCGAGCTGCTGGCACGCGACCGTCCTGTCCGCTCGGGCCTGCGGTTCGACGCGGACGCCCTGATCGGCCGGGAGGCGGACATCGCCGCCGTGACCGCGATGGTGCGCACCGCCCGGGTGGTCTCGATCATCGGTGCGGGTGGTCTGGGCAAGACACGGCTCGCCCACGTCGTCGGCCGGCAGGCCGAGCAGCCGGTGGTCCACTTCACCGAGCTCGCGGGCGTGACCGCGCCCGCTGACGTGGCGCTGGAGGTCGCCGACGTGCTCGGCGTGCGCGAGACCGTGGCGACGCGCGCCCGCCCGCAGCGGGGAGACGTCGTCGGACGCATCGTCGAGGCGGTCGGGACGGCGCCGTCGCTGCTCATCCTGGACAACTGCGAGCACGTCATCGAGGCGGTCGCCGACCTCGTCTCGGCGCTCGTCGCCCGCACGCCCAGCCTGACCGTTCTGACCACCTCCCGAGCGCCGCTGGGGCTCGCCGCCGAGCGCATCTACCTGCTGCCGGAGCTCTCCAGCGACGACGGCGTCGCCCTGTTCGTCGAGCGTGCGACCGCGGCCCGCCCCGGGGTCCATCTCGACCCTGAGGCCGTGCGCGGCCTCGTCGAGAGACTCGACGGGCTGCCGCTGGCCGTCGAGCTGGCCGCAGCGAAGATCCGCGTCATGTCGGTCGCCGAGATCGAGCGTCGGCTCGACAACCGCTTTGCGCTCCTGCGTGGGGGCAGCCGCGACGCGCCTGAGCGTCACCAGACGCTCCTCGCCGTCATCGACTGGTCCTGGAACCTTCTGACCGAGGAGCAGCGCGTGGCGCTGCGCCGGCTCAGCGTGTTCCGCGACGGGTTCTCGCTCGACGGCGCGTCGGCGGTCGTCGGGTCCGACGCACTCGACCTCGTCACCGCCCTGTGCGACCAGTCCCTCGTCACCGTCGAGGAAGGTGAGCAGATCCGCTTCCGGCTCCTCGAGACCGTCCGCGAGTTCGGGCGGATGCAGCTCGTCGACGCCGGAGACGACGACGAGGCCGCGAGGCGCCTGGGCGAGTGGGCTCTGGCCCTGGCCGACCGGACCGCGTCCTTGCTCTTCAGCCCGGAGCAGGTCGCGACGATGGCGGAGCTGCGCGGGGAGGAGGGCAACCTGCTCGAGGTGCTCCGCGCGGCCATGGACGCCGCCGACGTCGCGACCTTCGTCCGCCTCTTCACGGCGCTCGGCGCCTACTGGTCCGTCGAGGGCAGCCACCTCAAGGTCATCAACCTCGCCCGGCAGGTGGAGCCGCTCATCCTCGGCGCGGATGTCGTGCCGGGCTTGGAGGACGCGTTCCGGACCGTGCTGGTCTCCATCGTGACCAACCGGGTGATCTTCTCGCGCGAGAGCAACGAGGACGCCGTCGCCCGACTGCGAGCGTTGGGGCCGGGGTCGACCGACCCACGCACCAGCGCCAACGTGCGCGTCGTGCTGGCCTTGGCGACGGCGCGCAGCTGGGACCAGCTCGACGAGCTGATGCGGCTGACAGAGGATCGGGACCCGCTGGTGGCGCGGACCGCCCTGAACTGGGCGACGGGGGCGCTGGAGAACCTCGGCGACCTGGAAGGGGCCCGGTCGGCGGCCCGCCGCGCGCTGACGCTCGCCGACGGCGAGGATGGGCCGTGGAGCGCCGCCCTCCTGCGGGCGCAGCTCGCCAGCCTCGCGCTGCAGGCTGGCGACACCGACGAGGCGAGGAGGTACGCCGCCTCAGCCCTGCCGCGGGTCACCGAGATCGGCGCGTGGGACGATGTCGCCCAGACACAGGCGATCCTCGCGCTCGCCGCGATCAGACGAGGCGACCTCGATGCCGCGGCCACCGTGCTGGACGAGGTCGCACAGAGCGAGTCGAGCCAGTCGATCTTCGGCGGCGCCGTCGGTCTGCTGGCCGGGCAGGCCGAGCTGCAGCTCGCCCGCGGCGAGACCGGGGCCGGGCTGGCGGCGTACCGCGAGGCGGTCGCGATCCTCCGGCGTCGCGACGTGCCGGGACTCGACGTTCCGGCGGACTTCGCGCCCTGGGTGATCTTCCCGCTCTCAGCCTCGATCACCGCCCACTGCCGGGCCGGCCGGGGTGCCGAGGTCCTCGACGACCGAGCGGCCCTGCGCGAGCAGATGGTCTCGTTGCTCGACAGCGAGGACGAGTTCCTCGACTACCCGGTGGTCGGCTGTGGTCTGTTCGCCATGGCCGTCTGGGAGCTCACCAACGGCGGGTCGCGAGACGCGGCGGCCCGACTGCTGGGCTATGCGCTCGCCTTCTCGTTCAACCGGATGCTGCCGAGCCTCGACCTGGACTGGGTGCAGGGGCTGCTGGGCGAGAAGCCCCATGAGCCCCGTCCGGCACCGCAGGTGCGGGACGAGGCCCGTGAGCTGCTGCTCACCCTGTGAGGGCAGGCTGTCACATCTTGCGGCTGTAGCTGCGCACGGCCAGCGGCGCGAAGATCGCCACGACCACCGCGCAGGCGACGAGCGCCCAGCCGACCTGGGCCGTGACGCCGTTGCCGTTCATCAGGTCGCGCACGGCCGTCACCACGTGCGAGACCGGGTTGATCGTGACGAAGGTCTGGAGCCACTCGGGCATCGTCGTGGCCGGGACGTAGGCGTTCGACAGGAAGGTCAGCGGGAACATGATCATCATGCCGATGCCCTGCACCGCTTGAGCGGAGCGGGCCACCGTGCCGAGCCAGGCGAAGATCCAGGCCAGCGACCAGCCCGAGACGACCGTGAGCAGCCAGCCGGCGAGGACGCCGAAGGCGCCGCCCTCGGGGCGGTAGCCCATGACCATGCCGACCACGATCGTGATCGTCGCCGCGATGCCGTAGCGGAGCAGGTCCGCCATCATCGGGCCGGCCAGCGGAGCGATCCTCGCAATCGGCATCGCCTTGAACCGGTCGAAGACGCCCTTGTCCATGTCCTCGCGCATCTGCGTGCCGGTCGCCATGCAGGCGGTCAGCGCCGTCTGGGCGAGGATGCCCGGGATCATCAGAGGCAGGTAGGCCTGCACCGAGCCGGAGACCGCGCCAACGAAGACGTAGGCGAACATGGCCGTGAACAGGATGGGCTGCAGAGTGACGTCGAAGAACTGCTCCGGGTTGCGGCGCATCTTCTTCAAAGCGCGCCAGGCCATCGCGGACGTCTGCGTCAGCGTGTCGCTCAGGCTCGGTCGAGGGCTGAGGGGCCGTGCCGGGGCGTCGACTCCTGCGTCGGGGAGAAGCGTCTGGGCGGTCATCAGGCCACCTCCTCGTCTGCGTCGGGGACCACGTCGGCCTCGCTGTGATGACCGGTCAGCGCGAGGAAGACCTCGTCGAGCGTGGGCTGCCGCACCGTGGCCGTGGCGATCGACAGGTCCGCCTGGCGCAGTGCGATCAGCACGTCGGCGGCGCGGTTGGGGTCGGGGAGCGCGATGTTGAGCCCTCCGGCCTCGGGGGTGAGGACGGGCGCCTCGCCGACGACGCGCTCGACGATGGAGGCGGCCTGCCCCGTGGCGTCGCGGTGGGCCAGCCTCACGTGCAGGGTCGAGTTGCCGACCGACGTCTTGAGCTGCTCGGGGGTGCCCTCGGCCACCTTGCGGCCACGGTCGATGACCGCGATCCGGTCGGCCAGCTGGTCGGCCTCGTCCAAGTACTGGGTCGTGAGCAGGATCGTCGAGCCGTGTGCGACGAGCTCGCGGATGGTGTCCCACATCTGACCGCGCGTGCGCGGGTCCAGGCCGGTCGTGGGCTCGTCGAGGAAGATCAACGGCGGCTGGGCGATCAGCGAGGCGGCCAGGTCGAGCCGGCGTCGCATGCCGCCGGAGAAGCCCTTGATCTGCCGGCTCGCCGCCTCCTCGAGGCCGAACCGCCCGAGCAGGTCCTCGGCAGTGGCCCTCGCACGGGGCTTGGAGAGCCCGAGCAGGCGGCCGAAGAGGTAGAGGTTCTCGGTCGCCGTCAGGTTCTCGTCGACAGACGCATACTGACCGGTGACCCCGACGAGCTGTCGGATCTGGTGGGGCGACGAGGCGACGTCGACGCCGAAGATGCTGGCCCGGCCCCCGTCGATCGGCAGCAGGGTCGCGAGCATCGAGAGCGTCGTCGTCTTGCCTGCTCCGTTCGGCCCGAGCACACCGAAGACCTCGCCGCGGCGAACCTCCAGGTCGATCCGGTCGACGGCGATGACGTCGCCGAACCTCTTGACGAGGCCTTCAGCGCTGACCGCGAGTGTCGTGGATGGATTCATGCCGATTACTCTCTCCGTCGTCGGTTTCACGCCGCTTTCAGCGTGCCTTCACCGGTTTCGAGGCGATGACACATTCACATGCAGTCGCATGTATAGTCATGCACATGTTTGACGGAGAACACGCCGTGACGCGCGTGGCGGTCGCCGGCGCGAGTGGGTACGCCGGAGGGGAGCTGCTGCGTCTGCTGCTCGGCCACCCCGAGGTCGAGATCGGCGCCCTCACCGGTGCCTCCAACGCCGGGCAGGCCCTAGGCAGTCTGCAGCCTCACCTCCTCCCGCTCGCAGACCGGGTGCTCGAGGAGACGACCATCGAGACGCTGAGCGGACACGACGTCGTCTTCCTCGCGCTGCCGCACGGCCAGTCCGGCGCGGTGGCGGCTGCGCTGCCCGAGAGCACCGTCGTCATCGACTGTGGTGCCGACTTCCGCCTCGTCGACGCTGCCGCGTGGGAGCAGTTCTACGGCTCCGAGCACGCCGGCACGTGGCCCTACGGCCTGCCCGAGCTCCCCGGCAACCGCGAGCGGCTCGCCGGCGCGAGCCGGATCGCCGTGCCCGGCTGCTACCCGACCGTCTCGTCGCTCACGCTGGCGCCGGCCGTCGCTGCCGGGCTCATCGAGAACGACGTCGTGGTGGTCGCCGCCAGCGGGACCAGTGGCGCCGGCAAGGCGGCCAAGGCGCACCTGCTCGGCAGCGAGACCGCCGGCAACGTGAGCGCGTACGGCGTCGGCGGCGTCCACCGGCACACCCCCGAGATCACCCAGAACCTCTCGGCACTCGCCGACGGCACGGTCACCGTCAGCTTCACCCCGCTCCTCGTGCCGATGCCGCGCGGCATCCTCGCGACCTGCACCGCGCGGCTGCGGCCCGGCATCGGTCCGGACGAGGTGCGCGCCGCCTACGCGAAGGCCTACGCCGACGAGCCGTTCGTCCACCTGCTGCCCGAGGGCCAGTGGCCGCAGACGAAGTCGGTGACCGGCTCCAACGCCGTCCACCTGCAGGTCACGGTCGACGAGGCGGCCGGGCGACTCGTCGCCGTCGGCGCGGTCGACAACCTCACCAAGGGCACGGCCGGCGCCGCCGTCCAGTGCATGAACCTCGCCCTCGGCCTCGACGAGGCCTTGGGCCTGAGCACGATCGGACTCGCGCCATGAGTGTCACCCACCCGAAGGGGTTCGTCGCGGCCGGCGTCACCGCCGGCCTCAAGGCGTCGGGCAACAAGGACCTCGCGCTCGTCGTCAACACGGGTCCGCACTTCGACGCCGCCAACGTCTTCACCGGCAACCGCTGTCAGGCCAACCCGGTGCTGTGGAGCAAGGAGGTCGCGAAGGACGGCGTGGTCAAGGCCGTGGTCCTCAACTCCGGCGGCGCCAACTGCTACACCGGCCACGCGGGGTTCCAGACCACCCACGCGACTGCGGAGCGGGTGGCCGGCCACCTCGACATCGGCGCCGGCGACGTCGTCGTGTGCTCCACCGGCCTGATCGGCCTGCTCAACGACCGCGAGATCCTGCTGGGCGGCGTCGACGCGGCCGCCGCGGCGCTGTCGGCCGACGGCGGCGACGACGCCGCGCACGCGATCATGACGACCGACACCGTCGCCAAGCAGGTCGTCGTCGAAGGCGAGGGATGGTCGATCGGCGCCATGGCCAAGGGCGCGGGCATGCTCGCCCCGGCCCTGGCCACGATGCTCGTCGTCATCACCACCGACGCGGTCGTGCCCGCCGCGGACCTGGACAAGGCCCTGCGTGCCGCCACTCGGGTGAGCTTCGACCGGCTCGACTCCGACGGGTGCATGTCGACCAACGACACGGTGAGCCTGTTGGCGAGCGGCGCGAGCGGGATCAGCCCGTCGCCCGAGGAGTTCACGGCACGGTTGACCGAGGTCTGCACCGACCTCGCCCTCCAGTTGCTCGCGGACGCCGAGGGCGCCGACCACTCCATCGCGATCACGACCCTCAACGCCGCGAGCGAGGACGAGGCCGTCGAGGTGTCGCGCTCGGTCGCCAGGAGCAACCTGTTCAAGGCCGCGATCTTCGGGAAGGACCCCAACTGGGGCCGCATCCTCGCCAGTGTCGGCACGACGCAGGCCGCCTTCGACCCGGCCGACCTCGACGTCGCCCTCAACGACGTGTGGGTCTGCCGGAGCTCGGCTCCCGCGGAGGACCCGACCGGCATCGACCTGGAGCAGCGCGACGTGACGGTGACCATCGACCTCAAGGCCGGCGCGGCGTCGGCCACCGTGTGGACCAACGACCTGACCCTCGCCTATGTGCACGAGAACAGCGCCTACAGCTCATGAGCGACACCGGATCCGGCCTGCAGACCAAGGCGGCGGTCGACACCGCGAAGGCGGCGACGCTCGCGGCGGCGCTGCCGTGGCTGAAGAAGTACAACGGCAAGATCATCGTCATCAAGTACGGCGGCAACGCCATGACCGACGAGTCGCTCAAGGTCGACTTCGCCGAGGACATCGCGTTCCTGCGGCTCGCGGGCTTCAAGCCCGTGGTCGTGCACGGCGGTGGGCCGCAGATCTCCGCCATGCTCGACAGGCTCGGGATCGAGTCGGAGTTCCGCGGTGGCCTGCGAGTGACGACGCCCGAGGCGATGGACGTCGTCCGCATGGTCCTCGTCGGACAGGTCCAGCGAGAGCTCGTCGGGCTGCTCAACCAGCACGGTCCGCTCGCGGTCGGCCTCTCAGGTGAGGACGCCGGTCTCTTCACGGCCAGCCGCACCAACACGATCGTCGACGGCGAGGAGGTCGACCTCGGCCTCGTCGGCGAGGTGACCTCGGTGCGGCCCGAAGCCGTGCTCGACGTCATCGAGGCCGGACGCATCCCCGTCATCTCGAGCGTGGCGCCGGACACGACCGGACAGGTGCACAACGTCAACGCCGACACCGCCGCGGCGGCCCTCGCCGTCGCGCTGGGCGCTGAGAAGCTCCTTGTCCTCACCGACGTCGAGGGGCTCTACCGCGACTGGCCGGACAGCGACGACGTGATCGGGGAGATCAGCCCCGAGGCTCTCGCGGAGCTGATGCCGTCGCTGGCGAGCGGCATGGTGCCCAAGATGGGGGCCTGCCTGATGGCGGTCGAGCGCGGCGTGCCGGGAGCCACCGTCGTCGACGGCCGCGAGCCCCACGCCGTGCTCCTCGAGATCTTCACCGACGAGGGCATCGGCACCCAGGTCCTCCCGGGCGTCGACACCAAGATCAGGAAGGCTGTGCACCGATGAGCACCTCGACCGGCTTCACCGAGCGCTACCAGAGCGCGCTCATGAACACCTTCGGCCCGCCCAAGCTGGTGCTCGCCCGCGGCAAGGGCGCGCACGTGTGGGACGAGGACGGCCGCGAGTACGTCGACCTCCTCGGCGGCATCGCGGTCAACGCGCTCGGTCACGCGCACCCGGCGATCGTCGAGGCGGTCTCCACGCAGCTGCAGACCCTCGGGCACATCTCGAACTTCTTCGCCTCGGCGCCCCAGATCGCCCTCGCGGAGAAGCTCCTCCAGCTCGTGGGTCTCGATACGCCCGCGCCTGGCGGCTCGGGCTACTCGACCAGCGACCGGACCGCTGGTCGAGTAGCGAGCGCCAGCGAGCGTATCGAGACCCTCGGCGGCCGGGTCTTCTTCGCCAACTCCGGCACGGAGGCCAACGAGGCCGCGTTCAAGCTCACCCGCCGCACCGGCCGCCGGCACCTGGTGGCGATGTCGGGCTCGTTCCACGGTCGCACCATGGGATCCCTGGCGCTGACGTCGAAGGAGGCCTACCGGGCTCCGTTCGAGCCGCTCCCCGGCGACGTCACCTTCGTGCCGTACGGCGACGCCGACGCCCTCGCCGCCGCCGTGACCGACGAGACCGCGGCGATCGTCGTCGAGCCGATCCAGGGCGAGGCGGGTGTGGTCGTGGCGCCGGAGGGCTTCCTCGCCGCCGCCCGCGCGATCGCGGACGACCACGGGGCGCTGCTCTGGTTCGACGAGATCCAGTCGGGGATGGGCAGGACGGGTCGGTGGCTGGCGTCGCACTCCTCGGGCGTCACCCCCGACATCGTCACGCTGGCCAAGGGCCTCGGCGGTGGCTTCCCGATCGGTGCCTGCGTCGGCCTGGGCCGAGCGGCGACGCTCCTCGAGCCCGGCAACCACGGCACCACCTTCGGCGGCAACCCGGTGGCGTGCGCGGCAGGCCTCGCGGTCATCCGGACGATCGAGAGCGAGGGCCTGCTCGAGCACGCAGTCGTGCTCGGCCAGAAGCTGCGCGACGGCCTTGCGGCCGACCCGCACGTCGCGGAGGTGACCGGCGAGGGACTGCTGATCGGCGTCGTCCTCACCACCGACAAGGCCGCGGAGGTGACCGCAGCCGCGCTGCGGGCCGGCTTCATCGTCAACAACGCGACCTCGAACCGCGTGCGCCTCGCGCCGCCGCTCGTCCTCGCCGACGACGACGCCGAGGCGTTCCTGGGCGCGTGGCCGGCGATCGTGGCGGAGGCCCACTCGTGACCCGCAGCTTCCTGCGCGACGACGACCTGACCCCCGAGGAGCTCGGCCGTGTCCTCGACCTCGCCGCGAGCCTCAAGGCCGACCCCTACGCAGCGAAGCCGCTGGCCGGTCCTCGCACCGTCGCCACCATCTACGACAAGCCGACGCTGCGCACACAGGCCTCCTTCGCGGCCGGCATCGCCGAGCTCGGTGGGCACCCCATGCTGGTCGACGGGAACCTCGCCGGCATCGGCCGTCGCGAGTCGGTCTCCGACGTCGCGCGCGTGCTCGGACGCCAGGCCAGCATGATCGTCTGGCGCACCTACGCCCAGAGCCGGCTCGAGGAGATGGCGGCGTACGCCGGCGTCGGTGTCGTCAACGCGCTGACCGACGACTTCCACCCCTGCCAGCTGCTCGCCGACCTGCTCACCCTCCGGGAGCACAAGGCCTCCGACGGGCAGAGCCTGGCGGGGCTGCGCGTGGCGTTCGTCGGCGACGGCGCCTGCAACATGGGCAACTCGTGGCTGCTGGCCGGGGCGCTGGCGGGGATGCACATCGTCATCGGCGCCCCGGACGGCTACGCGCCCGCGAAGGAGATGTTCGAGCGGGCCAATGAGATCGGCAAGGCCACCGGCGGATCGGCGGTGGGGGTCACTGACCCGGCCGAGGCGGTCGCGGACGCCGACGTCGTCGTGACCGACACGTGGGTGTCGATGGGTCGTGAGGACGAGGCGGAGCAACGGCTGGCCGTCTTCTCGCCGTACGCCGTCACCGAGGCGCTCCTCGCGAAGGCGAAGCCCGACGCCATCGTGATGCACTGTCTGCCGGCCTACCGCGGCAAGGAGATCGCGGCCTCCGTGATCGACGGCCCCCGCAGCGTCGTCTGGGACGAGGCGGAGAACCGTCGGCACGCCCAGAAGGCGATCCTGGCGTTCCTTGCGGCGGAGAACGGCCTGTCATGACGGAGTCCGCGCTGCGACCCTCGACCAAGAGCGCTCGCCATCAGCTCATCGTCGAGCTGGTGACGGGCCAGGGGGTCCGGTCCCAGGGCGAGCTGGCCGACCTGCTCGCCGAGCACGGCGTCCAGGTCACGCAGGCAACCCTGTCGCGCGACCTCGTCGAGCTCGACGCCGTGAAGGTCCGCGCCCCGAACGGAGCGCTGGTCTACGCGGTGCCGGCCGAGGGCGGCGACCGCCGTCCCGTCGCGCCGGGGGAGTCAGCCGCGGGCCGCCACCGCCTGGAACGGCTGTGCGCCGAGCTCCTCGTCTCCGCTGAGGCGAGCGCCAACCTGGTGGTGCTGCGGACGCCGCCCGGCGCCGCGCAGTTCCTGGCCTCGGCTTTCGACAAGTCGGAGTTCCCCGACATCCTGGGCACGATCGCGGGCGACGACACCGTCCTCGTCATCGGTCGTGACCCGCACGGCGGCAGCGACCTGGCGAGACGGATCCTCGCCCTGGCTGAGCAGCATCCCGCCGACGACCCGCACGACACCGACGCAGCACAGGAGAGATGAGCAACTAGTGAGCAAGGTCCTGACCTCCCTTCCGCAGGGCGAGCGCGTCGGCATCGCGTTCTCCGGCGGGCTGGACACCTCGGTCGCGGTCGCGTGGATGCGCGACAAGGGCGCCGTGCCGTGCACCTACACCGCCGACATCGGGCAGTACGACGAGCCGGACATCTCCGGCGTGCCCGACCGCGCCCGTCAGTACGGCGCCGAGATCGCCCGCGCGGTCGACATCAAGCCGCAGCTGGTCGAGGAGGGGCTGGCGGCGCTCGCCTGCGGCGCCTTCCACATCCGCTCCGGCGCGAAGGTGTACTTCAACACCACGCCGCTGGGCCGTGCCGTCACGGGCACGATCCTGGTCCGGGCGATGCAGGCCGACGACGTCCACATCTGGGGCGACGGGTCGACCTACAAGGGCAACGACATCGAGCGGTTCTACCGCTACGGGTTGATGGCCAACCCGGAGCTGCGCATCTACAAGCCCTGGCTGGACGCGGACTTCGTCACCGAGCTCGGCGGCCGCCACGAGATGAGCGAGTGGCTTCTCGCCCACGGCCTGCCGTACCGCGACTCCACCGAGAAGGCCTACTCCACCGACGCGAACATCTGGGGTGCGACCCACGAGGCGAAGACCCTCGAGCACCTCGACGTCTCGCTGGAGACCGTCGAGCCGATCATGGGCGTGCGGTTCTGGGACCCCGCCGTCGCCATCGAGACCGAGGACGTGACGATCACGTTCGAGGCGGGGCGTCCCGTCGCCATCAACGGCAAGCGGTACGACGACGCGGTCGCTCTCGTCCTCGAGGCGAATGCGATCGGCGGGCGCCATGGTCTCGGCATGTCGGACCAGATCGAGAACCGGATCATCGAGGCGAAGTCGCGCGGCATCTACGAGGCGCCCGGCATGGCGCTGCTCTTCGCGGCGTACGAGCGCCTCCTCAACGCCATCCACAACGAGGACACCCTCGCGAACTACCACGTCGAGGGGCGCAAGCTCGGCCGGCTCCTCTACGAGGGTCGCTGGCTCGACCCGCAGGCGCTGATGCTGCGCGAGTCGATCCAGCGTTGGATCGCCTCGCTGGTCACGGGCACGGTCACGCTCCGGCTGCGCCGCGGCGACGACTACACCATCCTCGCCACGGAGGGCTCGGCGTTCTCCTACCACCCGGAGAAGCTGTCGATGGAGCGGGTGGAGAACGCCGCCTTCGGCCCCACCGACCGGATCGGGCAGCTGACGATGCGCAACCTGGACATCGCCGACAGCCGCGCGAAGCTCGAGCTGTATGCCGCCCAGCCGCTCGACCAGGGCAACGTGCTCGTCGAGAACGGAACCCTGTTCGGCGAGCTGCCTGCGGGCGGTTTCGAGCAGATCTCGGAGAACCCCGAGGCTGTCGCCGAGGCGGAGACCGTCGACATGGCCGTCGACGAGGCCGCGATGGAGCTCGGCGTTGACTGAGCAGCAGGCCACCGCGGTCTCCACCACGGGGGAGGGCAAGCTCTGGGGCGGCCGCTTCTCGGGCGGGCCCTCGCCGGAGCTGGAGGCGCTCTCGCGATCGACGCACTTCGACTGGCGGCTCGCCCTCTACGACATCGCGGGCTCGCACGCGCACGCCAAGGCGCTGGGCGTGGCGGGACTGCTCACCGCCGAGGAGGAGGCCGAGCTGCACCGCGGCCTCGATGTCCTGGCGGAGCGGTTCACCTCGGGCGATCTGCGCCCGGCGGACTCGGACGAGGACGTCCACGGCGCGCTCGAGCGGCTGCTGATCGAGGAGGTCGGCGCCGACGTCGGCGGCAAGCTCCGCGCCGGACGCTCGCGCAACGACCAGATCGCGACGCTCTTCCGCAGCTACCTGCTCGACCACGGTGACGTGGTGGGGGGGCTCATCCTCGACCTCGTCGAGGCCCTCGCGGGACAGGCCGAGACGCACCTGACGGGTCCGGGCGGGCCGACGATCATGCCGGGACGGACGCACCTGCAGCACGCGCAGCCCGTGCTGCTCTCGCACCACCTGCTCGCGCACGCTTGGGCACTGCTGCGCGACGTGGACCGGCTGGGGGACTGGCGCCGACGCGTCGCCTCCGACTCGCCGTACGGCTCGGGCGCACTGGCCGGGCAGAGCCTCGGTCTCGACCCCGAGCTCGTCGCCTCCGAGCTCGGGTTCACCGGCTCGACCGCCAACTCGATCGACGGGACCGCGGCGCGCGACTTCGTCGCGGAGTTCGCGTTCGTGTGTGCTCAGGTCGGCGTCGACGTCTCGCGGATCGCCGAGGAGATCATCCTGTGGGCGACGAAGGAGTTCGACTTCGTCCGGCTGCACGACTCGTGGTCGACGGGCTCGTCGATCATGCCGCAGAAGAAGAACCCCGACATCTCCGAGCTCGCCCGTGGCAAGGCCGGCCGGCTGGTCGGCAACCTCACCGGGCTGCTCACGACGCTCAAGGCGCTCCCGCTGGCCTACAACCGGGACCTCCAGGAGGACAAGGAGCCGATCTTCGACTCCGTCGACACCCTCGAGGTGCTCCTGCCCGCCTTCACCGGGCAGGTGGCGACGCTGGTCTACCACGCCGACCGGATGGCCGAGCTTGCTCCCCAGGGCTTCTCGCTCGCCACCGACATCGCCGAGTGGCTCGTGCGGGAGGGCACGCCGTTCCGCATCGCCCACGAGCTCGCCGGAGCGTGCGTGCGCGCGGCGGAGGCCAAGGGCACCGACCTCGACGGCCTGACCGACGAGGAGTACGCCGCGATCTCTCCCGCCCTCACCCCCGAGGTGCGGCTGGTCCTGACGGCCGAGGGATCCGTAGCCTCGCGCGACGGGCGGGGAGGCACGGCCCCCACACGCGTCGGCGAACAGCTCGTCGAGCTGCGCAGCCGGGTGACCGCGCTCCGCGTGGCGCTGGCTGCCCGGCCGGGCGGACGTGAGCGAGCTAGCTGACGTCCTCTCCGGACAGCCGGAGCAGGTCGCCCCTCTGCTGCTGGGCGGCCTGCTCTCGCATGCGGGCGTGACGGCCCGCATCACCGAGGTCGAGGCGTACGCCGGCGCCGTCGACCCGGGGTCCCACGCCTACCGCGGCCGTACCGACCGCAACGCCTCGATGTTCGGGCCGGCCGGGCACCTCTACGTCTACTTCACCTACGGCATGCACTTCTGTGCGAACGTGGTCTGCGGCCCGGACGGGATCGCCTCGGCCTGCCTGCTCCGGGCGGGCGAGATCGTCGACGGGATCGAGATCGCGCGGCGCCGCCGACTGGGCTCCTCGGACCGCGACCTGGCCCGCGGGCCTGCGCGGCTCACGCGCGCGCTCCACCTGACTCGCGAGCACAACGGTGCCGACCTTGCGACGGGCCCCGTGCACCTGGAGCTGGGGAAGCCCGTCCGCACGGTCTCGAGGGGACCCCGAGTGGGCCTGCGCGGCGCCCCTGAGCGGCCATGGCGGTTCTGGATCACCGGCGATCCGACGGTGTCGGTCTACCGCCCGGCTGCGCCGCTCGAGAGGCGCCGCCGAGGCCGCTCGTGAGCGTGCGCCGAGTGCATGTTGGCCACAGATGCCCCCCGATTTGATGCCCCGGACACGCCTGTGTAATGTTCTTCCTGTCGCCGCGAGCGGCACCAAAACCCCGGCCGAGAGGTCACCAGGTCCCAGGTGCAGCACGCGTCGACACGGGCGACAGAAACCGAGTCAGCGCCAAGTTGACGAGGGGAATGAAACCCGGTAAGTTTCTGCAGGTTGCCCCGACGGCCTGGCTGAGAGGCCAAGCGCGGTGCGCGTGTGATTCTTGAGAACTCAACAGTGTGTCATAGTCGACGAATTAGTTTGTTATGCCCCGTCTTCCATGTTAGTGGTTGATGGTTTCTTTGACAATTGATTCTGGCAAT
>NZ_BAAIGC010000042.1:0-33011 GCF_054653495.1 Nocardioides sp. AN3
GCGCTCGCTGCGCTCGCGCGTGCCCGGCGCCTCGTGACCCTCGTCTTCCCTCGCTGCACTCGGTCGTTCCTCCCTCGTTTCACTCAGTCCAGACGAGGGGGGCGCCGGGCGGTGCTGGATGGCGCTCGCTGCGGGGCTCGCCCACGGAGCGGAGCGAGCGCCATCACGCAGAGCTCAGCGCACGGTGCGGCCCGTGAGCTGGTCCCAGTGGACGGCGGACCACTGGTCGATCCGGTCCGTGCGCAGGTCCTGCCACAGCTCGGCCCCGGCGGCGTCGTCGAGGTGGACGACGCTCTGCGTCCCGATGTGGCCGGTGCCGAGCACCGGTGCCGTGAGGAACCGCAGGTCGCCGTAGCCGAAGTCGCGCATCGAGAGGACCAGCTTCGCCATGTCGGTCGTCGACCAGCCGGCGTCGACGCTGACGTTGCGTGCGACCGTCTCGAGCAGGCCGTAGAGCTTCTTCGGGTGCGAGGCCAGCTGCTCGTTCATGCTGGCCTGCATCACGGCGCGTAGGAAGGCCTGTTGGCGCTTCACACGGTCGAAGTCGCCGCCGGGGAGCCCATAGCGCTGGCGGACGTAGAGGAGCGCCTGGGTGCCGTCGAGGTGGTGCCGGCCCGCCGTCCATGTGACGGCGTTCGCCGGGTCGTAGACGGTCTGCGGCACCGTGATGTCGACACCGCCGATGTGGTCGGTGAGCTCCTTGAAGCCGTCCCAGTCCACGACTGCCAGGTGGTCGATGCGGATGCCGGTCAGCTTCTCCACCGTGGCAACGGTCAGGGACGGACCGCCGTAGGAGTAGGCCCAGTTGATCTTGCCGTACCCGTGACCGGGGATGTCGACCCAGGAGTCCCGTGGGATCGAGACCGCCGCGGCGACCTGTCGGCTGCCGTCGAGGTGCAGCACCATCAGCGTGTCGGACCGCTGTGCTCCCGCCTTCCAGTCGCTCGCCCTGGCGTTGGTCCCCGTCGTGGCGACGTCGGAGCGCCGGTCGGTGCCCATCAGCAGGATGTTGACGGCCTTCGCGCCCGGGGCGCCGGGGGCCGGCTTCTCCGGACGGGCGGTCTGGTCCATGGACGAGAAGACGCCCTGGATCCGGCCGATCTGGCTGGTCAGCCGATGCTGGAGATACCAGCCGGCGCTGAGGGGTGCTGCGACCAGGAGAAGGAGCACGACCAGGAGAGTGATCCACAGACGCCGCCAGCGCCGTGGGCGGCGCCCGGGAGGGCCGGGTGGCTCGTCCTCGGAGTCGAGGTCGCGCAGGGACCACGCACGGGCCGCGTGCCCGGAGGGCTCCTCCGGCTGCGGGTCCGACCCGGCGGGCGGATGCGCGATCAACGTCACCCTTGCATCGGACGACGTCCACGGGCCGGCGGAGCCGGCCGCGGCCCGAACTACTCAATATTGGGAGCCCTGTGCTCCGGGCGCCTCCAGGCGGCCCGTCTCCGCAGGATCCTGGGCACAGGAGCCCGCGGCGAGGGCGCCAGATGTCGGCAGCCGTCACCGGGAGGGACACATGAGGGCTCACCTTCGCAGGCCCGGTGTCTCGCTCCGGCACCGGCACCAGCCGCCGCAGCTGCTGCTCCTCCTGCTCGGGATCGCGGTGACGCTGGCCGGGCTGATCGCCGTCGCGGCCCACACCGTGCTGCGGTAGACCCTGAGCGCGCCGAGGACGCTCGGGGCGCTCACCCAATTGGGGTATGTGCCGCCAGGTCGCCCGAGCCGCCTCAGCGGCACCGGAATGATCGCCAGCCATGGAGCCGCTTCGACTGCCCGAGGGCCCCCTGGACGTGCTGTGCGTCGGCGCGCATCCCGACGACGTCGAGATCGGATGCGGGGGCACCCTGCTGCGCCTGGCCGAGCGGGCCGAGGTCCGGCTCACGGTCGCGGTGCTGACCGGCACGCCGGAGCGCGTCGCGGAGTCCCAGGGGGCGCTGCAAGAGCTGCTCCCGGGCGCCAAGACCACCTTCGCGGCGTTGCCCGACGGTCGGCTGCCCACCCACTGGGAGGCCGCGAAGGAGCACCTCGAGGACCTCGCTCGGCACTGCCGGCCCCAGTTGGTGCTCACCCACCGCGTCGACGACGCCCACCAGGACCACCGCACCCTCGGCGTCATGGTGACCACGGTCTGGCGAGATGCCCTCGTGCTGCACTTCGAGATCCCCAAGTGGGACGGGGACATGGGCGCGCCCACCCACTACATCGGGCTCACGCCGGAGCTGGCGCGACACAAGGTCGAGGTGCTCAACCGCCACTTCCCGAGCCAGCATCCGCACGACTGGTGGGACGACGAGGTCTTCCTGGGCCTGATGCGCCTGCGCGGCATGGAGTGCCGGGCGCCGTACGCCGAGGCCTTCTGGGTCTCCAAGGCGCTGGTGGAGGTCTGAGCCGTGCGTGTCGAGAGCACCACCCTGAAGGACGTGCTGGTGTTCAGCCCGTCGCCGCATCACGACGAGCGGGGGTTCTTCACCCGCACCTTCGACGCCGATGTCGCGGCGGAGCACGGCCTCGACCCGGCGGCGTTCGTCCAGGACTCCCAGTCGCGCTCGGGACATGGGACGCTGCGCGGGCTGCACGGCCGCGGCGGCGATGGCGAGGCGAAGCTCGTGCGCTGCGCGCGAGGGGCCATCCTGGACGTGATCGTCGACGCACGGCCGGACTCGCCCACCTATGGCCAGCACGAGGCCTTCCGTCTCGACGACGAGACCTTCCGCATGCTGTACGTGCCCCGAGGCTTCCTGCACGGCTTCCAGGTGCTCAGTGACGTGGTGGACATCTGCTACCGCATCGACCGCCCCCATGACCCGGCCGAGGACCTCTCCGTGCGCTACGACGACCCCGAGCTCGCGATCGAGTGGCCCCTGCCCGTCGACACCCTCAGCCCGCGCGACCAGGGAGCGGGCTCGTGGCGCGAGCTCGGGCTGAGCCATGTCGGCTGAGCGTCACCGCTGCCGAGGCTGTCGCTCGGTCGAGGGGCAGGTCGTCCTCGACCTCGGCAGGCAGCCCGCCGCCGACCACTTCCCCTCCACCTCCGACCCCGGCCCCGATCCGCGCCACCCGCTGGCCATGTGGTGGTGCGCCGACTGCGGCCTCGCGCAGCTGCTGGACGACGCCACGGCGCCGGAGGAGCCACGGGCGATCGAGCCGCGGGCGGCGGTCCGGCAGGCCCACGACGCCGTCGACGAGCTCGTCGCCGCTGGGCTGCTCGCCCCGGGGGAGTTCCTCGAGTTCGCGAGCCCGCACGGTGGCTCGTGGGCCGAGGCCATGCAGGCGCGGGGTTTCATCGCCGCGTCGGGCGGGCGGGCGGGCGTCGTCATCGACGTCTACGGCCTCATGCACGATCGCGACCAGGCCGCCGCCCTTCGCGCGCGGGCCGAGGCGCTCACTGCTGACGGGACGCTCGTCCTCCAGTTCCCCACCTACGCGGCGACGCTGAGTCGCCGCGAGTGGAACGCCCTGCGGCACGGTCACTTCGCCTATCACAGCATCCCTGCGGCTCGCCGGCTGCTGGCCGACGCCGGGCTGTCCGTCTTCGCCGCGCGCACCTATGACCTCTACAGCGGCTCGGTGCTGCTGCTCGCCTCGCGCAGCGGCGCCGGGCCGGCGGCCGAGGCCGACGCGGTGGAGGAGCTGGAGAAGGCCGAGGTGGCCGCCGGCGTCCTGGACGCGCCGTCGATGGCGGCGCTCGCGTCCGCTCGGGACGGTGACGTGGCGTGGCTGCGTGACTGGGTCGGGACGCAGCCCGAGGGCGCCTGGCTCTATGGTGCCGGCTCGCGCGCCGTCGCCGTCCTCGCCGCCGCCTGCCTCGCTCCCGACGCTGTCGTCGGGATCGCCGACGGCGCGCCGGCCAAGCAGGGCCGGCGGATGCCGGGCACCGCCATCCCGATCGTGACCCCTGAGGCGATGCTTGCGGCCGATCCGAGCCACATCCTCCTGATGCTGCCCGACCTGGAGGACGAGCTGCGCGACGCCTGGCCGCACCTGGCCGACCGCTGGACGGTCTACGGCGCGTAGACCGTCCACCGGACGGGTCAGAAGACCTCGAGGTGGGGGAGCGGCACGACGAGCTGGGCGCCCCACTGACGGGTGTAGGCGAGCTGCTCGGTGATCTCGTCGCGCAGGTTCCACGGGAGGATCACGATGTAGTCGGGCTTCGTCTCGGCGAGCCGCTCGGGCGCGTGGATGGGGATGTGCGTGCCAGGCAGGAACATGCCTTGCTTGAAGGTGCTGCGGTCCACGGTGTAGGAGAGCAGGTCCTCACGGATGCCGGCGTGGTTGAGCAACGTGTTGCCCTTGCCCGGGGCGCCGTAGCCCGCGACCGACTTGCCGTCGCGTCGCGCGGCGATGAGGAACTCCACGAGGTCGTCCCGAGCCGCGCTCACGACCGAGGCGAAGCCCGCATGTCCCTCGACGGTGTCCAGACCGGCTGCGCGCTCGTCGGCCAGCACGCGCGCGACCCGGTCGCTCGGGCGGCTGGCCCGTTCGGTCGGCATCGACCATGTGCGCAAGGAGCCGCCGTGCGTCGAGAGCTCCTCCACGTCGACCACGGTCATGCCCGCCTGGGCGAGCACCCGCTGCGTCGTGAGCAGCGAGAGGTAGGAGTAGTGCTCGTGGTAGATCGTGTCGTAGAGCCGGTCCTCGATGAGGCGGAGCAGGTGCGGGATCTCGATGGTCAGGGTGCCGTCGTCCTTGAGCAGCGCGCGGAGCCCGCGGGCGAAGTCGACGATGTCGGGCACGTGGGCGAAGACGTTGTTCGCCGCCACCAGGTCGGCCTTGCCGTGCCCCTTCGCCACGGCCGTCCCGGTCGCCTCACCGAGGAACTCGCAGACCGTGTCGATCCCCTTGGCTCGGGCGACCTCGGCGATGTTCGCGGCCGGCTCGATGCCGAGGCAGCGGATGCCGAGGTCGCGGACGTGCTGGAGCAGATAGCCGTCGTTGCTGGCCACCTCGACCACGAACGAGTCCCCCGCCAGATCCAGGCGGGTCGCGGCGGCGTGCACGTAGCGCTTGGCGTGCGCGACCCACGAGTCGGAGTAGGAGGAGAAGTAGGCGTAATGGCTGAAGATGTCCTCGCCGGCGATGTAGGCCGGCAGCTGCACCAGCAGGCACGCCGAGCAGATCCGCACGTGCAGCGGGTAGAACGTCTCGCCGCGGTCGAGCTGGTCGGCCTCCACGTAGCTCTCGCAGGGCGGCGACATCCCCAGGTCGACGAAGGTCTGTGTCAGCTCGCTGCCGCACAGGCGGCACTTCGGGGCGCTCATTGGGCGCTCCTTTCTTCGGTGGAGGAGCCAGGGACCGAGCAGGTCGGAGGCGACATGAGGACGCTAGGAGCCGGCCTGCCGACCGGACGGGCCCCTGCGCGGGACGTACCGAGAATGAGGGAGAGGCGGCGAGCCATCAGACGGCGGTGATCTCGGCTCGCAGTCCCGCGCTCATGCGACCCTTCGCGAGCAGCTGGCGGATGCGCTGGAGTCGCACGAACCGAGGGCCGCCCAGCTCCTGGGGCGAGATGCCGATGCGGCGTACGTCGTGCACGAGCTCGTCGATCCCGGCCTCGATCGTCCACCGCGGCCGGAAGGCCGGCAGCGTCGAGGTGATCCGGGTGAAGTCGGCGCGGTAGTCGCGCGGGTCGGGCCCTGCGCCGGGCGTCGACCTGACCGGTGCGCCGGTCCGCCGGGAGACCGCATGGGCGAGGTCGCCGATCTGCACCACGTCCTCCGCGCGGCCGACGTTGAGCGCCGCGCCATGAACCCGCTCGCGCGGCGCCTCGAGCGTCGCGACGAACGCGGCACAGACATCCCGCACGTGGACCATCGGCCGCCACGGCGTGCCGTCGCTGCTGAGCTGGACCGAGCCGGTCGCCAGGGCGCTGGCCACGAGGTTGTTCAGCACGATGTCGGTGCGCAGCCGGGGCGAGGAGCCATACGTCGTCCCGCTGCGCAGATACGTCGGCGAGAACGTGTCGTCGGCAAGCGCCGAGATGGCGCTCTCGGCGCGCACGATGCTCTCGCCGTACGGCGTCACGGGATGCGCCTCGGCGTCCTCGGCGACGGGCCGGCGGCCAGCGGCACCGTAGAGCGCGCACGAGGACGAGAAGAGGAAGCGCGGCACGCCAGCCGCCTTCGCGGTGTCGGCCAGATGGACGGCCCCGTCGACGTTGACCGAGAACGTGGCGGTCGGGTCCAGGTCGCCGACCGGGTCGTTGGAGATCGCCGCGAGGTGGACGACGGCGTCGAAGCCGAACAGGTGGTAGGCCGTCACGTCACGCACGTCGCCGGTGAGCTGCTTGTAGGTCGTCGTGAGCGGACCGAAGTCGCAGCCGTCGTACCAGCCGGCGTCCAGGCCGACCACCTCGTGGCCCGCCTCCTGCAGGACGGGGACGAGCACGCTACCGATGTAGCCGCGGTCACCGGTGACCAGCACCCTCATGCGGGCCAACGGTTCAGGGCCTAGCGGCCGATCTCGGCCGGCGTGCGGCGTCGCCCCGAAATTTGGGTAGCCCGTCAGGGATAGACGGGTCGGTCCGTCGGCCGGTCCTGGGCCCGGTCGACGGGGATGTGCGCACCGTTGATGCCCGCCGCGCGCGGACTGAGCAGGAAGCACGCCGCGTCGGCCACCTCCTCCAGCGTCACGAACCGTCCGCCGGGGAGGTTCTCGGCCACGAACCGGTCGTGGGCGTCCGGGTCGGCGGCGCGGGTCTGGTCCCACCGTCCTCCCTCGAACATCACCGACCCCGGGCTGAGGGTGTTGACCCGGATCCGCTCCTTCGTGAGCTCGACGGCGAGCGCGGGTGCCAGGTGGATCTCGGCGGCCTTGGCCGCCGCGTAGGCCGAGCTGGCACGTGGCTTCCATCCGCTGATCGACCCGATGACCAGCGCTGCGCCGTGGCCCGACATGGAGAGCCACGGGACCGCCGCGCGCACCGCCACCGCGGCGTGGACGACGTTGACGCCGAAGGTGTACTGCCAGTCCGCGGCGGTCGCGGTCTGGATCCCGCCACCGCGCGATCCGCCGGCGTTGGCCACCAGGAGGTCCAGGCCGCCCTGCTCGGAGGCCGACGTCGCGATCGCGGACTCGAGCGCCTGGGCGTCAGTGACGTCGACGACGTACGGGTGGAGGGTCAGTCCCTCGGCGCCGAGCTTGCCGACCGCATCATCGAGGCCTGCCGCGCCGCGCGCCCCGATGGAGGTGACGGCGCCTTCGCGGGCCAGCCCGCGTGCGATGGCGAGTCCGATGCCCCGGCTGCCACCTGTCACGAACGCTCGCCGGCCTGAGAGTTCGAGGTCCATGGGCCGGGAGTATCACTACTGAGGCGAGGCTAGCCAGGTTCGATAGTGAGGGGATCTTTGCACTCAGGCGCGAACACCGAGGTCGATTCCCCAATGTGCGGTAAGCCCTGGGGATCCGGCAGCCGGGCCGCGTGGTGTTCGGTGTGATCGCGGTTGTCGACCCATCTGCCTACGTTGTTGGAGGCTCCCGTGACCAGTGTGATCGTCGACCCGAAGTGCACCGACGACGAGAGGCGGCACGCGCTCTACTGCGGCGACATCTTCGTGCACACCCATTCGCCGGCCATCGAGGCATTCGTGGCCTTCACCCGGGCGATGATCGAGGACGCCTTCGACGGCCGCGATCCGGAGACGGCCCAGTTCGAGATGGACGTCCACGAGTACGCGCACGTCCTCGGCGACCTGAAGCCGGCGTTCATCCACCACCCGGAGTCGAAGACGCACCTGCGGGCGATCCTGGAGGAGCACGGCGCCGACCCCGAGCTCACCTACTTCGACGTGCCGCGCATGCGCACCTCGACGTCCGACAACTACCTGACGACCGGCATCGCCTACGCGTTCCACCCGCACCGTGACACCTGGTACTCGGCGCCGATGATGCAGCTGAACTGGTGGCTCCCGATCTACGACGTCTCGCCGGACAACGTCGTCGCCTTCCACCCGCAGTACTTCGACCGGGGGATCGCGAACGGCAGCGAGCGGTACAACTACTACGCCTGGAACCGGGACAGCAGGGCGATCGCCGCCTCGCAGATCGGCGTCGACACCAGGGACCAGCCCAAGCCGGAGGAGCCGATCGACCTCGATCCGCAGATCCGGCCGGTGCCACCGGTCGGTGGGGTGATGGTGTTCTCCGGCGCCCAGCTGCACTCCTCGGTCCCCAACACGTCGGGCCGCACGCGCATCAGCGTCGACTTCCGCGTGGTCCACCGGGCCGATGTGGAGGCCGGCCGCGGAGCCATCAACGTGGACTCGCACTGCACGGGCACCACGATGCGCGACTACCTGCGCATCTGTGACCTCGAGCGACTGCCCGCCGACGTGGTCGCGCAGTACGACGTCGGCGTCCCCCAAGAGCTGCTCGAGTACGCCACCTTCACGAACTGACCCAGGGCCAGGGCCCGGCTCAGCCGAGCACCTTCGAGCGCCAGCCTCGCTTCGACGGCTGGCGCTTCGGCGTCGGCCGGACCTGACGCCATGGCGCCCGAGAACGACTCAGACCCCTATCCCCAATGTCAGGTATGAGCCGCGGATGTCCCGTGTCCGGTTGCGTGGTGTCCGGTGTGATCGTCACGACCGAAGCTGCACGACCTGAGGAAGAGGCGATTCCATGCGAGTCCTGGTGGCGGGAGACCGCGGCTACATCGGCGCCGTGCTGGTGCCGATGCTGATGGCTGCGGGCCACGAGGTCGAGGGCCTCGACGCGGGCTGGTACGACGGCTGCGACTTCGGCCCGCAACCTGCGGGCTACGAGTCACGCACCGGCGACATCCGAGACCAGGCGCCTGCGGACCTCGAGGGCTTCGACGCCATCGTGAACCTGGCCGCCATCTCCAACGACCCGGTCGGCCACCTCAACCCGGAGGCGACCTACTCGGTCAACGCCCATGGCGCGGCCCACCTGGCCCGGGTCGCCCGCGACGCGGGCGTCCCGCGCTACGTCTTCTCGTCCTCGTGCAGCCTGTACGGCGCCGCCGGAGACGGTGCGGTGACGGAGGAGAGCCCCTTCAACCCCGTGACGCCCTATGGCCAGAGCAAGGTGCTCGCGGAGCAGCTCATCGGCAAGCTCGCCGACGACACCTTCAGCCCGACCTATCTGCGAAACGCGACGGCGTACGGGTCGAGCCCACGTCTGCGTGCGGACATCGTCGTCAACAATCTGACGGGAGCGGCCCTCACCGCGGGCGAGGTGCGGCTGCAGAGCGACGGCTCGCCATGGCGACCCCTCGTCCACGCCGCGGACATCTCGAGGGCGTTCCTGGCGGTGCTGGCGGCCGACCGCGACGTGGTGCACGACCAGGCGTTCAACGTGGGCCGGGACGAGGACGTGGTCCAGATCCGGACCATCGCGACAGCCGTCGCCGAGCGGACGGGTGCGCCGGTCACCTTCGCCGAGGGCGCCTCGCCCGACAAGCGCGACTACCGGGTCGACTTCGGCAAGATCACGTCCCTGCTCCCCGCCTTCCAGCCTGTGTGGACGGTGGCAGCCGGCATCGACGAGCTGGCGGGCGACATGCGCCGCAACGGCCTGACGCGCGAGGCGTTCGACCACACCTTCGTCCGGCTGGAGCAGATCAACCGGCTCCAAGCCGCGGGACTGCTCGACGCGAACCTGCGCAGCATCCCCAGCGCGGCCGAGCACTCCGCCGCACTGGCCGCGAACCAGTAAGGGGATCTCGGACATGTGCGGCATCGCGGGCAGCTACCAACAGGTGGAGGGCAAGCTCATCACCTCGGTCATGGTGGAGCGCCTGGCCCATCGCGGCCCAGACGCGTCTGCGGTCGTGGAGAGTGTGAACCCGCGCGCCAGCGTCGTCCTGGGACACCTCAGGCTCTCGATCATCGACCTCTCGTCCGCTGCGGACGGGCCGTTCAGCAAGAACGGCCTGACCATCACCTACAACGGCGAGCTCTACAACTACCGCGACCTGCGCTCGGAGCTCGAGCGATCCGGT
Organism: Nocardioides sp. AN3; assembly: GCF_054653495.1. Lineage (NCBI taxonomy): Bacteria > Bacillati > Actinomycetota > Actinomycetes > Propionibacteriales > Nocardioidaceae > Nocardioides > Nocardioides sp. AN3. The sequence continues at coordinate 9,962 of NZ_BAAIGC010000042.1, forward strand.
GTCGCGTTCGCGACGAGCTCGGACACCGAGGTCGTCCTCGAGGCGTGGCGTGCCTGGGGTCCGGACGGCCTCAAGCGGTTCCGCGGGATGTACGCGTTCGCGATCCATGACACCGCCACCGATGAGCTGGCGCTGGTCCGAGACCCGCTCGGCATCAAGCCCCTGTACGTGATGCGCAGGGGATCCGGCGTCGTGTTCGCCTCCGAGCTGAAGGCGATCGTGGCGGCTCTCGGCCCCGAGCTGTCGATCGACCCGCTCGGCATGGCGGCGTCCACGCTCTACTACTGGCTCCCCGAGCAGGTGTGTGCCGTGCGCGAGGTGTTCAAGCACCCCGCCGGGTCGTGGACCCTCTACCGTCCCGACGGCACGAGCCGGAGCGGCACCTACTGGGACCCGGCCGAGGTGTCAGCACGGGCAGCGCAAGGCGGACCGCGCGACCTCCGGGCTGTCGTCGAGGAGTCCGTCGAGGCCCACCTCGTCGCGGACGTGCCGGTGGCGTCGTTCCTCAGCGGCGGACTCGACTCGAGTCTCGTCACGGCGATCGCACACCGGCACCTGCCCGACATCGAGGCGTACTCGATCGCCTTCCGTGGCGCCGACCAGCGCCTGGAGGCGATGCCCGACGACGCGAAGTACGCCCGCGTCATGGCCCAGCACCTCGGGATCCGGCTGCACGAGATCGAGATCTCGCCCGACATCGTCGACATGCTGCCGAGGGTGGTCGACGTGCTCGACGAGCCGATCGGCGACCCGGCTGCGCTCAACACGCTGCTCATGTGCGAGAGCGCCCGTGCCGCCGGCGTGAAGGTCCTCCTCTCGGGCATGGGAGCCGACGAGCTGTTCGGTGGCTACCGCAAGCAGCTGGCATGCCTGCTCGCCATGCGCTATCGACGAGTGCCGGCGCCGGCCCGTCGAGGCGTCGCGGGCGTGGCGAACCGGCTGCCGGTCGTCGCCGGAGGTCGTGGTCTGCGGACGGTCCGGTGGGCGCAGCGGTTCCTCTCGTTCGCCGAGCTCGGCGAGGAGGAGGCGTTCCGGCGCAGCTACACGATGTTCGCGCCCGACGAGCTCGCCGGGCTCCTGCACCCCGACTGGGGTGGGCACGTCGACGCGCTCGTCGACGGCCATCGACAGATCTACGACGACAACCAGCTCGACGGGGTGGTGGCACGGATGTGCCTGGCCGACAGTCGGCTGTTCCTGTCCGGGCTGAACCTGGCCTACACCGACCGCTCCAGCATGGCGGCCTCCTGCGAGGTCCGCGTGCCCTTCGTCGACCCGCTGGTCTTCGAGGCTGCCTTCTCCCTTCGCGAGACCGACCGGATCCGCGGTCGCCGCCAGAAGGTGGCGTTGCGCGAGGTGGCGCGACACTGGCTGCCCGACGAGATCATCGACCGGCCCAAGGCGTCCTTCGGCGTCCCGCTGCGCGCCTGGGTGAACAACGATCTCGCCGAGCTCGTCGACGACGTTCTCCTGGACGGCGAGCTCGTCGCCAGCGGCGTCCTGGCGCGCGAGCCCCTGGAGCGTCTGGTGGCCGACCAGCGGTCCGGGCGGCGGGACTTCTCCAAACAGGTGTGGCAGCTGTTGAGCCTGGAGCTGTGGTGGGAACAGGCCCGGGCTGCCGGCGTACGAACGACTTAGGCGAATGCGATGGGGGAAAGATGAAGCAGGTCGCTCAGAACTACAAGTCCGGCGAGCTGGTGGTCCTCGATGCCCCGGCTCCGGCATGCCGACCGGGCGGGGTGGTGGTACGGACGCTGTACTCCTTGATCTCCACCGGCACCGAGATGATGAAGGTGTCCGAGGCGCGGCTCTCCCTGGTCGGCAAGGCCCGGGCGCGCCCTGACCAGGTCAAGAAGCTGCTCGACTCCGTCGCCCAGCAGGGCCCCGTGGCTGCCTACCAGAAGGCGATGAGCAAGCTCGACAGCTACACCCCACTGGGCTACTCCCTCGCAGGAGTCGTCGTGCAGGTCGGCGCGGGTGCCGACCAGTTCGCGGTCGGGGACGTCGTCGCCGCCGCCGGGAACGAGTTCGCCCTGCACTCCGAGCTCAACTGGGTGCCCGTGAACCTGTGCGTGCCGGTTCCGGGCGGCGTCCCCGCTGAGCAGGCCGCCTTCGCGACCGTGGGTGCCATCGCCATGCAAGGCGTACGGCGCGCCGAGCCGCAGCTGGGTGAGGTGGCGTGCGTCATCGGCCTCGGCCTGGTCGGCCAGCTCGTCGTGCGGTTGCTCGTGGCTGCCGGGGTCAAGGTCGTCGGGCTGGACATGGTCGAGGCGCGGTGCCGGATGGCCGAGAAGGCGGGGGCGCTGGCCTGCGCCAGTCCGACGCCCGAGGGTGTCGCACTGGTGGAGGCGGTCGCCCTCGAGAGCAGCGAGGGTCTCGGATGCGACCACGTGTTCCTGGCTGCCGGCGGCCCCACCAACGATCCGGTCGAGGTCGCCGTGCGTCTCGCGCGCGACCGGGGACGGGTCGTCGACATCGGCAAGACCCGACTCGACCTGCCGTGGAACGACTACTACGAGAAGGAGCTCGACGTCCGCTTCTCGCGGTCCTACGGACCGGGTCGCTACGACGACCGCTACGAGCTGGGCGGGATCGACTATCCCGCCGGCTACGTCCGGTGGACCGAGCGAAGGAACCTCTCGTCGTTCCTCGGCCTGATCGCGGGCGGGCAGCTCGACGTCTCCACCCTCATCTCCAGCGTGCACCCCATCGACGAGGCGACGCAGGTCTACGCCCGGCTCGGCGACGGCACCCTCGAGGGGATCGGCCACCTCCTGCACTATCCCGACGCCGAGCAGGCGGCGGCCGAGGTGGCGACCCGACCCAGCGTGTCCGGCGCACCGCGCACGGCGCCTGCCCCGCGGGGCGGCCCGGTCGACGGCAGGATCCGGGTCGGCTTCATCGGAGCCGGCAACTACGCCACCTCGATGCTGCTGCCCCACCTGGCCGCTCACGAGGGTGTCCAGCTGGTGTCCGTGGCCACCACGCGTTCACTGTCCGCGGTCAACGCCCAACGCAAGTTCGGCTTCGAGCAGGTGAGCACCCAGGCGGACGACGTTCTCTGCGACCCGTCACTCGACGCGGTCTTCGTCGTCACCCGACACCGCTCCCACGCAGAGCTCGTCTGTCGTGCGCTCGAGGCCGGAAAGGCCGTGTTCGTGGAGAAGCCCTTGGCGCTCGACGAGGCGCAGGTCCACCAGATCCTGGACACGATCGAGCGCACGGGGAACGACCGGCTCATGGTCGGCTTCAACCGCCGCTTCGCCCCGCTCGTCGACGACCTGACCGAGCGCCTGCGTCGTCGTCGTGGGCCGATCACGGTCCGCTATCTCGTCAACGCGGGGGGCATGGACGCGAAGAGCTGGTACCTCGACGCGGCCGAGGGGTCGCGTTTCGTCGGTGAAGGCGGGCACTTCGTGGACACCGTCTCGGCGCTGGTCGGAGCCGATCCGACCGAGGTGCACTCCGCCGTCCGCGGGGACGAGGCCAGTGCCCTCCTGGTCTACCCCGACGGGTCGACCGGGTCGATCAGCTACGTCACCACCGGGAGCCCGCGCTTCCCCAAGGAGTTGCTCGACGTCTCAGGGGCCGGCAGCAACGCTCGCCTGGAGAACTTCCGGAAGCTGTCCGTCTGGGGTCGCGGGCGTCCCACCACGAAGCGTGTCGTGGCAGCGGACAAGGGTCAGCGTCGGCAGGTCGCGGCCTTCGTCGCGGCCGTCGCTGAGGGACGTGGGATGCCGATCAGCCTGGAGTCGCTGGTCGCGACCACACGGGCCACCCTGACCATCGGCAACGCTGCCGGAGAGTCGGCTCCACGATGAGCCGCGACGTGCAGTGGTATCTGAGACGACTGCGGCGGATGTCCGCCGCCGAGGTCGCGGGCCGCGCCCTCGATGTCGCGCATCGACGCGCCTGGGCGTCCCGACAGGTGCGTCCCGGCGCCGACGCCGGGGCGGTTCCGGGGGTTCGGACGGTGCGTGTCGGCCCGGCCCCGCTCCCTCCGGGCGTCAAGGAGTCCATTCCGGTCGCCGCGCGCGGCGACGTCATCGCGGCCGCCGACAGCCTGCTGGCCGGCGACTGGAGCGTCCTCGGGGTCGGGCGGCCCGACATCATGTCACCGGACTGGCTCCTCGACCCGGTGACCGGCAGGCGCGCCCCCGGGGACACGCTGGCGTTCCGCATCGACCATCGGGACGAGGCTCTGACAGGCAACGTCAAGGCGGTCTGGGAGCTCTCGCGTCACCACCATCTCACGGTGCTCGCCGCCGCCTACTGGCTGAGCGACGACGAGCGGTACGCGGAGGTCGTCGACGCCCAGCTCCGCTCCTGGTGGTCCTCGAACCCGTTCCTGTCGGGTGTTCACTGGACCAGCGGCATCGAGCTCGGCGTCCGACTCGTCTCCTGGGCCTGGGTGCGGCGCCTTCTGGACGGCTGGCCCAAGGTCGGCGACCTGTTCGAGACCAACGACGACGCCGTTCGCCAGATCTGGTGGCACCAGCAGTACCTCGACCGGTTCGGCAGCCGCGGCTCATCGGCCAACAACCATGCGGTCGCCGAGGAGGCCGGTCGGCTGGTCGCTGCGTGCGCCTTCCCGTGGTACCCCGAGTCGGACGGCTGGCGTCGTGACGCGGCTGCCCGGCTCTCCCGCCACTTCCTCGCCAACACCTGGGAGGACGGCCTGAACCGTGAGCTCGCGACGGACTACCACCGTTTCGTCACCGAGCTCGTCACCGTCGCTGCCGTGGAGGCAGCCGTCGCTGGAGACGACCTTCCACCAGGCGTCTGGGACAGGCTGGCGCGGAGCTTCGATGCGGCGGCCGCCCTGCTCGACGTCGCCGGGAACCCGCCGCGCCAGGGCGACGGCGACGAAGGTCGCGCGCTGGTCATCGACGATCCGGACGATGCTCCGTGGAGCGGGCTCCTCGACTGGGGAGCCTCCGTCGTCGGTCCGCAGCCGTGGTGGCCGGCGTCCAAGCCCACGGTGGTCGGAGCTGCGATCGGCGGCCTGCTCGGGGCGCCGCGCCATGTCGCGGGTCGAACACCGACCAGGCCGCGTTCGTTCGTCGGCGGGGGACTGACCATCCTGTCCACCGCATCCGGTCGACGACCGGAGATCTGGTGCCGGTGCGACGGAGGCCCTCTCGGCTTCCTGTCGATCGCCGCCCACGGGCATGCTGACGCCCTTGCCGTCGAGGTTCGACTCGACGGCGTCGAGATCCTGGTCGACCCGGGGACGTACTGCTACCACGGCGAGCCCGAGTGGCGCAGCTACTTCCGATCCACTCGGGCCCACAACACGCTCGAGCTGGACCAGACGTCTCAGGCCTGCGAGGGCGGACCGTTCCTCTGGAGCACGGCGGTGCCGGTCGACCCCGTGGTTCACAGCGGTCTCGACACGGACGTCGCGACCTGGACGGCGCGCCATCGTGGTTACCGACGGCTCGCAGGCGCTCCGGTGCACGAGCGCACGGTGCGTCTCGAGAAGTCAGCGGGCCGGCTGGTGATCGCTGACCGCGTGACGTCAGGAAGCGGGCACAAGGTTCGTCTCCACTTCCACATCGGCCCGGCCGTAGCGGTGGCGCTCGACGGGGGCCGGGCAGAGCTGACCTGGACCGGTCGGGACGAGACACAGCAGCACGCCGCCTTGACCTTGCCCGCGGAGCTGAGCTGGTCGGTGCATCGCGGCGAGACGGAACCGATCATCGGCTGGTTCGCCCCGCGCTTCGGTGTTCGGCAGCCGATCACCACCCTGCAGGGGGTCGGGGCCTCGTCTGACGCCCGCCTGGTGACCAGCCTGCACTTCGAGACCCTCGGAGGACTCGATGGCTGAGCAGGTCGACGTTCGCTCCGTCATCTCCCTCATCCGCCGGCGGCGGTGGCTGCTCGCGTCCGTCGCGCTCATCGGAGCGTTCCTCGGCATCGCGCTGGTGACGTCGCATCCTCCGCTCTACTCGAGCACGAGCCAGGTGCTGCTCCCGGAGCGTCCGGCGACGGACGGCGGCCAGTCCTCGACCTGGGAGGCGAGCACCCAGGTGAGCATCGCGAAGAGCGACGCCGTGCTCGGGCCGGCGGCTCGCACCCTGCGGCAGCCGCTGTCCCGGCGGGAGGTCCGCGGCCGTGTCGACGTCAGCGCCTCGACCGCGGACGTCCTGACGATCACCGCGAGGGGGACGTCGAGCGAGGAGGCGACAGCGCTTGCTCAGGCGGTCGCCGAAGCCGAGGTCGCCTACCAGTCTCAGGCATCGAGCTCGCTGTCCACCGCCGAGCTGGCTCAGCTGAAGCAACGACGCGATGGTCTGCAGACCACGCGCAACGCCGTGCAGCAGCAGATCACGCAGACGCAGCAGCGACTCGGCGCCGAGAACGCGGACTCGCCCACCGGCCGTCGCGATGCCAGTGCCCTCTCGCAGCTGGTGGCGCAGGAGACCGATCTCCTGCTGGACATCAACCAGCTCGACACCAAGATGGCGGACGCGCAGGGCACGTCGGTCGCACGCATCATCGAGGACGCCACGCCTGCGGAGCGGCCGGCGCTGCCGCTGTGGTACTTCCTGGGCGCGATGGGCATGGCGGCGCTTGCCGTCGTCCTGGCCACGGTGGTGATCGTCAACCTGTCCAGGCGCGACGCGAAGCTGGGGACCCGCGACGAGATCGCGGATGCGGTCGGCAGTGAGGTGATCGCCTCGCTCCGGAGCCACGCCCCGCGGAGCGTGGCTGCCTGGCGGGACCTGCTCGGCAGCTACAGTCCGAACGTCGCGGAGGGCTGGGCCGTCCGGCAGGCGCTCGCCGGCCTCGGGCTGGAGCACTTCGCCTTGGACCCTGACGCACAGGGCGTCGAGCCGTCGCACGCCCGGCACCGGCTCTGTGTGTTGAGTCTGGAGGACGATGTCCGAGCGTTGTCGATGGGTCCGCAGCTCGCGTCGTACGCCGCGTCGATCGGGATCTCGACGAGGCTCGTCCCCCAGCAGGAGGACGCGACGGCGGCGCTCTGGGCGGCCTGCTCCTCCCCGGGCGGCGACGAGCAGATCCGGCCCAACCTCAGAGTCGCGTCTCGGCAGCGGACCAGCCACGAGTCCGAGCTGACGGTGGTCGTCGGCGTGCTCGACCGCCGTTCGCCCGTGATGCCGCGTCTCGACCGGAGCGCCAGCGTGGTGCTGGCCGTCTCCTCGCGCGTGGCCTCGTCTGAGGACCTCGCGCGAGCAGCCGTGGTGGCCTACGAGTCGGGCTTCCGCATCTCGGGGGTGGTGCTCGCGGATCCGGACCCGTTCGACAGGACGACCGGAAGGCTGCTGCTCCACGAGCGACTGCAGCAGCGCCCCCTGCCGTCCCGGGCCAGCGGGCCGAGACCGGTCGCCGTGCGTGAGGCCCCATGGACAGGCGGCGCGTCATGAGCTCGACGTGGCACATCGAGGACGAGGTCCCGGGAGGCCGCGAGGCCGAGCCCGCCCTCGCGGGCGGGACGGTCAGCTTCGCGTTCATCCGAGCCACCCTGCGGCGCCTGTGGTTCGTGTGGGTGGGCGGTGCGGCGCTGGGGGTGACCCTGGCGCTGTGCTGGATGACCCTCCTCCCGCCCCAGAGCGTCGGGACGGTGACCTTCATCCTGGCCCACGACCCGACCACGCAGCCCGACGCGGCCATGGCGACCGACGTGAGCCTGCTCAAGACCCGGGCCGTCGCCCAGAAGCTCGGTGGCGAGCTGGGTCTGGACCTGCCTCCTGACGTGCTGCTCAAGAGCATCCAGGCGGTGCCCACCACCTCGAGCGTGCTCCAGGTCAAGATCGACGGGACGGACCCCGAGGACGCCGTACGCCGCGCCCGCCTGCTCGGGGACATCTACATGACCTATCGGAAGGACCAGCTGACGCAACAGGCGAAGGACGTCTCGCAGACCTACCAGAAGCGCATCGATGCGCTGCAGGGCCAGGTCGACGACCTGACGCGCCAGTACAACGCCATCACGGCACGGGGCGGCGGCAATGAGCAGGCCGCCGAGGTGCTCGCTTCGAGGGGCCAGCTGATCAGCGACATCGCGGGGCTCGAGAGCCAGATCGAGACGGTCTCTCTCCAGGCGAACGCGATCGTCGCGGCCAGTCGCATCCTCGACGAGGCGTCGCTCATCCCGCAGTCGCCTCGGCGTCGGGCGGTGCTGGACGTCGGGTCCGGGCTGATCGGTGGTCTCGGTCTCAGCCTGGGGCTCCTCGTGGTCTACGCCGTCACGACCGGTCGGCTGCGCAGTCGCGCCGACATCGCGGCGGCCACGGGTCTGCCCGTGATGTTCAGCGCCGGCGCCGTGGATCCGCGGCGACGGAAGCCGGGGGCCCGCCATCAGGCTGCGCTCGACCTTCTCGTCGACGGGCTGGAGACGGCGCTGCCCCACAGCGGGGGCCGGCCGCGCCGGCTGGGGCTGATCAGCGTCGACTGTGATCGGGAGGGCGCGAAGGTGGTGGCCGGCCTGGCGCGGCGCCTCAGCTCGAGCGAGTCAGTGATGGCCGTGGACCTCGCCAACACCGGCCTTCTCGAACGCGAGCTCGCGTCGTCGGCGTCGCCGGCGTCGCCGGCGTCGCCGGGGTCGCCGGCAGACGAGGGGCAGCGGGAGGCGGTGTCCCTGGTGACGGGCCCCACGGGAGATGCGCTGGCGGACGTGCTGCTGGGCTTCGTGCCCTTCGAGATCGGCCGAGGACTGGGCCACGTGAGGTCCACCGCTTCGAAGTGGGTGATCCTCGCCAAGGCCGGCCGATGCACGTCGGAGCGGCTGAACACCGTGGCGAGGTCGGCCCGTGCGGCGGGCCTCGACGTCGAGTTCGTGATGCTGGTCGGCGCCGACAGGTCGGACGCGAGCTTCGGTGGCGACAGCACGGTGGAGAAGGTCGAGCCGGGCCGATGACGGTGCTGACGCTCGGACGGGCGCGCACGCGGCCCTCCACCTCGGACCCGCCCCTCGACCGTCGCCTGCTGGCCGCATGGGCGGCGTTGTTCCTGAACGTGCTGCCGTTCGCCCGCGCCGCGACCATGTTGCCGATCCCCACGATCGTGGGACAGCTCATCGTGCAGGGCTCCCTGGCGCTCGCCTTCATCCTCGCCCTCATTGCGAACCCGCGAAAGCTGGTCAGGCCCAATCTCTACGTCGTGCTCATCACGGCGATGTGCCTGATCGCGCTGATGACCAGCCCCCACAACATCTTCATGCGCGGCTCCACCTTCCGCGCTGTCAGGTTCGCGGGGTTCGCGCTCGTCATGTGGCTCCTGAGCCCCTACTGGGGGCGCCGTGACCTGGCGCTGCTGCGGGTCCATCGGATCTGCCTCATCGTCATCATGGTCTCCGTCGCGGCCGGCGCCGCGCTCGCCCCGGGGCGAGCGTTCTCCTTCCAGGGGCGACTCGCCGGCGTGATCTGGCCGATCTTCCCCACCGAGGTGGCGCACTTCTCGGCCGTGCTGATGGGCATCACGGTCGTGCTGTGGATGTGCAAGGTGGTCTCGACCCGCAGCAGCGCGCTCACCCTCGCCATCGCCGTCCCCGCCATGCTGGCGACCCACACGCGGACCGCGCTGGTGGCGAGCGCCGCGGCACTCTTCGTGGCGTCGGCAAGCCTGCTGCTCGCGCGCTCCCGTGCACGACGCGCGCTGCTCTGGGGAGGACTTGTCGCGCCGTGCGTGGTGGCGCTCTTCGCCTCGGAGCTGACGACCTGGTTCCTGCGTGGGCAGAGCACGCAGGAGGCGTCGGGGCTGACCGGACGCACAGCTGTCTGGGCGGCTGTCCTGGCGCACCCCCGGCCGCTCATCGAGGAGATCTTCGGATCCGGGATGTCCAACCTCTCGTTCAACGGGTTCCCGATCGACAGCAACTGGGTCGGCACCTACCTCGACCTCGGGATGGTCGGCATCGTCATCGAGGTGGCGCTCCTCGCGATCCTCCTCGTGACAGCACTCCTCAGGCCGGCTGGGCCCGGTCCGGCCGTGGCGATCTTCCTGGTCGTCTACTGCATCTTCAGCTCGACGACTCAGACGGGAATGAGCGGTCCCACCGGGATCCTTCTCGACCTCGCGGTCGCGGCGGCTGTGCTGCGGCGACCTGGGCCCGAACGGTGATCGGGAACAGCACGGGTGTGCCTCGGCAGCGCGAGCGTGCGGCCCCAGGGCGTCGCGCGATCGTGGCCAGGAGGCAGCGGCGTGTCGCGCTGGCCGCAGCTCTGGCGTACGCCGCCCTCATCGTCGCGGTGGCGACCGGTGCGACCACGGAGCTGGACCGAACGGCGGCCGAGTGGTTCCGGCCCGGCGACACCTGGGGCATGGCGCAAGTCCGGCTCGGTCCGTTCATCGACAGGCTCGAGCCACCCCGCGCCTACGTCTTCCTCGGCCTCGTGACCGTGCTCGCCGGCCTCTTTCGCCGCAGCTGGCGACCGGTTCTCTTCTGCCTGCTGGTCGCAGGCACGAGTATCGGGGCCACGACCGTGACGAAGGTGACGATGCACCGTTCAGACCCGACCGGCGCGATCGCCTCGACAGGCGGAAGCTTCCCATCCGGGCACATGGTGGCTCTCACCGTCTGCCTGGGATGCTCCGTGCTCCTGATCTTCAGACGCACCCGGTGGTGGCAGTGGGGCTCGGTCGCCGTGCCAGCCACGGTGATGGCGGCCGCACTGCTCTACACGGGGGCCCATTGGCTCACCGACGTGCTCGGCGGTGCACTGCTCGCCCTCTCCATCATCTGCTGGGCCGCCTCGTGGCCCCTGCGGACAGCGATGACCGAGCCTCGCCTGAGCGCCGAGGCGACGCTCAGCGCTTCGTCGACAGAGAGAAGCTGTCGACCTTGAAGGTCGCGGGACGGCCCCCGGTGGAGACGACCTCGAAGCCGTAGTCGATCGCGCCGAGCGTGACAGTCTTGGGCAGCCGGCCTCGGGACACGAGGAAGCTGAGCATCCCCTTGATGTTGACCGTGCCGTGAGTCAGACGGCGGGTGGGCACGAAGGCGATGTAGCGGTTGTCACGGGTGGCCCAGACCTTCCAGCGATGACCGTTGAAGGACCGGGTCGCGATGTGCGAGGCGCCGGAGCCGGAAGGCACCTGGTGGAAGTTCTCCGTCCAGATCATCACCTCGTGCTCGCCGGGGACACCGTTGAGCCAGATGTCGTACGCCGCGTCGTAGATTCCGACGTGCGGCGTCCGTGCCGCCCAGGAGCTGCGGATCCGCGAGAAGGAGCTGAGTCGCGGCTCGTGGCCGGTGGACCAGTTGTGGAAGTCCCGGTGCACGTTGGGGTAGGTCTTGACCGCGCCGTCGCCGCGGGAGTTGTCAGCCGTGGCGGTCACCTGCCAGTTGCGGAACGAGCAGGCGGACAGGGTCTGCGAGACGCGGTAGCCCGATGCGTTCCACATGTTGTTGTGCACCCAGTAGCCCCTGTTGTTCCACATCCCGTCAGGAGCGGATGTGACATACCGGGCGTTGGTGCATGACGAGGCCCTTGCGGGGCTCACCGCGCCCAGCGGCAGCAGCAGGCCTACGAGCAGCGCCGACAGAGCAAGTCTCATGATCAGTCCTCCACGAGTGGCGTTCCCGAAACACCTCCCGGGGCAGTGCCGCCGGGAGAGCGCGGCCTACCTTGCCACAGGTGGGCGGCTCACCCCGCATCACGAGCGCGGCTCACCCCGCTTCAGGAGCGCGAGTGCTCCTGCGGGACGTGGGCCCGAGGCGTGCCCTGCGGCACGCGTGGGGGGGTCGGCCGAAGAAGCGGCCCCAGCAGCCGCTGGACGGCGCGCTGCATGGGCCGCTCGAGGAGCCGATGGCACGTCAGCGCGACGCTGACGACGACGACGAAGGCTGCCGGGATCGAGAGGAGGTGGACCCAGGGCGTGCCCGGCAGGCGTCCGGAGAGCAGGATCGCCAGGAGGGTGAGGGCGGGCACGTGGGTCAGGAAGAGCGAGTACGAGGCGTCGCCGACACGTCGGAGGAAGACCGGAAGCACGTACCCGTGACGCACCTCGAGGCAGATGGCGCTGTAGACCACCAGGCCCGCGGGGACGAGGACGAGCATGACCCGCACGGAGTCTGAGGGGAAGCCCGTCCAACCGCAGAGGGTGAGGAAGACCAGGCAGCCGCCGTACGACAACGCCGCGGCGACCACCACCGGAAGCGGCCGGATGAGCCGTCCGTGCACCACCGCGAGGCCGATCACCACTCCGAGGACGAACTCGAGGCTCATGGGGTTGGCCAGGAGTGCCACATAGGGGTTGGTCGATCCCGACGCGAACGCGGTCAGGGCAAGGGTCAGCACGACCCAGACACCCAAGACGCGGGGAAGCCTTGACCGTCCGAGCATCAGAGCGATCGCGAAGACCGCGTAGAAGTACATCTCGTAGACGAGCGACCACGCGACCAGCACCGGCAGCCGTCCCTGCTGAGGCAGCAACAGGTAGGACTGCAGGATGCTCGTCCCGGGCCCTTCGTGTTGGAAGCTGACCGTGTGTGGACTCACCACCAGGAGCACGACGAGCGCGGTGTTGACCAGGAAGTACAGCGGATAGATCCGGCCGATCCTGCGGAGCAGGAATCGTCGGCCGGACCGGGGCTCGTCGAACGTGCGCCACGTCGTCACGACCATGGTCAGACCACTGATGACGAAGAACGTGTCCACCGCCGTGTTGGCCGGCATGTTCAACACGGCGGTCCAGATGCTCCCGAACACGCGCTGCTCGAACCCGTTGGTCCCGGAGACGTGCGCGATCACCACGATGAGGCCCGCGGCGCCCCGCAGACCCTGGAGGTTCTGCAGCACGGTCTTGCTCCCTGTGGGCTTCGCGAGCTCCGGACGGATCGGCGCGACGCGCGCCGGTCGTGACCGGCGCTCCGCCCACGGCCGCATGAAGTCCGCCATGGACACAGCATCAGGACCCGATGGACTCGGTGGCGCGGCCCTCGCCCCGCATGCCCAAGACTGGGGATCTCGCCGACCAGCCGCCGACTACCCAACTTTGGGGGCTGCGACTGCGCTTCGTCGAGAAGCCGCCGCACCAGCGAAAAGGTTGCCCCAAGTGACCGGAGCCGCGTGTTCACGGGGTCCAGGGGGAGAGATGACAGAAGATCGCCGCACGCAGATGCGGGGCACGCGTCAAGCGCGGTGCAGGGCTGGGGTCCTGCTCGATCGCGACGGCACGTTGATCGTCGACTCCGGATACGTCGGCTCTCCCGACGACGTGCGCTTCATCCCTGGCGCCCTCGAGGCGGTGGCCGCACTCAACGCGGCCGGTGTCCCGGTCGCCGTGGTCACCAACCAGGCCGGGGTCGCTCGCGGCTACTTCGACCTGGCGGCGGTCGAAGCGGTGCACGCTCACATCGATGCCGCCCTCGCCGAGGTCGGCGGCCATATCGACCAGTGGCTCTTCTGCCCCTACCACCCGGACGGGGTCGTGCCCGCCTTCACACGCGCCAGCTGGGACCGCAAGCCCGCCCCCGGCATGGCGCTCGCCGCGGCAGCGGCGCTGGACCTCGACCTCCGCGCCTCGTGGCTCGTCGGGGACGCGGACACGGATGTCGCGCTGGCGCACGCCGTCGGAGCGCGACCGATCCGGATCGGCGCGTCGGATCCGTGGCCCGGCGTCGTCACGGTCCCCGACCTCGCCCGAGCGGTCGAGGTCATCCTCGCGGGGGATGCGACGGCGCTGCCGCAGCGGCCGGAGTTCCCGCTGGTCAAGTACGGGTCGGCCGATGCGTTCGGGCGCGACTACACCGAGCAGCTCGCCCGGGCCCTCGAGACCGTCGACCCCTCCGAGCTGGACCGTGCCGCCAAGATCATCAACACGGCCCACGACGACGGCCGCGCGCTCTTCGCGTGCGGCAACGGCGGATCAGCCTCGATCGCCAACCATCTCCAGTGCGACCACGTCAAGGGCGTGCGCGTCGGCACCGGCCTCCTGGCGCGGGTGCAGAGCCTGAGCACCAACATCGAGATCTTCAGCGCCATCGCCAACGACATCGGCTACGACGCGGTGTTCGAGTACCAGCTGCAGTCGCAGGCCCGTGCCGGGGACGTGCTGATCGCGATCTCGTCTTCGGGGAGGTCGCCCAACATCGTCCGGGCACTCGAGTGGGCGGCCGCGAACGGCCTGGCGAGCATCGCGCTGACCGGATTCGACGGCGAGCCGGCCCGCTCCCTGGCCAGTGTCGCGATCCACGTCGACACCCGCAACTACGGCATCATCGAAGACGCCCACCAGGCCTGCATGCACCTGCTGGCGCAGTACGTACGGCAGTCGAGGATGTCCGACGTCGAGGTCGCCGCCCATGTCTTCTGAGCCGATGCGGGTCGCGATCAACCTCCTCACCGACGACCCCGCCCATCCCTCCGGTGCGCACTGGTTCTGGACCCGTGTGATCCCGGAGATGGCGGCGCGTCTGGAGGACGGTGAGGAGCTCCACCTCATGGTGAGCCCTCGCTCCCGGGAGGCGCACCAGGGCTACGGGCCCGGTGTCCACTACCTCTCCTTCCCCTGGTCGAACGAGCGTCAGCGGCTGCGGGTGCTCAGCGAGCAGCTGTACGCCCCCGTGCGACTGCGCTCCGCCAGGATCAACGTCCTCAACACCCTGATCGCCCCGATGGTGCGACCGGCTCCCTCCATCGTCGCGCACTTCAAGACGATGCATGCCTTCACGGCACCGGCGGCGCTCTCGCCCGTGGTCCGCGCCTACCGTCGGACAACCTACCCGCACACCGCGAAGGTCGCCGACGCGATCATCATCAACTCCGAGAGCCTCCGCACCGAGGTGTTGACCTACCTCGACGTCGATCCCGGCAAGCTCCGGCTGGTCCCGGAGGCGGTCGACCACTCGACGTTCCGGCCGGGGGATGCCGACGAGGCGCGGGCCCGGGTCGCAGGTCGCGGCGTCGGCCGGCCGTTCATCCTGTTCGTCTCGTCGTTGTGGCACTACAAGAACCTCCACGGGCTGATGCGGGCCTTCGCGCTCGCGCGCCCCCATCTCGACGGGCACCAGCTCGCGGTGGTCGGCCCCGGACGCGACGTCGAGTACGTCGCGAGCCTGCATGCGCTGGCAGCCGAGCTGGGCATCTCCGATGACGTGGTGTGGGTCGGCGGGGTCCCGCTGGAGGAGACCGTGCAGTTCTATCGTGCCGCTGCGGCCTTCGCCTACCCGTCGTTCAACGAGACCTTCGGACTGCCCATCCTCGAGGCGATGGCCTGCGGATGCCCGGTGGTGACCTCCGACCGGAGCGCGATGGCGGAGACGGCGGGCGGTGCCGCGCTGCTCGCTGACCCGGAGTCCCCTGAGGCGCTGGCGGACGCGCTCGTCCGAGCCTGCGGTCCGCAAGGCGACGAGCTCCGCCCCCGCGGGTTGGCACGGGCCGCCGAGTTCTCCTGGGCACGCACCGGCGAGCTGACGCTCGACGTCTACCGAGAGGCCCACCGTGCGGGAGAGCGGGTGCCCGCATGAGGATCCTCGTGACCGGGGGAGCGGGGTTCATCGGCTCCCACACCTGCGACCGGCTGGTGGAGCTCGGCCACGACGTCGTCGTGCTCGACGCGCTGACCGCGCCTGTGCATCGTGAGGGCCGGCCCTCCTACCTCACGCCTGGAGCCGACCTTTTCGTCGGCGACGTGCGCAACCGGGATCTCCTCGCCAACCTGCTGCGCCGCAGCGACGCGGTCTTCCACTTCGCCGCCTACCAGGACTACCTGACCGACTTCGCGAGGTTCACCGACGTCAACGTCACCTCCACGGCGCTGATCTTCGAGATCGCCGTGGAGGAGGGTCTGGATCTGCAGCGAGTCGTGGTGGCGTCGTCGCAGTCGGCCATGGGTGAGGGCCTCTACCACTGCTCCCAGGACGGGCCCCAGACACCGGGCATGCGGCCCGAGGAGGCGCTGCGCGAGGGACGGTGGGAGGTCCCGTGCCCGACATGCGGGGGCGAGCTGGAGCTCAGGCGGACGCCCGAGACGGTCTCCAACCCGCAGAACGCCTACGGGATGTCCAAGCTCGGCGAGGAGATGGTCGCCCTCAACCTCGGGCGGCGCTACGGCATCCCGACGGCCGCGTTGCGCTACAGCATCGTCCAGGGGCCGCGGCAGTCGGTCTACAACGCCTACTCGGGCGCGTGCCGCATCTTCAACCTCCACTACCTGCTCGGCGGTGCGCCGGTGCTCTACGAGGACGGTCAGGCGGTGCGCGACTACGTCAACATCCACGACGTCGTCGACGCCAACGTGCTGATGCTGGAGGACGAGCGAGTGGCCGGCCGGGCGTTCAACGTCGGCGGAGGGACGCCCTACACCACCACCCAGCTCGCCGAGATCGTCCGGCGCCAGCACGGCTCGGACCTGCCCGGGAAGGTGACCGGCGAATACCGCTTCGGCGACACCCGCCACATCATCTCCGACATCACCGCCCTGGAGGAGCTCGGCTGGAAGGCACGGCGCACGCCGGTCGACTCGGTGGCCGAGTATGCGGCGTGGCTCGAGGGCATGCCCGGCCTCGACGAGGTGCTGGCCCAGGCCGATGCGAAGATGCGCGCGCTCGGCGTCGTGCGGAAGGTCGGGTCATGAAGGCCTTCCTCCTGGCTGCGGGCCTCGGAACGCGTCTGCGTCCACTGACCGACCGCGTGCCCAAGTGCCTGGTCGACATCGGGGGGCGCCCACTCCTCGACATCTGGCTCGACGCGTTGGCGTCAGCGGGCATCGACGAGGTCCTGGTGAACGTCCACCACCTCCACCACCTGGTCGAGGAGCACGTCGCCGCTCGCGCCGCACGGGCACCGTTCGTCAAGATCGCGCACGAGCCGACCCTGCTCGGCAGTGCCGGAACGCTGCGCGCCAATCGCGACTTCGTCGAGCGCGAGCCCTTCTTCCTCGCGATCAACGCCGACAACCTGACGACGTTCGACATCAGGCGGTTGATGGAGGCGCACCACGACGCCCCGTCGCTGGCCACGCTGGCGGTCTTCCGCGCGCCGCACCCGGAGCGCTGCGGCATCCTGACGGTCGAGGACGGGTTGGTGGTCGCCTTCGAGGAGAAGCCGACACATCCGGTGGGGAACCTGGCGAACGCCGGGCTCTATGCCTTCGACCCGCGAGTGCTGGACCTCGTCCAGGGGGACGACCCCCTGGACATCGGCGGCCACCTGCTGCCGAAGCTCGTGGGCAGGTCGCGGGTGCTCGAGGTGGGTGACTCGTTCTTCGTCGACATCGGCACGCCGGAGGCCCTCGAGCAGGCGCGTGCGACGTGGCCGAGAGGTGCGCAACGATGATCATCACCCAGACCCCCTTGCGGATCGGGCTCGTCGGCGGCGGGACGGATCTGCCCGGCTACTACCGCGAGCACGGCGGCCGCGTGCTCAACGCCGCCATCGACAAGTACGTCTACGTCGTCGTCAAGCAGCGCTTCGACGACGACATCTACCTCAACTACTCGCGCAAGGAGATCGTCAGCAGGGTCGCCGACATCGAGCACGACCTCGTGCGGGAGGCGATGCACATGGCGGGGATCAGGGGTGGTGTGGAGATCACGACGCTGGCCGACATCCCGTCAGCCGGTTCGGGACTCGGCTCGTCATCCTCGGTGACGGTCGGCCTCCTCCACGCGCTCTTCGCCTACCAGGGGATCCAGGTCTCCGCCGAGGAGCTGGCGGATCGTGCGTGCACGATCGAGATCGAGCGGTGCGGCAAGCCGATCGGGAAGCAGGACCAGTACGCCGCGGCGTACGGCGGGATCTGCGACCTGCGCTTCGGACCGGGTGACCGGGTCAAGGTGGACCCGATCCGGCTGCCCGCGCCCCTGCACCGAGCCTTCCAGGCCGAGCTCATGCTCTTCTACACCGGGATCACCCGCAGCGCTGACACGATCCTGAAGGAGCAGTCCGACAACGTCGCCGACCGGTTGTCGCAGCTCGACCTGTTGAAGATGCTTGCCGGGGAGGCGGCGGACGGCCTGCGAAGCGGCCAGACGCACGCGGTCGGCCAGGCCCTGGGCAAGAGCTGGGAGGCCAAGCGCCAGCTGGCCAGCGGCGTCAGCAACTCCTCGCTGGACGAGTCGGTCGACGCCGCGCTCGCGGCCGGGGCCACCGGCGCCAAGATCGCCGGCGCCGGAGGTGGCGGCTTCGTCCTCGTCTGCTGCCCCGTCGAGCACCAGGCCGCGGTGCGGTCGGCACTGACCGACCTGAAGGAGCTCCCGATCAAGGTCGACCAGCACGGCTCCCGCGTCATCTTCAACGTGCACAAGGACATCTGGGCATGAGGGGCTGGAGGCGGCACGGCACGACGCACCGGTTGGGCTGGGGGCTGGCCGACCAGGCGGTGTCCAGCCTGTCCAACTTCCTCGTGGTCATCCTCGTGGCGCGGTCGCTGTCGCCGGGCGCGTTCGGCGTCTTCAGCCTCGCCTACGCCACCTACGCCTTCTCGCTGAGCGTCTCACGCGGCGTGGCCACCGATCCGCTCGTGGTCCGCTTCAGCGGTGTCGCTCGCGACTCCTGGCGTGACGCGGTCCGCGTGGCCACGGGCACGGCGATCGGGGTGGGATGCGTCATCGGCGCCGGGTGCGCGCTGGTCGGTCTCGTCCTCTCCGGCACGCTCGGCGCAGCCCTGATCACCTTGGGCGTCCTGCTGCCTGGTCTGCTCCTCCAGGACAGCTGGCGCTACGCCTTCTTCGCCGCGGGCGACGGTCACAAGTCCTTCGTCAACGACCTGGCATGGGTGCTGGTCATGCTCCCCATGGTCGCGGTCGCGGCCGACCAGGGTGGCGTGGCGTGGTTCGTGATGGCGTGGGGCGGCGCAGGTTGTCTCGCCGGGCTGCTGGGCGCCTACCAGGCCGGGATCGTGCCCCGGCTGTCCGGCGCCTGGAGCTGGCTCTCCCAGCAACGTGAGCTGGGCGCGCGCTACTTCGCCGAGAACCTCAGCATGAGCGCCGCGACGCAGCTCCGCATCACCTTCGTGGGCGTGATCGCCGGACTCTCGGCCGTCGGAGAGGTGCGGGCCGCCGAGGTGCTGCTGGGGCCCTGGCTTGCCGTCGTGAGCGGACTCAGCATGGTGGCCGTCCCCGAGGCCGCCCGGGCCCTGCGCCGCTCCACGCGTGCGCTCGTGGTCTTCTGCGGCGGCCTCGCGATCACGCAGGCCGTCGGCGTGCTCGCGTGGGGCCTCGCCATCATGTTCCTCCTGCCGGACACGCTGGGGGAGCGCCTCCTCGGCTCACTGTGGGGGCCGGCCTCGGCCCTCATCCTCCCGACCAGCCTCGCCTACGCCGGCATCGGCCTGATCAACGGCGGCAACGCCGGACTGCGGGCGCTGGCCGCCGCGCGCCGGAGCCTGCCGGCGACCCTCTCGTGCGCGTGCGCGTACGTGGTCGGAGGAGTCGGAGGCGCCGCGGTCGGCGGCGCCGCGGGCTCCGCCTGGGGCATCGCCGCCGCCATGGCGGCCGGTGCCGTCGTGTGGTGGTGGCAGCTGCGCGCCGGCCTCCTCGACCTCCGCCGCTCGCAGGACACCTTCGAGCTGCCTGCGACCGACCACCTCGACTCCGAGCTCGACTCCGCACTCGACTCCGAACCACCCGAATCCGAACAACCCGACATGAAAGCGACACTGTTGTGAATACCGCGCCACGGCTCACAGTGGGCCTGCCTGTCTACAACGGGGAGAACTTCGTCGTCCAAGCACTGGACTCGTTGCTGAACCAGACGTTCACCGACTTCGAGCTGGTCATCTCCGACAACCACTCGACGGACCGCACCGAGGAGATCTGCCGCGACTACGCGGCCCGCGACCCTCGGATCCGCTACCTGCGCCAGCCGCGGAACATCGGGTGCAACCCGAACCACAACTTCCTCCTGGGTCAGGCGAGGGCCCCCTACTTCAAGTGGGCCGCGCATGACGACCTCTACGGCCCCGAGCTGCTGGAACTGTGCGTCGCGGTGCTCGACGAGGAGCCGGACGTCGTGCTGAGCCACGTCGACAAGGCCATGGTCGACGAGCACGGAGCGGTGATCCGGACGTTCGACTACCTGCTCGACACCGGCTCCCACGACCCCGTCGAGCGCTTCCGCAGCCTGCTGGTCGCCGACGGCGCCGATGACGAGTACGGCGTGATGCGGACCGACGTGCTGCGGTCCGTCCGGCCCAAGGACAGCTACCACCACGCCGCCCGGCCCTACATGACGGAGATCGCCTTCCACGGGCGCTTCCACCAGGTGCACGAGCTGCTGTACTTCCGGCGCGACCATCCCGATCGTGGAGACCGGAGGGCGACCATCCCCGCCCTCAGCACCAACCTGGACCCGAGGCGTGCGGGTCAGAGCACCGCCCGACTGGTGGCCGAGTATGCCTATCGCTACTTCGAGGTCGTCGCCCGGGCGCCGATCTCCCGGTCCCAGAAGCTCGCGTGCTACCGCCTTCTCCTGGGCCGCCTCTCGGGAAGCGGGTTCCACCGGGCGAGGAGTCGCAACCGCGACCCGAACTGGGCGGCCGGCCAGGTCGTGCCGACCACCCGCCCCGCACTAGCCAGCCCGACGAACGGAGGAGCGACCTCATGACCAGCACCGAAGTGCCCGCTGCCACGTCCGCCACCCCGCGAGCGGGTGACGTCGTCCGAGTCCGCGGCCGGGAGGAGATCCTGGCGACCCTCGATGCGAACGGCCGTCTCGACGGACAGCCGTTCATGCCCGAGATGCTGGCGTTCGCCGGCCGCGAGCTGCCCATCAGCGCGATCGCCCACAAGACGTGCGACACGATCAGCCGCCCGTCGACGGGGATGCGGCAGCTCGAGAACACCGTGCACCTGGCGGGTGCGCGGTGTGACGGCAGTGCGCACGGCGGCTGCCAAGCCGGCTGTCTGCTCTACTGGCGCGAGGAGTGGCTGGAGACGACGGACGGCGCCCCGTTGCGAGTGGCGCCGCAGCAGTCGGGTCCGCCGGCCACCGAGGAGACGCTGCAGGCCGACACCGTCGCGGGCATCGACAGCGACCGCGAGACGGTCTACCGCTGCGCCGCCACCGAGGTCATGCGGGCCACCAAGCCGCTGCATCCGCTCGAGCCCAGCCAGTATGTCGCGGACGTGCGCACGGGGAACTTCGCAGCCCTCTACGTGCTCCGCGGCCTGCTCGTGCTGGCGTTCAACAAGTTCCAGGCGCTGAGCCGCAAGCTCCTGCCGCAACCGCTGCGGATCGCAGGCGGTCGGCCCTACCCGTTCTACCGAGGCACTGGACCCGGGACCGCCCCGAAGCCTCTCGGGCTGCAACCCGGCGAGCTCGTCGAGGTGAAGAGCAAGGACGAGATCATGGCCGCGCTGGGGCCGAACAGCAAGAACAGAGGGCTCATCTACGACGGAGAGATGCTCCCCTTCTGCGGGCGTCGGGCGCGCGTCCTGCGGTCGGTCGACAAGATCATCGACGAGCAGACCGGCAAGATGATCCATCTGCGCGACTGCGTCATCCTCGACGAGATCACCTGCATGGGCAGGTATCACCGCTTCTGCCCCCGAGCGATCTATCCCTACTGGCGTGAGGCGTGGCTGAAGAGAGTGGAAGAAAGGTGAAGGGACCCATGACGAATGCTCTTCGGAGTCGGCTGGCCACGTCGCCGGTCGCACGGGCGGCTGCGCTGCCGCTGCGGACGGGAATGGTGGCACGCCACGATGCTCGTGTCCTGGGCCGGTCCGTCGACTGGCTCGTCAGGGGTCGCGAGACGACCAACCTCACCTACGACCTGGATCCGCTCAACCGGGACCAGCTCTGCTGGTTCGTCTCCAGCGTCTCCGGAGCGAAGGTCGGCCAGGTGCGGGAGTGGGTCAGCGAGCTCGAGAACGACCAGCCGCTCTTCGACCACGTCGTCGCGAGGCTCTCGACCCACCCCCGACGGGGCATCGGCGCACGCGAGCCGCACTGGGCCCGCCGGCTGGCGTGGTATGCCCTGGTTCGTGCCACCGAGCCCGAGCACGTCGTGGAGACCGGAACGCACTTCGGTCTGGGGTCCTGTGCCATCGCCGCCGCCCTGCTCCGCAACGGTCACGGGCGGCTGACGACGATCGACATCGATCCGCAGGCCGGCTACGTGATCGGCGGGCCCTGGGCCGACGTCATCGACCGGCGCATCGGCGGCTCCATCGAGCTGCTCGGCGGGCTGGACGAGGTGGACGTCTTCCTCCACGACAGCCTGCACACCTACGACTACGAGATGCAGGAGTTCAACGCCGTGGAGCCGCGACTCCGCCCGGGCGCATGGGTCCTCTCCGACAACTCTCACGACTCGGCCGCGCTGTCTGACTGGGCCGAGCGAAGCGGGCGTCAGTACTTGTTCTTCAAGGAGCAGCCCGCGCATCACTGGTGGCCGGGCGACGGGCTCGGCGTCGCCTGGGACGGCACGGCGCGAGTCTGACCTGGTGAGTGACCGTGCACCCGGGGAGGTGCGCGAGGGGGCCGAGCGGCACGACGTCGGCGTCGGCGTGGGTGACAAACCGGTCGCCGACAGGGAGACTCGGATGTGAGGTCCTCGACCTCAAGCCCGACCACGGGGGTATCGGGTGCAGTTCGTTGCAGCCCTTCGTGGAGTGGATGCCATGCGGCCGAGAATCGCATCGATCATCGTCGCGGCGCTCGCCGCGACGGCGAGCCTCATCGCCGGCGTGGGGGGCGTCGGTGCCCGTGACGCCGCCGCGTCGGTGAGCTCGGTCGCCGCGACCGCGCCGGACCCGCCGTACTTCGCTGACCGCATCGGCGGCACCGGCAAGCCGGTCTTCATCTTCTCCGCCGAGGACTGGGGCATCCTCTCCAACGGCGGCACGGCTGCCCACACGGACTACAACACGTCGTACGACCACTACTTCGCCACCCGCGCGGCCCAGGGCTACAACGGCGTCGAGGTCTCGATGTTCTCCCAGACCAACCTGGCCGGTGGTCACAACGGGCCGGACGGCGACGGGGTCTACCCGTGGGGGACCAGCTCGCTCGACCCGACCCAGGCGCCGAACGCGACGTTCTGGGCGCGGCGCGACCACTTCATCTCGCAGGCGGCCGCGAAGGGGTTCTATGTCTTCCTCAATGCCTCCACGGCGATGCTGGACCAGGGCGCG
>NZ_BAAIGC010000043.1:0-31808 GCF_054653495.1 Nocardioides sp. AN3
TACCTTACATAAGCATTGTTATCGGCGCCAAAACAACGGGGTTGACTCCCGCCGAGCAGCACGGCTGTTGTTGGTTTCCTGGGTTGGCTGGTACACATTCCGGACTGCCGTGGGGGTCGTTCGGCTGGGCGTCGTCGCGGAGTCTTCTCGACGAGATCCAGCGACTACTGCGTCACGAACTCCGTGATGTAGAGATCCATAACCTCACCGTGGTAGAGCTCCTCGATCTCGTCGGTGAGCTCCTCCTTCAGTTTCGTCCGCTGCTTGAGGTCAGAGAGCTCTGCGACGGTTCGGCCTGAGAACATCTCGATCGTGGCGTCGAGGGCTCTGCTGCCGTCCGCTTCCTCGGCCTCAGCTGTGAGCTGCAGGGCGATTGCGATCCGCAGATAACTTCCGGCGGCGAGGTTCAGCTGGATCGGCTCGAGGGTGACAACCTCGCCCGCGACTGGCTTAGGGTCCGCTTCGGGCTTCGGCTTGAGGACGAGAAAGTACGCTGCGGCAGCGACGGCGAGAAGGGCGACGATCGCGAAGATCTTCTTCTTGCCCTTCCTCGGCTCGTCGTCGGCCTTCGCAGACTTGGTCATGGTGGTGCTTCCTGGTCAGAGGGTCCCGGCGAATCATCGCTGTTGATCACACAGATCGGCCCGGACACACTGTTCTTGAGGACTTCGAAAGACAGCCTCGTCGAATCGAGTACATCCGGGTCGACGTCGTCGACCGCGGACAGCCATCACCAACGCTGGCTACCAGGTCGGCTGAACCTGCGCCCAGCCCGCCGCCGCTCCCGAGCCCTGTACTGGTCAGCGGCGACCAGGGGTCCTTCGTCGACAAGGACCTCCGTCTGCCCCCGCAAATATGTCGAGTTCCCGGCGAAGAAGGACGCCCGGCTCTGACACAGTCACCCGGCGGCGACGCCCGCGCGGCAGCGCTGGCATCAAGGAAGGCACTGGGGCTACCGGCGCAGATGACCGCCGTCGGCACGTTGTGGGAGAGATCGGCCCGTGCCGGATGAGGGCGGGAACCTCGGCGGGGTCAGTGGGCCATTATCGATTCTGGAGCCAGATCGAGGTCAGCACGTGCTCCCGCGAGGCCGCTCGGTCGTGAATGCTCCGCTCGTGTTGTAGCCCGAGCTCGACGAGCTCCGCTTCGTCGCCCGCCTGAAGAGTGACGTCGCACTCCGGGCAGGTCAGTTCCAAGACTCGCACCGCGACCTCCTACTAGGGATCATAGTAGGAGCGGCAGTACGCGGATCTGCGCCAGCTTGAGGGACCCCACAGGAGGTGCCGTGCCTCCGACTAGGTAGCCGGCGCCGGTTTCTCTAAGAAGCGCCAGGTCTGCCCACTTCGCCCATCTACTATGAGAGTTAGTAGACTGTTGCTCACGGCGCGTGGACGATCAGGCTTTCGCCGGCAAGAGGCCGAAACTATGGGCGCCTGATGCCGGCGCAATGGGGCGACCATGTCCGCGAAAGCTACGGACTCCCCGCAGACCGGCGAGATCGGACGGCACCATCGGTGAATCGCGACCGGATGCGTTCCTGTGCTGGCTTGACTGAGGAGGACCCATGACCCTTGAGGCACTGCAAGTCCTGGTGTCTGACACGCCGTCCGGTCTACTGCCCGCGCGTAACCAGATGGCGCTGTCGCTGGGCTGGCACATCATCTTGGCTTGCTTCGGCGTGGCTTTCCCGTCGATGATCTTCATCGTCCACTGGCGCGGTGTCTTCCGCGGTGACGCGGTGGCGCTCGAACTGGCCAAGCGGTGGTCGAAGGTCTCGGCGGTGCTGTTCGCAATCGGCGCGGTCTCCGGGACCGTGCTCAGCTTCGAGATGGGTCTGCTGTGGCCGGGCCTGATGGGCAAGTACGGCGACGTGCTCGGTCTGCCGTTCGCGTTCGAGGGGCTGGCGTTCTTCGTCGAGGCGATCTTCCTCGGCATCTACCTCTACGGCTGGGGCCGGATGCCTCCGCGGATCCACCTGCTGATGCTGGTCCCGATGGCCTGCGCGGGCGTGATCGGCACGTTCTGCGTCATCGCGGTCAACGCCTGGATGAACAACCCAACCGGCTTCCGGCTAACCGCGGCCGGCGAGGTGGTCGACGTCGACCCGTGGAAGGCGATGTTCAACGACGGCGTGTGGCTGATGTTCGCCCACATGTGGGTCGGCGCCTTCGTGGTCGTCGGCTTCACCGTCGCCGGGGTGTACGCCGCGGGCATGCTGCGCGGCCGCCGCGACCGCCACCACCGGCTCGGGTTCGTGGTGCCTTTCGTCTTCGCCACCGTCGCCGCGCTGGCCCAGCCGCTGGTCGGCCACGTGCTCGGCCTGCGGGTCGCGGAGAGCCAGCCGGCCAAGCTCGCCGCGTTCGAACTGGCCGAGACCACCGAGCAACCGGCGCCGCTGCGCCTGGGCGGGATCATGATCGACGGCGAGGTCCGCTACAGCATCGACATCCCCAAGATCGGCTCGTTGATCGCACGCAACAGCTTCGACAGGCCGGTGCCCGGCCTGGACGAGGTGCCGGAGGACGAGCGGCCGCCGGTCAACATCACCCACTGGGCGTTCCAGTCCATGGTCGGCATCGGCTCGCTGCTCGCCCTGTCCGTGCTGCTGTTCTGGTTCGTGCGATGGCGCGGCCGCGACCTCCTGGAAAGTCGCTGGTTCCTGCGATACGCCGTGGCCGCCGGCCCGCTAGCGATGATCGCCCTCGAGGCTGGCTGGATCGCCACCGAGGTCGGCCGTCAGCCGTGGGTGGTCTGGCAGGTGCTGCGCACCGAGGACGCGGTGACCGAGAACCCGTGGATCTGGTGGAGCTTGGCCGGGACCGCGGTGGTGTATCTCGGCATGACGGTCGGCGCCTACGTCGTACTCCGGTCCATGGCGCGACGCTGGCGCGCCGGCGAGCTCGATCTACCCAGTCCCTATGGCCCCGAGTCCGCCGAGGGCGTGCAGGAGCCGTCCCGGTGACGCTGGAGATTGCGGTGGCCGCCGCGCTGTTCGCCGGTGTCGTCGTCTACTCGGTCTTCGGTGGCGCGGACTTCGGCTCCGGCTTCTTCGACGCCACCGCCGGCGGCGCCCGCCGCGGTGCGGAGGTTCGCACGCTGATCGACCACAGCATCGGACCGGTGTGGGAGGCCAACCACGTCTGGCTGATCTACGTGCTGGTCACCTGGTGGACGGCGTTCCCCGGAACGTTCGCGGCGGCCATGTCGACGCTCTGGTTGCCGTTGATGCTGGCCCTGCTGGGCATCGTGCTGCGCGGGGCGTCCTTCGCGTTCCGAAAGTACTCCGCCACCCTCGGCCAAGCTCGGCTCTTCGGCATCGTGTTCGCCGGTTCCTCACTGATCACCCCGTTCTTCCTGGGCTGCGTAGCCGGCGCAATCGCCTCCGGCCGAGTGCCTGCCGACGGCGGCGGCGACCTGGTCTCGTCGTGGGTGAACCCGACCTCGCTGTTCGGCGGCCTGATTGCGGGCGGCAGCTGTGCGTACCTGGCCGGTTCGTTTCTCGTCGCCGACGCCGCCCGATCCGGGCACCGCGGGCTAGCCGAGATGCTGCGCGTGCGCACGCTGGGTGTGGGCGCGCTCACCGGCGCGTTGGTGTTCGCCGCGCTGGTGCCGATCAAAGAGGACGCACCCACGCTCTTCGACGGCCTCACAGGTCGGGCGCTGCCACTCATGGTGCTGTCGGCGCTCGCCGGAGCCAGCGCACTCGTGCTGATCTGGACGCGGCGGTACTCCGTCGCCCGGTTCGCCGTGGCGGCCGCGGTCGCCACTGTGACCCTGGGCTGGGGGGCCGGGCAGTACCCGTGGTTGCTGGTCGACGAGGTCACCATCGTCGACGCCGCCGGTGCCGACGCGACGTTGCAGGCGCTGCTGGTCGCCGTCGGCCTGGCGGTGGCGATCGTGCTGCCGGCACTGTCCTACCTGCTCTTCCTCACCCAGTCCGAGCGGTGGTTGCGACACTGAAGAGAACCTCAGCAGCCGCCAGGACGGGCGGCCACGTGGTGCCGTCACCAGTCCATCTCATCGATGTCGGTCCGGACGAGAGGAGGTCGTTCAGGGTCTCGATCTCGGTCCGTGTTGGACGGTTTCGCGCTTCTCCGCGATGCCAACTGCACGATCTTCGTCTATGGCATCGGGGTGGCCGCCGCCCGGCATCTTCATCATGTTCCATCTCCGTGTCCTTTCGTGAGCAACTCCGGATGAGTTCTCCATGTGTATCGGCCTTTTCGGGGTCGCAAAACCCGATCGCGCCTATGAGGAGTACCGCGACCGTCCGTCACCCGGGGTGCCTACGCGCGTGGAGGTCCGCTTTCGGCCCACCGCTGCTCACGGAGCACAACTGGTGGCGGAGATGCTGAATGGAGCCGCCGACGACATCAGTCCGATCGGGCTGCGGGCCCGCCACCGCGGCCATCGTGCGCCAGCGCGGTTGGGAACAGCTCCGCTGCCGAGCGCGACTCACATGTCCGAGCAGTTGTCCTATCCGGGATAGTAGTGAGGATTTCAGAATCCGCTGACCGGCGTGCTTGCATCACTCGTCATGCCCGGACTCCTGACCGGGGGAACCAGCGCATCGACCATGACAGCGACAGTAAGGAATCAGCGCGTGGCGACTCATAGCCACAAGCGGGAAACCGCACGACGCAAGCCCTCGGCAGCACTCATCGCGGCACCCCTCGCGGTTCTCGCAACCGGCGCAGCGGTGACGATCGGCGTTGTTGGATCCGATCCCCCGTCCGACCTCCTCGCCGTCGACCAGTCGGCCGCGGGCAGCGTCCTCGACCGCCGCCCGGTCGTTTCGCGTGGCGGTATCAGGCGCGGCGACGCCGGCCGGCCAGCGGGGTCTCCCGCGCGTGAGCTGAAGGCCGCTGCTGCGCGTCAGCTGAGCCCGGTCGATGAGGTCCTGCTGCCAAATGCAGTGGCAGCGGCCATCCGGAATGCCGACACCCATCGGTGGACGACCACCGAGCTCAACATCTGGACCCGCCCGGACAAGCAGGCCGAGCAGCTCGGCGTCCTCGATGCCGGTAAGAAGGTGCCAGTCACCGGCCGCGCGATGCTCGGCCGACAGGAGATCGTGCTGGACGGCGAGGCCCGGTGGGTCACTTCGGGCTATCTCAGCGAGGAGAAACCTGACCCTGGGCCTAGCCTCGGCGGTCAGTGCACGAACGGGACATCTGTCCCCTCCGGTGTCAGCTCGAACATCCGGGCGATCCACCAGGCCGTCTGCGCGAACTTTCCCGAGATCGCGACCTACGGCACGTTGCGCGGCGACGGTGAGCATGCGCAGGGGATCGCTATGGACATCATGGCTGCCGGCGACCGCGCCTGGCAGGTCGCGGAGTTTCTCCGGGAGTATTACTCCGAGTTCGGGGTCAGCTACGTGATTCACGCCCGGCGGATCTGGTCGGTGGAGCGCTCTTCAGAGGGTTGGCGCGCGATGGAGGATCGCGGATCGGTGACCGCGAATCACTATGACCACGTCCATGTGACGACCTACTGATTTCAGAGCAACCGCGCTCAGCGGGTCGTGATCGAGGACGGGGTATGAGGAGAACCAGAGATCGCTCCAAGGGTTGTCCAGCCCGTCCATCTGTGGCTACGCGTGAGGGGCAGGGCGCTGCGGTGGCACAGCGCGACGTGTGTCTACTATTGCGTCTAGTAGATAATGGTGACGGAACTCGGTGGGGTGGTGGTGACGACGGACTCGGCGGACCGGGGCGCCCGGCCATTGCCCTCGTGGGGATGGGGTCGGTGGGCTTGGCGTGAGCTGACCTCGATGCGTACCGCCGTGGTTCTGCTCGCACTCCTCGCATTGGCGGCGATCCCGGGATCTGTGCTGCCGCAACGCAACGTGGCCACGGATCCGGCGGCGGTGCCGCAGTTCATGGCCGAGCACCCGAGGCTCTCGCCATGGCTGGACCGGCTGGGGCTGTTCGAGGTCTACGCCTCCCCCTGGTTCGCCGCCACGTACGGTCTGTTGCTGGTCTCGATGACCGGCTGCGTCCTCCCCCGCTGCGCGCGGCTGTGGCGGGAGGCGCGGGCCGAGCCACCGAAGGCCCCACCGCGGCTGGACCGGTTCGAACACCACCGCGAAACCTCGCTCGACGCCCCGGCAGACGTCGTGGTCGCACAGGCCGCGGCAACCCTGCGCGGCCGCGGCTATCGCGTCGTCGTCGACAGCGAGCCCGACGTGCCCCACACGACAGGTGAGACGGGTGAGACAGTGCCCGGCCAGGCGCAAGCACGGGCGGAGGTTCGCGCGGAGAAGGGCTATGCCCGGGAGATAGGAAACCTGGCCTTCCACCTCTCGCTGCTGGTCCTGCTGGTCGGCGTGGCCGGCGGGAAGCTGTTCGGCTTCGAGGGCCGGGTCGCGCTCGCCGAGGGCGACACCTTCACCAACGTGGCCTCCTCCTACGACGCATTCACACCGGCGTCGTTGGCCGACGTCGACGGGCTGACCCCATTCTCGATGACCTTGGAGGAGCTCGAGACGGCCTTCGCGCCGACTGGGCCACGAACAGGCGAACCCCGGAAGTTCGACGCACAGGTCACCTACCGCACCGAGGGCGGTTCCGAAGCCTCCACCAGTATCGCGCCGAACCAGCCGCTGGACGTCAATGGCACCAAGCTGTTCCTCAGCGGGCACGGGTACGCCCCCAGGGTGACGGTCCGTGACGGCAAGGGCGAGACCGTCTTCTCCGGGCCGGTCATCTTCCTTCCCTCCGACGGTGCACTGACCAGCGACGGCGTCATCAAGGTGCCGAACGCGAAACCGACCCAGCTGGGTTTCGAAGGTCTGTTCCTGCCCACCGGCACGCCGATGGGCGGCGATGTCTCGCAGTTCCCCGGACTGCTCGCACCCCGTCTGGATCTGGTGGCCTACTCCGGCGACCTGAGCATGGACACGGGAGTGCCGCAGTCGGTGTACAGCCTCGACAAGACCAGCCTGACCGAGATCGAGAGTCAGAGCCTGCGGATCGGCGAGACCATGCGGTTGCCCGACGGTGCCGGGTCGGTCACCTTCGACGGCGTCGCCCGGTTCGGCAACTTCCAGGTCGCCTACGACCCGGGCAAGGAGATTGCCCTGGCCGCAGCTGTCCTCCTGCTGATCGGTCTCACCGTCTCCCTCACCGTCCGCCGTCGACGGGTCTGGGTCCGCGTCACCCAATACCCCGACCGGGAGGGCGTCCAGGTGGAGACCGCCACGCGGTCCCTCACTCGCAGATCCGCACCGAGCGAGGACACAGACAAGCTCATGCAGACCCTGAATCGCCTCGCCCCCGACCTCGCCCCCGACCTTGATCCCGACCTCGATCCCGAGGCCGTGAGGAGTCTCTCGTGAACCTCGCCGCGCTCTCCGACAACCTAGTGGCCCTCGCCATCGGCATCTATGCGGTGGCCTTCACGGTGTACGCCGCCGATCTGGCCAAGGCCCGCACTGGCGCCCGGTTCGGCGCCCGAACTCGCTCCACCACGCCTGCCGCGGTGACCGGGTCGGCGAATCCCGTCGACTCCCCCGTCACCGTAGGCCCAGATGGACCGCCCGAGGACGTGACGACCCCAGACGTGAACTCGTTGCTCGACCGCAGCGACCTCAGCCGGACCGCGCTGATAGCGGGGCGACTTTTCACCATCGCCTGCAGCGTGAACATCGCGGCCGTCGTAGCACGAGGTGTCGCCGCGGGGCGGGCGCCGTGGGGAAACATGTACGAATTCTCCATGGTCGGCGCCGCTGCCATCGCCACCGCCTTCGTCATCGGATCGCGGCGCCACCGGATTGAAGGTCTCGGGATCGGAGTTGCCGGACTGGTCCTAGTGTGCCTCGGGCTCGCCGTCACCGTTCTCTACACGCCGGTTGATGCGCTGATCCCCGTCCTCAACTCCTACTGGATGGTCATCCATGTGGCTGCGGCCATCGTCGCCGGCGGCGTGTTCACCATCGCCGCCCTCGCCTCGGGAGCGTTCCTGATCCAGCGGCGCCGCGAACGCGCCAACGACTCCACACCCGGCATTGACGCAACCAGCCGCGGGGCTGGTGCTGGGTTGAGGTCGGAGACGCTGGAGCGAGTCTCCTACGGGCTGATCGTATTCGCCTTCCCGATCTGGACCTTCGCCGTCATCGCGGGCGCGGTATGGGCCGAGGCCGCCTGGGGCCGCTACTGGGGCTGGGACCCCAAAGAGACGTGGGCGTTCATCACCTGGGTGTTCTACGCCGCCTACCTCCACGCCCAGTCCACGGCCGGATGGCGCGGAACCCGCGCAGCATGGTTCAGCCTCCTCGGCTACGCGGCGTTCCTGTTCAACTTCGTCGGGGTCAACATGTGGATCTCCGGCCTGCACTCCTACGCCGGAGTGTGACCCGGTCGTGACCGGACCGCCGTTGTCAGCGGCACCTCGTGATCAGATGCGCCATGGTGACAGAGGGCAGCCATGAGCTGGTGGGAGATCATCGCCATGTTCGTCGGCATCCCCATCGCCGTCTGCGTGGGTGTCGGGACACTGGTGTTCTGGTTGACCGAGAACCGGGTGCCCGACGGACTCGCCGCTGCCCGCGAGCAGGACTCATCATCCGCGACAGCGGCAGCCCAGAACGAACCCGGGAATCAGCCGGAAGCCACGCCCCAAGATCGGTCTGCAGATCCGCCCGCCGAGGATGGCCCCATCGTCGATCCCGAGGGCGATGGAGAGTGCGGCGGGATGCACGGCGACACGCACTGAGACACCAGTCGACCCGCGGCCCTCGCCCGCAGCCAACAACTGATGCGCGCAGCTACCAGGTCACCTCGTCGCAGTTGGCGGTGCGCTTCTCCTCGACCTGCAAGGTGGCGTGCTCGATGAGGTAGTCATTCCGCAGGATCGTCTGTGCGGCCACCAATGCGGGTTGCCCTTGAGCGTTGTCGTGGAGGACCAGATGGGCGGTGGCCACGTTCATCCCCGAGGTGAGGGTCCAGGCGTGCAGGTCGTGCACGTCCTTCACTCCGGGCAACGAGGCCAAGGAGTCCGCGACCGCGTCGATGTCCAGGCCAGCGGGCGCGTGCTGCCCGAGCACCGCGAGGACCTGGCGGCCGAGCATGACCGCGCGCACCGCCACGAAGGCGCCGATCGCGAACGCGACAGCGGTGTCCCAGTACCCCTCGCCGGTGGCGGCGACGAGACCGGCTGCGGCAAGAACCCCGATGCTGCCGGCGGTGTCGGCGACGACCTCCAGGTAGGCGCCCTTGACGTTGAGCGAGTCCTTCGCTCCGGCGCGCAGCAGGACCAGTGCGGCCAGGTTCACCAGGAGGCCGAGAAGGCCGACGATTAGCATGGCGCCGGTGTCGACCTCGGGGTTGGTGCCCATACGACCAATCGCCTCGATGACGACGTAGGTGGCGACGCCGAGCATCAGCAGAACGGCGAGCCCGGAGGCGAAGACCTCCGCTCGGTAGGAGCCGTATGTGCGGCGGCCGGTGTCGTCGGGGCGGGTGGCGATCTTGGTCGCCACGAGCGCGGCCCCCAGGGCGACGACGTCGGCGGCCATATGGCCAGCGTCGGAGATCAGGGCGAGGGAGCCGCTGATGATGCCCGCGACAAGCTCGACGACGAAGAACATTGCGATGAGTCCGAAGGAGACCGCTAGCCGCCACCGGTACCGCGCGCCCGCGTGTCCCGTGAGCTGGCCCCCATCCTGAGGTCCATGCCCATGCCCGTGACCGACACCCATCCCGATGTCCCCTCCTAGTCGACCGCTGTCTACGATGGAGCATAGTAGTTATCCGTGAACGGCTGGAGAATCCCCTTGACCGTCAAGCCCGTGCACCCGAGCCTTGCCCTGCTAAGTGGCTTGCTGGTTTCGATGGTCGCATCGGTCCTCGTCTTCACCATGCCCGCCCCACCCGCAGCGGCCCACACCGACCTGGTCGGCTCCGACCCCGCCGCCGACTCCACGCTTCGCGAGGCCCCGGATCAGGTGACGCTGCGGTTCAACGAGCCGATGGAGCCACAGCTCTCGAAAGTCGCCCTCACCACGCCCGACCAGGACGCGGCGGAGCTGCCCGTGACGGCGGGCTCGGAACCGACCACCCTGGTGGCCGACATCCCCGGCGAGGGCATGGCCGGTGGCGCCTGGAAGGTCGCCTACCGGGTCACGTCCGCCGACGGGCACCCCGTCCAAGGGACGCTGTCGTTCACCGTGCGCCCTCCCGCGAACGCGGCCACCGAGGACCCCGAAGACACAGAGGGCAACGCATCAAGCGACGACCCCGCCGATGCCCGAGGGTCGGACGAGAACGCGTCCTCTGAGCCAGCCGATGGTGCGGCATCAGGGGGTGGCGAGCAGACCAGCGACGCGCGAGCGGACGATGGCGCGGGATCGTGGCGACTTGTGGCGCCCGTGCTCCTTGGCGGCTTTCTGCTCCTGCTCGCCGCACTGCTCTTGGTGACCCGGTTCACCCGGGTGGCACCCGTCGAGTCGATCGACGGCACGCCTGCCGAGACCACCACCGGAGGGGCTGACGCAGAAGCCGGCCACGGGGTGGCCGACACGGGGACGGACGCCGAAACAGTCGAGGCCAACTCCGAGACAGACGTATCAGAGCCCGATCAGCCAGACCCCGACGATGCCCAGCCCAACCGCGCCTGGTGACCACGCGATCACCGGCTCCCCGGTGATCGGCAGCGGGACTAGGCGCGCCGCCGGCCTGCTGCTGCTCACGGCTCTCGCGCCGGGTGTCGCGCTGGGGCTGCTGTTCCTCTCCGACGGCCTGGCGGCCACCAGCCTGCCGGGGCTGCCGGACTCGGGGTCCGTCACACGGTGGGGCCTGCCGGTGGTGCAGGCGGTACGGGATGCCAGCGCGACGGTCGCGGTCGGGGTCGTGGTGCTCGCGGCCACCTGCCTGCCCACCGCCCCCGGACCCAGCGCCGGGTCCGGCGGTGGGTCGCGCCGCGTGTCGTCGACGCAGCGGCTGCTGCTCAAGGTCGGTGCCGTGACCGCGATGGCATGGGCATGGAGCACCCTGGCGATGCTCATCTTCGTCTACGCCGACGCCTCCGGTGAGCCCGTAGGCGGCGAGGGGTTCTGGTCCCAGGCGTGGTACTTCGCCACCAGCTTCGAGCCTGGCCGCTACCTGCTCACCGGCGCCGCTCTGGCGGCGCTGCTCGCCACCGCCTGCCTGATGATTCGACGTCCCGAAGGGATGGGGTTCGCGGCGCTGGTGGCGTTGGCCGGAGTGTGGCCTATGGCACTCGGCGGACATGCGACCGGGTCACTGGATCACAACCGCCTGGTGGAGTTGCAGCTGTTCCACCTGCTCGGCGTGACCGTGTGGACCGGCGGCCTGGTCGGCCTACTGGTGGTGCGCCGACACCTGGGCGAGAACCTCGGACCTGTCGTACGCCGCTACTCCCGGCTCGCGGGCTGGTGCCTGCTGCTGGTCGCGCTCTCCGGAATCTCCGGTGCCGCCCTGCGCCTACCCGGCGCATCGGCACTGACCACCAGTTACGGGGCCATGCTCGCCGTCAAGGTCGCGGTATTGAGCGCGGTCGCCGCTCTCGGCTGGTGGCAGCGGACCCGCATCGTCAGGCGCATCGAGTCCGGCGCCTCGAGTGCGTTCGCCCGGCTTGCGTTCTACGAGGTCGTCCTGCTGCTGACCGGCGCCGGTGCCGGGGTCGCGCTGAGCCGCACCAACCCACCGACCCCCGAGACCGACCCGTCCCTCAGCAACGCACAGGCCCTCCTCGGCACCGACCTGCCCCCCGAGCTCGGCATCGGTGAGTGGTTCACCCAATGGAAGCCCGACCTGATCTGGCTCACGGTCGCCCTGGCCATGACCGCCTGGTACCTGAGTGCGGTGCTCCGGCTCCGGGCACGGGGTGACGGATGGCCACTGCTGCGCACTATCGCTTGGCTGCTCGGCTGGCTGCTCGTCGTGTGGGCCACCAGCGGCTCCCCGGGGGTCTACGGACGGGTGCTGTTCAGCATGCACATGGTCCAGCACATGACCATCGCGACCGCCGCACCCACGTTCCTGGTCCTCGGCGCACCGATCACACTCGCGCTACGGGCACTGCCCCGCCGTACCGACGGCTCCCTGGGCCCCAGAGAGTGGCTCCAGGAGGCACTTCGATCGTTCCTGGCCCACCTCCTGACCCTCCCGGTGGTCACGGCCGGGATGTTTGTAGTGAGCCTGGCCGTCTTCTACTACAGCGGCCTGTTCGAACTGTCGCTGGAGTCTCACACCATGCACGTGGCCATGGTGGCCCACTTCCTCCTTACCGGCTTCCTACTGGCGAACTGCCTGGTCGGCATCGACCCGGGAATCCACCGACCTATGTTCCCGCTCCGTGTGGTGCTGCTAATGGTGACGTTCGGCTTTCATGCACTCTTCTCGGTCTCGCTCATGTCCTCGGACCAAGTGCTCGCGCCGGACTGGTTCTCAGCTCTCCAGCGGCCCTGGGGAGCCTCCCTACTCGACGATCAGCAGTTCGGCGCATCACTGGGATGGGCGTTGGGTGACTACCCGCTCGCGATCCTCGCCGGAGCCCTCATCGTCCGATGGGTCGCCTCCGACCGGCGCGAGCGACGTCGGTTCGACCGCTCCGAGGCCCGCACCGGAGGGCAGGTGATGGCCGACTACAACGCCTACCTCAGCCGCCTTGGGAAGCTCGACGGATCGCTCGAACCGAGTCGGGACCCTGCCCCTCCCCCGGCGCCGGAGTCCACGGGCGAACGCCAGGAGTAGCCCCACCACCGCGACCGCGGGAATGGTCGCCGACCGCACCGACTGGGAACGCACCGCTGGCGTCACCCGGTCGGCGAGTTCAACCTCGGCAACGAGCGTCGCGGTCTCCTCCCCTGTTGCACGTTGGGTCACTTCGCCGTCGCCGGCGATGACCCCGGAGACACCGTTGGTCGAGGCCACCACGACCGTCCGCCCGAGCTCAACTGCCCGAGCCCGAGTGATCTCGAACTGCTGCTCGGGCTGGGTGGTTCCGGTGAAGGTGGCGTTGCTGGTCTGCACCACCGCGATCTGTCCACCGCGAGCGACCTGGCCGGGAAGGACGTCGTCGTAGGCGACGTCGAAGCAGATCGCGTCCGCTACCAGTAGCCCGTACACCGACAGTGGTCCCTCGCCTTGGCCGGGAAGCATGTCACGTGGGATGCGGTCGAATCGCGACGACCAGCCACCGATCACCGACCGCCACGGAATGTGCTCCCCGAAGGGCACCGGATGCGTCTTCGTGTACGCTCCGCTCCCACCGAGCCTGGGTCCGCGGTCGGGTCGCCAGAGCAGTCCGCGGTTGTAGGCCGTCTCAGCGGTCGGGCCATCGAAGATCCCCCCGACCAGCACCGGAACGCCGATGGCGGCCACGGCCTCCTCGATGGCCGCGCGCGCAACGGGGTCGCGGACCGGATCGACGGCGGTAGCGTTCTCCGGCCACACCACCAACACGAGCGACTCCCTCTGCTTGGAGGTGAGGCTGTCGGCGAGCGCGGTGGTCGCCTCGACGTGGTTGCTGGTGACCGCCCGGTGATGACCAGCCAGATCCCGGCCATCGCCGGGCACGCCGCCTTGGACCGCGGCCACTGTGGTCGTCGCGACGGCCGGCACGTGGTAGGGCCAGATCGCCCCCGCGAGAACGGCCGCGCATACGCCCGCCAGCATTCCGGCGGCCGCGGTGCGACGCGGCGATGAAGTGCGGCGCAGGAAGACGCTGCAGGCGTGGGCAAATGTGAAGCCTCCGGTCGCGATGAGAAGCCCGGTGCCGGTGATCCCGGTGTAGGGGAGGAGCGACTGCCACGGGGTGTCGATGGCGGTGAATCCGAGCCGGCCCCACGGCATACCTCCCAGCGGCCAGCCGCTGCGCAACGACTCGACACCGATCCACACCGCACCGGCCCACACCGGCCCGGCCGGGAGCGACGCCACCGCACGCACCCCGACGCTGGCCACGGCGACACTCACCGCCAGGGCACCGGCAAGGCCCAGCCAGGCCGCCCAGCCGATCGAGTCCTCCAGCCACCACAACAGCACGAGCATGAAGGCCAGACCGAAGCACAGCCCCGAGAAGGCCGCGAACCTCAGCGGCGCGCGGGCCACGCTGGCCCACAGCAGCGCCATCGCGACCGGTGCGAGCCAGCCTGCACCCACCGGCTCAAAGCACAGCGCGGCCACCAGACCTCCCCCGGCGGCACCGACCGCGTTGACGAGGCCGCCACGTCGACCGATCGGGCTGCACCCGCCGAGCTCGCCGCTAAGGCTGTATCGGTCTCCAGCAGGCCCGGTGCGGGTCGCGGCGCGAGGAGCCCCGGTCCGACCGGAAGGTGCGGGAGAGTTGGAGGACATGGGACCCTGAGGACGGAACTGGAGCCAGAAGAGCAGCAACGAGACGGGACGAACCAACCGATCTACGATGCAGCATAGTAGGCCGTTGATGAGTGCGGAGGCGCGGAGGTCGGATGAAGCAGATGGGACAACTCGAAGCAGCTGTCATGCATCGACTATGGGACTGGGATCGCCCAGCCTCGGTGCGCGAGGTCGTCGACGATCTCCAGCGGGAGCGCAAGATCGCCTACACCACGGTGATGACCGTGCTCGACAACCTGCACCGCAAGGGGCTCGTACACCGGCAGAAGCAAGGCCGTGCCTATGTTTATACCGCGGTCATGTCCCAGGAGGACCACACCGCGAGCATGCTCGAAGACGTCCTCGCCCAGACCGCCGACCGTGGCGCCGCGCTGCTCAACTTCGTCGAGCAGCTCTCCTCAGAAGAACAGGTCCAAGTTCGCACCGCCCTGGCGAAGTTCAGCAAGCGCGGCAATCAGTCACGTGATCCAGGCGAGAAGGAGTGAGCGTGTGCTTGCCCCCGCCGTCCTCCTCGTCTTCGTCGCATTGGCCGCTGCCCTCGGCCCGCGGCTCCTTCTCGGCGCGGCCTGGGTGCAGCGAGCTCCCGGCTGGGGCATTCTGGCCTGGCAGGCACTGACGATCTCGGTCGTCGCCGCGATCGCGCTCGTCGGCCTCACCCTCGCCGCACCGCTCACACCCCTCGCCGAGTTCATCGCCCGGCTATGCCGCACCACCCCGGCCGAGGTCATCGAGCACTACCAGACCCCAGCGGGCACCTGGGTCGCCTACCTCGCCGCTCTGGCCGCGGCGGGGCTCGCCATCCGGATGCTTTGGCTGACCACCTCGACCGTGGTCAACGCCGCCCGCGGCCGCCACACCCAGCTGACCCTGCTGCGCGTACTCGGCACCGAGCACCCCGACGGGTTCGTGATCGTCAAGCATCCCAAGCCACTGGTCTACTGCCTCCCAGGACTGCGCAAGCGAGTCGTGGTCACCAGCGCCGCCCTCGAGGTGCTGGACCCGCACGAGCTGGAACTCGTGCTCGCCCACGAGCGATCCCACCTACGGTCACGTCACGACCTGGCCCTCGCGCTCGCCGACGTACTGCGCCGCGCGCTAGGCCCTGTGGCGGTCTTCCGAGTGGCACACGAGCAGGTGTCCACCTTGATCGAAATGCAGGCCGACGACGCCGCCCACGACCGCCATGGGCTCGCCCGGGCCCTGGTGACACTCGGCTCCGGCCTTGCCGCAGGGGTGCCCGAGTCCGGACTCGGCGCCGGCAACGTGGCCGCCGTGGCCCGGGTGGAGCGGCTCGCGGCCGCCGCGGGACCGTGGAAGCCGTGGAAGCGCCGCCAAAGCCTCGCGGTCGCCCTGGGTACGGCCATCCTGCTGGCGACGCCGGTCGCGCTGGCGATGTCCCCGATAGTCGAGATGATCATCACCGGCTGCACCACCATCCTCGGTTGAGACCCCAGCCGACTGGTCGCTCCGTCCGTGGCTGGGCGCGCGTCGTTGGCTCTCAGCCGACATTCGGCCAGGGGTTGCGCCGACAGCCGTCCAGCCCGTAGGTCTGTTGCTGCATCACCGGCGCCCGCTCGCCCGGTCCGGGACAGTCGGCGTGGGCGTACCCGATGGCGTGCCCGACCTCGTGATTGACCAGGTACGTGCGGTACATCGGCACCGCATCCTGGTAGTCGTCCGTGCCGAAGGCCCACCGCCGGGCGTTGAGCACGACCAGGTCCCCGTTGCGGCAGGAGACCTCGCCGTTCGTCCTCAGCGGCGCACAGAGCACATCCGTGGTTTCCGGTGTGGCGATCAGCATCCGCAGCTCACCAGCCTCGGCGACCTGGTGGAACGTGCGGCCGGCCACCGTCGCCCAGCCCCGGTCATCGTCCAGGATGCGGTCGATCGTGCGCGCGGTCACCGTCGGGGCGAACGGGAGACCTTCCTCGATCTCCACCGTGTAGGTCAGCTCCCCGGCTCCGGCAGCGTGGTCGGCGCTGTTGCCTGGGGGCGCGGTCACGACGAACTTGCCGGACCCGCCAGCCGGGATCCTCACCCCCGCCTGCCCCATCGCGTCACGTGTCGACCGCGATCCGGCTGGCGCGCGCCCGGTGCGGTCCCGCTCGGCCCTGTCCCTCGCCCGCAACTTCGGTCTCGACGCGGGCGGCCCAGGCGTCGGAGCCGGTTGCGCGGCTGGCTCGTCGAGCATGGGCGGCGCCTCCGGTGGAGGCGTCCTCGCCGCCGTGGACTGCGGCCGTCCGAGCCCGCCACTGACCGCCGCAGTTGTACCACCCAGCACCATCGCCACCAGCGCGGAGACGACGATTCCACGTCGAGCCGACCCGGCACGGCGGTGCCTGCCCGACCGATGCCTCCCGGACCGGCTGCTGTCGACTCGATACCTGTTGGATCGGGCACCGCCGGGCCGGCGACCCGCGGCGGCTCTAGTCCTGCGCATCCGTCTCGGCCAACACGGGCTCGATCAAGGCACGCAGCGTGCTCGCAGTCACCGGCCCCACGACACGGGCCGCGACCCGGCCTTCGGGGTCGACGACCAGCGTGGTCGGCACCGCCGCGGCGGCCAGGGCTCCCTGGAAGGCGAGCATCGCCTCGCTCGAGTCCGAGGAAACGATGCTGTCGTAGGGCACGCCGTGATCGCGCTCGAAAGCACGCGCGGCCGCGTCGTTGTCGCGCACGTTGATGCCAACGAACTGCACCTGGCCGGTGAACTCCTCCGCGACCTCGACCAACTCGGGTGCCTCGGTCACGCAGGGCACGCACCACGAACCCCACACGTTGTAGACCGCGACCTGGCCGGCTAGATCGCCGGAATCGAACCGATCCCCGCTGAGCATCCGTGCCTGGAACGGCTCGCCCTCGATCCGGTCGTCAGGCTCGAACTCCTCGACCACCGACCCGTCGGCGGACCGCGCCCGCGGGTCACCACCGTCTGAACGGCTAGCGACCAGCCACGCCACCAGACCGATCACGGCGAGGACGACCAGGACGGACAGGATCCGCGTCCCCGGGGTCCGAGACGGGGACGGCCTACCAGATGAACCGGGTGCACCGGCCGGACCAAGTGTGCTGGGTCTGCTGACCATTGCCTCGCCTTCCATCCCTTCCTCCCCCTTCTGCCAACCGGGGCCGATCCCGCGGTATTCGATCCGTTCTGCACCCGTATCAGTCGTGGGTGTACTAGATGGGGGGTTGCCAGCCGGCTATCAGGGCCTGCATCGCGGCCATCCACTCCGACCACACCCCGGTCAACTGGAGGACCCCCAAGACGATCAGAAACCCGCCGCCGGCACGCGCGATCGCCCTGACGTGGAGCCGGGCCCACGCCAACCGCCGCATCGCTCCACTGACCGAGAACGCCGCCAGCAGGAAGGGCAGACCCAACCCGAGGCTGTAGGCGAACGCCAGAACCGCGCCACGACCCGCCGTGGCAGAGCTCGTCGCCAACGTGAGCACCGCAGCCAACGCGGGGCCGATGCAGGGAGTCCACCCCACCCCGAACACCACACCCAGCAGTGGCGCGCCGGCCAGCCCGACCCGCGGCCGGTACCGCAGCCGCACCGTTCGCCCCAGGAGCGGAACCCGGGCGCCCGCGAGCGCGAACACCAGCCCGAACAGCACCGTCAGCGCCCCCGAGAACCGGATGATGTCCTCCTGGTGGCGCACCAGCTGGGAACCCAACGCACCGAACAACGCGCCGTAACTGGTGAACACCGCCGCGAACCCGAGCACGAACAACCCCGCACCCGCGATCGTGCGACCGCGTGCCGTCGGCGCATGACCTTGGAGCTCGCGCACGACCGTCGACTCCTGGCCCGACACCCCGGCCACATAGGACAGGTAGCCCGGCAACAGCGGCAGCGAGCAAGGGGAGAAGAAAGACACCACCCCAGCGGCGACGGCGACCACGGCCGCCAACAGGAGGGAGCCGGAGAGAACGGTGTCCTGCAGCCCGTTCACGCGACCACCCCCACCCCGACGACGTTCATGCTGGTCATGTCGCGCTCAGACCAGGGTCGACCAGTAGTACCAGAACCGGTCTGCGATCAGGCCCAGCGCGACCACGACCGCCGTCGTCAGCACCACCAGGTGCCACTGCGCAGCCACCCGCACCACCCGGCTCCCGCCGACCTTCGCGCCGAACATCCCGGTGGTGGCGTTGCGAAGCGTGACGTAGCCGAACAGCGGCAGCATCACCGTCCACACGACCATGCAGTAAGGGCACAAGGCGCCGATTCGGTACAGGCTCTGGAAGATCAGCCATCCCACGAACACCAACCCGAAGGTGACACCGGCCTGCAGCCCCAGCCAGTACCAGCGGGCCAGCCGGGCGCCCGCCAGCAGCGCGGCGCCCGTGGCGGCAACCACCGGGAACGCCGCCACCCCGAGCAACGGATTCGGGAACCCGAACGCCTCGGCCTGCGCTGTCTGCATCACCGACCCGCAGCTGAGCACCGGGTTCAGGCTGCACGAGGGCGTGTAGCTCGGGTCGGTCAATAGCGCGATCTTTTCCACCGCCAGCACGAACGCCGCCGTGAAACCGACGACGCCCCCCACGAGCATCAGCCACGCCAGAGCACGATCCGACACGGGACGAGCCCCGAGCGACCGCCCCCTCGCCGTGTCATCCGTCGGCTGGCCAGTCGTCTGGTTGGTGTCCCGGTCAATCTGTGTCTCGGCGACGACTGCGCTGCGGTCGGTGACTGCCGGGTCGGTGACCGCTGCGTCCGGCATGGTCTTCCCCGATGCTGGTCTCACGCGCCCCTCACTCCCCACTCACTGGTTGAGGGCGTCGTCGATCGCGGTGTTGAAGTCCTCGGCCGAGGTCGGCTCGAACAGCTCGCCGTTGAGGTAAAACGTCGGGGTCCCCTGGACTCCGAGGTCGGTGCCGTCGGCGACGTCGCGCTGAACCCGGTCGGCCACCTCGTCAGAGGCGTAGTCGGCGTCGTACTGGTCCATGTCCAGGCCGATCTCGACGGCGTACTCGCGAAAGAGGTCGTCCAAGGGCTCCTGCTGCTCACCCCAGGAAGATTGGGTCTCGAACATCCGCTGGTACATCTCCTCGAACTTGCCCTGCCTCGCCGCCGACTCCACCGCGCGGGCGGCGCGCTCGGAGTTGAAGTGCCCGGGCAGTGGGAAGTAGCGAGCCACGAACGTCACCTCGCCGGCGTACTCCTCGCGGAGTTGCTCGATGATCGGATAGGCGGCCCCGCAGGCTTCGCACTCGAAGTCCAGGAACTCCACGAGCACCACATCACTAGAGCCCTCCTCACCCATGATGCGGCTGTCCTCGCGCACCAGCCGCGGATCAGCAGCACCACCGGGGGCGTCCGAGCCAGGCTCGGCCGCATCGTCACGACCGGCCCAGAACAGCAGGCCACCGATCGCGATCACGAACGCCCCGGCAATCAGCAGGGCCACTCTCACCTGGGTACTCACGCGCACGTCCTCGACTCGACACCAACTACTATGCTGCATCGTAGTGGATGGGTAGGTGGCCGCGCCGCCTCGGCCTGGTGCACGACACGAGACAACAGTGATGGAACCGGCGATGGAGCGGGCAATGGAGCCAGACAACTCACCCATGATCAGGGCCTGGGACGGCGAAGTCGGGCAACGCTGGGTCACCGAGCAAGCCCGTTACGAGCGCATGCATGCACCCTTCGGCAGCACCCTCCTCGCCGCCGCTCAACTGCGCCCCGGTATGCGCGTCCTCGACGCCGGCTGTGGCATGGGTGATCGCACCATCGACGCCGCCACCACGGTCGGACCACATGGCAAGGTCGTCGGTGTCGACGTCGCCAGCCCTATGCTGCAGGTCGCCCAACACAGGGCCATCGAACTCGGCCTCGACAACGCACGCTTCATCCGCGCCGACGTCCAGACCACCGAGGACCTCGGCTTCGAGGAGTTCGACCTCGCACTCAGCCAGTTCGGCGTGATGTTCTTCGCCGACCCCGACGCTGCTTTCGCCAACCTGTGCACCGCGCTCCACCCGGGCGGTCGGCTGGTGTTCACCTGCTGGCAGGACCTAACCCATCAGCAGCACCTGATGGTCCCTTTGACTGCGGCACTCGAGCACGTGCCGACACCCGAGTTCACCGCCGACAGCTGGTCCTATGCCGCCTTCTCGCTGGCCGACCCCACCCGCACCCAGGCGCTGCTGGCCAAGGCCGGATTCACCGACGTCGAGGTCCAGCCGACCGTGGCGCCGATGTACCAAGGCGCGGACCTGAGCGACGCCCTGCGGTTCCTGCGACAAAGTGAGCTCGGCGACGCTGTGTTCGGCGACGCCGGCCCGGCCGCCACCGCCCAGGGTTGGGAGGCGGTCGCCACCGCCCTTGCCCCGTACGTGCGCGAGGACGGCGTGTTCCTCGACGGCGCCGCTTGGCTGGTCACCGCGACCCGAACCTGACCGAACCCGGCCCTCCCCAAGCACGCTCACCGTCGAACGCGTCCAGTGCGCGCCCCGTTCGAGAGGCACTGTCCTATGCGGCATAGTAGATCCGCGCCGCCGTCTCCCACACTGACGCCGTGGGGCCCGGAGGCGACGTCACGACCGATCCCCCGGCCACCCAGAAGGAGACTCCCCATGCGTAGAGCGCGCCTGATCGCGGTCGCCCTGACCGCTGTGCTTGCTCTCAGCGCCTGCTCCGGCGGCGACGGTGAATCAACCGGGGACGCGCCGGAGGCCACCGCGGCGGCCCCCGACGACTCCGGCAGTACGCCTCCCGAGGAGTCGCCCTCAACCTCGCCCCCCCAGTCGGCGTCACCCGCTGAGGAGGCGCCGGCCGGGCCGAGCATCGAGGTGCGCATCGAGGGCGACAGGGTCTCCCCCAACGCGGAGGAGCTCTCAATCGCCGTCAACGAGACGCTGGTGTGGAACATCACCTCCGACCGCGCCGGCGAGTTGCACGTGCACTCCAAGCCCGAGCAATACGTCGAGTTCGGCGAAGGTGAGACGCGCGCTGAGACGACCGTTGAGACCCCCGGAAGTGTCGAAGTCGAGGACCACGAGACCAGGGCGGTCGTCGCGATCCTGGAAGTTCGTTGACCAACATCTCCGCCCACGGGCTGGGCGGCGCAGATGACCTGCCGATTCCGGCCAATCTCGCGATCGCCGGCGGTACCGCGGCGCTGACGATCTCCTTCGCCGTCTTGCTCCTGGCCTGGCGCAAAGCACGGTTCGACACACCCAGCCACGAGCTGCTGGTCCCGCCTCCGATCGCCCGGGTCCTCGACGGTCCCGCATTGAAGATTGCGCTGCGAGCCCTCGGTCTGCTCTTCCTCGGGTTCATGCTCTGGCCCGCCGTCCTCGGTCCCAACGACCTGACCAACCCCGTCTTCGGCGTGGCCTACGCTTGGCTCTGG
Source organism: Nocardioides sp. AN3 (assembly GCF_054653495.1). Classification (NCBI taxonomy): domain Bacteria; kingdom Bacillati; phylum Actinomycetota; class Actinomycetes; order Propionibacteriales; family Nocardioidaceae; genus Nocardioides; species Nocardioides sp. AN3. The sequence goes on from NZ_BAAIGC010000043.1 coordinate 21,717, forward strand.
GTCGGTCTCGTGCCCGTGTCCCTGCTGTTCGGGTCCGCCTATCGCGCCGTCAACCCCGTCCGCACCCTCCTGGAGCTCCTCGACAAGGCCGTCGGCCGCACTCACGGCGACAGACACAGTGACGGACGGGGTGAGGGCCTCCGGCCCTACCCGCCGTGGCTCGGATACTGGCCCGCCAGCCTCGGGCTCTTCGCGTTCGTCTGGCTTGAACTCGTCTCGCCGGACGGAACCGACCTCGACTTCGTCCGCCTCTGGTTCGCCCTCTACGCCGCTGCCATGCTCGTCGGATGGGCCGTTTTCGGCACCACCTGGGTCTCCCGTGCCGACCCCTTCGAGGTGTACTCCACCCTCGTCGGACACCTCTCACCATGGAGCCGGAACACTGCTGGGAGGCTCGTCCTCGTCAGCCCCTTGCGCAACCTCGCCCGCATCTCCCCCGAAGCCGGGCTGGTCGCCGTGGTCGCTGTACTGCTCGGCAGCACCGCCTACGACAGCTGGAGCAGCTCGGTCACCTGGATCCGGTTTGTCCAGTCCAACAGCATCGACCTCACCCGCCTCGGCACCGGCCTGATGCTGCTGATCATCGTGATCGTCGGCATCACCTTCACCGCAGCTTCCATGGCCACCGGCGTCGGCCCCCAGGGGACCCCGCGCCGTGAGCTGCCCCGACGGCTGGCCCACTCGATCGTGCCGATCATCGTCGGGTACATGATCGCCCACTACCTCACCTTCCTCGTCGAGTACGGCCAGCAGACGCTGATCCTGATCAGCGATCCCGGCGGCACCGGGGCGAACCTGTTCGGCACCGCAGACCTGGAGATCAACTACTGGCTCTCCCAGCACCCCTCGGTCGTGGCCAGCATCAAGGTCCTCGCCATCGTCACTGGCCACGTCCTTGGCGTCATCGCCGCACACGACCGGTCCCTCACCCTGCTCGCACGCCGCCACCTCATCATTGGTCAGCTCGCGCTGCTTTTCGCGATGGTCGGCTACACCTTCATGGGCCTCTATCTGCTCTTCGGCGCATGACAGACCTATGACAGACCCACAGATCAGGCCAACACGGACCCGGGCCGAGCCGCCTGGCCATTCAAGCGGGGTGCGCACGGTGTGCCTTGGCCGATGGTGGGCGGTGGTCAGGCTCATACCGCTGGCGGCCGCCTGGGCGCTCGTGCTCACCTCGCCGGCCGCGGCCGTCAATGCCTTCGACCCCAGCACGGCCGTCGATCGACACCAAGCCGTCGCCCAGAGCACTGACGCCGAAACGCCTACCCCGGGGGGCGCATCCCCAAGGGGCCCCTCCCCCACCGAGCCCGATGACGCGGTCCCACCCTCACGAGACGAGCCGCGAGAGGGTGGAGACTCGGGAGGGTCGGCGACCTCGACGGTCGTCATCGGGCTCCTCACCGCATTCTTGACGCTCGGATTCGTCGGGTGGCTGTCGCGAGCGCGCCGCAGGGCCTCCCCCGGAGAGTGACCCGGGCACCGATGACACGTCGACCGGGGCCGCAGCCGCGGGACTCGGGCGTCGTCCTCGTCGCCGGCTTTGCCGTCGCCGTCCTCCACCCAACCGGCGAGGTTTGCGCGGTCCCCGAGACCGGGTTGCCCCGACCCGGGCTCCAAGGAGGAGGATCCTCAGTCGCCGCCGAGGTGGCCGCGCCTGGCCACATACCGCTCGAACGGCCACGTGAAGGCCGGAGGAATGCTCACCAGCAGGCCAGCCAGGAGCGCGAAGCCAACTGCCGCTCATCGCTGACCCCGTCCCCAACGCCCGCGGGTGAGTGATCGGCAGCCACAAGGGCGATCTGTCGGCCTCTTAGCTCAAGCCTTGAAGCCGTCTCGAGGCGCTTCTGTGGTGCTCCAGCGCTTCACTCAGAGCGGGGAGGGTCAACTGACCCTCTGCGACGAGCGGCCGTCCTTGGACCATGGTGAGCCAGGCCTTCGCCGGGCCGCACCGCAACAGGGCCTCCAGGGCGTCGGTGTGGGCCCCAGCCATCGAAACCTCGTCCATGTCCCAAGCGACGAGATCGGCTAGGGCGCCCACCTTGAGATGGCCGATTTCGTCGTCCCAACCAAGGCACTGAGCTGAACCGCGTGTTGCTACATCGAGCACGTCGCGTGCAGTCATCGTCTCGGGGCCGTCACGGAAGCGTCCTACCAGGAGAGCCGTGCGCGCCTCTTGCCACATGGACGCGTGATCAGTCGATGCTGAGCCATCACAACCCAGGCCAACCGCCATTCCAAGTGAGCGCAGAAATTGCACTCGTGCCGTCCCGCCCGCGACCAGCATGTTGGAACTCGGGCAGTGGGAAACCCCTACTCCAAGGCCAGCTAGCAATTCCGCCTCGGATTCTGTCGGGTATCCGAAGTGGGCTACCCAAGTCCGGTTGGTAGCCAAGCCCTGGCGCACGAAGTACTCGACTGGCGTGGACCCGAAGGTCTCCTGACAGTACTCGATCTCGTCTCGCTCCTCAGCCAGGTGGGTGTGGATCCGGACGTCGTAGCGATCAGACATTTCTACCGTTGCACGGTTGAGCGCCGAATCGTTGGTGAAGAGGGCGGTGGGCGAGAGTCCCACTCGAGTGAGTGCCCCTGGAGAGGCATCGTGATACTTCTCAATGACTTGCCGATAGTCCTCGACAATTACCTCGGTTGGCTGTGCTACGCGATCCGAGGCCAGAGCCCCGTCCTTTCGCGACAAGTTCATAGCACCGCGGGTGGGATAGAAGCGGAAGCCAATTTCGTTTGCCGCCCGAATCTCTGCGTCGATGAATCCTGGCTTCGGGTGGACATAGAGGTTGTCGGTTGACGTGGTACAGCCGCCGAGTAGCAACTCGGCGATACCCACATAGGTCGAGACATAGATGTCGTCGGCGTCCAACTGAGCCCACATGTCGCTCAGCAATGACACCCATTCAAACAGCGGGCTGTTCACGACGGGGGCGTAGCTACGGCCCAAGTTCTGAAAGATGTGATGGTGCGTATTGACGAAACCAGGTGTCACCGGACGGTTGCCGACATCAATGATCTTGCCGGCGGTCGGCTCCTGATCCCGCGCGCCCCCAAGCTTTGCGACCCGGCCTTCCTTGATGCCTATCCACCCACCACCTGCGATCTCGTACCCGTCAGCGACATACACGGTGGAGGCAGTACGGACCAGAACCTCGACCGAGCCCTCAGGACTCGGTGCGCCTTGCGCGGTCTGCTCATGCATGGCAGATCATCCTCATGTGACGTAACGATTCTTCGTGGAGTGCGAGCAAAATCGGCGACAGCGGATCACAACCGGATGCTTGACCTGCTGACCCGAGGCGCGGGTGAACATCGAGCCAGAGCTTCGGGTGCGACCACTGTCATGAATCATTGTTTCACCAAAGTAGACCAGAAGTTTGTCGGCATGTCCAGGGCTGCCGCGTGCCAACGTCACGATGGCCCGTTCTTCAGCCTGCCGCACTGTGATGTCCAGCCCCGCGTGCCGTGGCGGTCGCGCTGGCCGCGGCGGGCGAGCCCGTCGAGCCGGTTCGACTCAGAATTCCGTGAAGATGCGACGGGGCGAATGGCCCGTCGTGGGTGAGATGCACACCCCACGGCCGCAGGGCGTCGGCGATCGCGTTGGTCACAGCAGCTGGGGACCCCACTGCCCCGCCCTCACCGGCGCCTTTCATCCCGAACGGGTTCAGGGGCGTCGGCGACTCCATGTGGTCGGTGGTGATGTGGGGGACGTCAAAGGCCGTGGGGATGAGGTAGTCCATGAAGGTGGTGCACAGCGGTTGCCCCCTGTCGTCGTAGGCGAACTCTTCGAGGAGCGATCCGCCGAGTCCTTGCGCGACCCCGCCGTGGACTTGGCCTTCGACGATCATCGGGTTGATGAGGGTGCCGCAATCGTGAACCACCACGTACCGAAGGATTTGGAGCTCACACGTGATCGGATCGATTTCGACTATCGCCGCGTGTGTGGCATTGGCGAAGCTGATTCCTGGGACCTGGTGATGGTGGAGCGCCTCGAGGTTGAAGGCATCCTCGCCTGGAATCCTGTCGTACCAGGCGCGAGCAAGGTGGGCGAGTTCGGCAAGAGACCGGCGTTGATCGGGCGCACCTTTCACCTGCGCTCCGCCCCTCGACCATTCGAGGTCCTCGATGGCGATCTCGAGAGCGTTTGATGCGATTCGCATCGCCTTTTCCCGGACGCGCCTGGCCGCCATGCGGACGGCTGCTCCGCCGATCGCGCCGCTACGGCTTCCGTAGCTACCGATGCCCTCCGGGACGATATCTGTGTCTCCCGCGAGCACCGTCACGTCTTCGAGCGGGATGTCGAACTCTTCAGCGGCAAGTTGCGAGAAGGCCGTCGCGTGACCTTGTCCACTCGAGGTGGCGCCGGTGCGAACCACGATCTTTCCTTGTGGGTCCACTTTGAGGTCTGCGGCTTCGTACGGACCGATAGCTGTTTCCTCGACGTAGCAGGCCATTCCTAGTCCGAGATGGCGGCCCTCAGATCGTGCGTGCGCCTGCTTCTCCGCGAACCCGGCGTAGCCGACTAGGTCAAGAGCCATGTCCATGCACTTTGAGTAGTCACCGGTGTCGTACTCGACCTTTCCGGCAAGGACGATCGCTGTGCCGCGATCGGATGGAAGCTCATCGGGCGTCAGCATGTTTGTCCGGCGGAATTCCGCACGATCGAGTCCTCGATCATCCGCAATGATGTCCATCAAGCGCTCCATCACGAACACCGCTTGGGGTTGGCCGGCACCGCGGTAGACCCCCAGTGGCGTCTTGTTGGTGACAACCGAATGTGATCGGGCGCGGTAGTTGGGGATGCGGTATGGCCCGCGCAGCATTGCGGAGGTGATTGATGCCACGGACGTCCCTGTGGTCTGCATCGCTGACCCATTGTTTGTCCACGACTCAATGTCGATACCGGTGACGACGGAATCGCGGTCGACGGCGACGCTGACCTTGTGGACCTGTTCGCGGGCGTGAGTAGCTGTGAGCAGGTGCTCGCGTCGGTCCTCGATCCACTTGATCGGTCGACCTAGTCTCATGGCGAGGATGGGCGCGAGAGCCTCCTCCGGATAGAAGCCGAGCTTTGCGCCGAAACCACCGCCGACGTCGGGTGCGATCACCCTGATGCGGCTTTCGGGAAGGTTGAGCACGCCGGTGAGGAACTTCCGGACCCGGTGAGGGTTCTGGGTTGACGTCCAGACGGTGACGCGTCCTGTTACTGGGTCCTCTTCGGCTACGACGCCGCGAGTTTCCAAGGGGACGGCGCCGTGTCGGTGGATCTTGAACGTCTCGGTATAGACCTTGTCGGCGGATGCGAGGGCAGCTTCGATGTCGCCAACGTCCTGGTTGAGTGTGCTGACCTTGTTGGTGCCAAAGTCCGGAAAGAGCAATGCACTGCCGTCTTCGCATGCGGCGACGGGGTCCAAGACGACCGGAAGCTCTTCGTATTCGACGATGAAGGATTCGAGGGCGTCTTCGGCCGCATAGGCGTCCTGAGCAACGACAACGGCGACGGGCTCACCCACGTAACGGACGACGCCGTTGGCCAGGACGGTCTGGAGAGCCGGCTTGCTGTCGGGCTGCAAGTCGCTGCATGGCAGGAGACCGACCTGGCCGTCGATGTCGGCATAGGTCAGAACTGCTGCGACACCGGGAAGCGCCAGCACCTCGCTGGCGTCGATCTCGATGATCCTGGCGTGCGCTGACGTAGACCGAAGCACGGCCATGCTGAGCATGGCGTCACGATTCACATCTGCCACATAGTGACCGCGGCCCCTGAGAAGACGACGGTCTTCCCGCCGCTTGATCGGACGACCCACCAGCCCGCGGGTCGGTGCCATCTCGTTGTTCATCCAGATAGGATGACATGATCCTAAGTTGGGCGCATCGGTACCACCCTTAGACGAGGTCACTCATGAAATTCGGAATCATCAGCGTCTTTCCACCCGCTGCACGCGCAGTCGAACTCCTTCAACTGGCTGAGAGGTTGGACTTCGACGACTTCTGGGTCGCTGACTCCCACGTCATCTGGAACGAGGTCTCCGCACTCATGGGCTACCTCGCCGGGCAAAGCACGTCGACGACCATGCGCTTCGGAATGATGGTCGGCAATCCCGTGAGCCGGGATCCACTTGTCGTGGCGAGCGCGATGGCGACCCTCCGTCAGATCCTTGGCGAGGGTCGAGTGTTGTGCGGGATGGGCCGTGGGGACAGTGTCGTCCGGGTCGTCGGCAGGAAGCCGTCGACCATCTCAGAACTCGAGTCCGCGATGAAACTAATCCGAACCACCACCAGCGGCGATACCGCAACCGTCGACGACGGCACCGACGTGCACATGCCCTGGGTCAGCGGCAAGGCGATTCCCGTCATTGCAGCCGCCTACGGCCCTCGCATGCTCGCCGCCGCGGGGCGCAGCGCCGATGGCGTCATCATCGAGTGCGCTGACCCTTCTTACATCTCATGGGCCATGGACCACGTCCGCGCCGGCGCTGCCGAGGTTGGGCGAGACCTGACCGACTTCGAGGTCGTTGCAGCCAACGCCACGTGTGTCTCGGAGAACCTCGATCAAGCCCGCGAAACGGTCAGGCCCTTCGGTGCAGTGATCGGCAACATGGTCGCCGAGATCATGCGGAACGTCGGCGCCAACAACTTGCCCCCGGACTTCGAGGCGCTCAACAACAGCCGAACCGAGTACGACTACTACAAACACGTACACAGCGACACTGCGCAAGCCGACTACGTGCCAGACGAGATGATCGATCGCCTCACGATCATTGGGACCGCAGAACGATGCGCCGAGCGAGTCCGCGAGCTCGAGGCCGTGGGCGTGACCCGCATCTGCTTCTACTCTCAGACCAGCAGCTACGAGGCCGACATGATGCAGTACTCCGAACACGTCCTTCCTCTGTTTCGGGACAGCGCGGGCGTCGCCCAGGTGACTGCTGCCGGCGCAAGGTGAACATTCGACCGCCCTGTCGAGATCTGCCGGGGCTGTGGGCCCTCAGATCGCGGTCAGGTGCGACCCCTTGAGGTGAAGCATTGCCCGCGCCTCGGCCGGAGTCGCGAGCCGCAGCCCTAGGTTCTCGATCATCATCCGTGCCTTGAGAACCTGAGCGGCGTTGCTCTGAGCAAGCTCGCCGTGGCCGATCCAAAGGGAGTCCTCAAGTCCCACACGAACATGTCCTCCATTTGACGCCGAGGCGAGAGCTATACGCATCTGCGCCGCTCCCGCTCCGAGCACTGACCATTCGTAGTCGCTGCCAAAGAGTCTGTCGGCTGTGCGCCTCATGTGAAGGACATCTTCTGCGTGCGCCCCAATCCCGCCGAGGATGCCGAAGACCGTCTGGATGAAGAGAGGTGGCTTGACCAGACCGCGCTCTAGGAAGTGCTTGAGCGTGTAGAGGTGAGCGGTGTCATAACACTCGAATTCGAATCGAGTGTCACCGCCACTACAGGTCTCCAGGATGAACTCAATGTCCTCAAAGGAGTTGCGGAAGACCAGACCGCGAGTGCTCTTGAGGTGCTCGCGTTCCCACGCGAACTCGAAGTCGGTGTAGCGATCCAGCAAGGGAAACAGTCCGAAGTTGAACGATCCCATGTTGAGCGAGGCGATCTCGGGCTTGAACACGGCCGCAGGCTTCACCCGCTCTTTGACGTCCATGTGGGGGCTGCCGCCGCTCGTCAGATTGATGATCGCGTCGGTGCCCTGTTGGATAGCAGGCAAGAACTTCGCGAAAGCCTCGGGAGTCTGGTCCGGCTTGCCGTTGTCGGGGTTGCGCGCATGCAAGTGCAGAACTGCTGCGCCGGCTTCGGCCGCGGCCAGTGATTGCTCGATGATCTGTTCAGGTGTAACCGGAAGGTGCGGCGACATTGAGGGCGTGTGAATCGCGCCGGTAACGGCGCACGTCAGAATCACCGGTTTCACGGTCGACATGACTCCTCCAACTTTCTACGAGGGCAGCGTCTTGCCACGACGGTCCCGGGTTGTGTTGACCAGCGGTTAGCGGCAATGGACATGCGACACCAAGACGTCGCCGTAAGACGGGTTGCACCTGCCCGCGGCGGTGCCGAAGGGCTCATGCAAATGTCCCTAGTGCCGTCACGTGACCTGGCTCGAGCTCGTCGAGGGAACTGACCCCCAGCAGCCGCATGGTCCGCTCGACCTGCCCCCTGAGGATCGTGATCGCGCGATCGACGCCGGGTCGGCCGCCTGCCATCAACCCATAGAGATACGCGCGGCCGATCAACGTGAAGTCTGCGCCATGCGCGAGTGCCGCCACGATGTCCTGTCCCGACATGATCCCGGTGTCCAGATGCACCTCGACCTTGGGGGCTAGACCATCCGTCTCCCGAGCCCTGAGGGTCCGCACGATCTGTGGGAGCAGGTGAAGCGGCACTGGGGCACGGTCCAACTGCCGACCACCGTGGTTGCTCAGGATGATTGCATCGACCCCGGCATCGGCCAGTCGTTCGGCATCGGACACGGTCTGTACACCCTTGACCGCAACCTTTCCCGGCCATCGATCCCCAGTAGGGCCTTGTACTACATCGCCGGCGACATGGCCGATCTCAAGAGCTGTGTCGATGTCTGGTCGTCCACCAACGCCGCCACCGTGCGTGCCGCAATCAACGCCGCAGAAGGAGTCACGTTGTGAGTATTTCCCCATCTCGTCAGACACGCTCTCTCGCCGCCGAGAGGTCCGAAGGCGGGCTCAGTGAGTTTGATTCTCGCCAATTCCGCGACGCTCTTGGGCACTTCGCCTCAGGAATCACCACCATCACAAGCACGAAGGACGGCGAGCCCATCGGTTTGACCTGCCAGTCCTTCTTCAGCGTCTCCCTCGAACCGGCCCTGGTGTCGTTCTCGGTCGGCGTCTCGTCGAGCACGTATCCGGCCATTCGGGAAGCTGGTCGGTTCTGCGTGAACCTGCTCTCCCGCGACCAAGTTCACATTTCCAACCAGTTTGGAAGCCGCAGCGACGACAAATGGCGAGGAATCGGCTGGCAACCCTCCAACGCCGGAAACCCGATCCTCGACAATTGCCTCGCCTGGGTCGACTGCGAACTGACCTCGGAGTACCCGGCTGGGGACCACCTCATCGTCGTGGGTCAGGTGCTCGAAATCTCTCACGCGCCCAACCGGGAGCAGTCGCCGCTGCTGTTCTTCAAGGGCCGCTACCACGCGCTCGCCGACGCGATCGCCTGACTCAATCGAACACACGAGCTGGAGAAGTCGAATGACCAACGGAACGAGCAACAAGAAGTTGCGCCCTAGCCCCGGCTACAGCAAGTCTCGTCAGGCCGAACGCACCCTGTACCTGTCCGGTGACATCGGCCTCGACTATGCGACCGGGGTCCTTCCTGAAGGCGGCATCGAAGCCGAGATCCACCAGCTCATGGGAAACCTCAGCGCGACCGCGCAATCCGCGGGCTTCACACTCAACGATTTCGTAGCCACGACCGTCTACGTCACGTCTTGGGACTTTTATCCGACGTTTGACGACATCTACAAGACGTACTTCCAAGAGCCGTACCCCGCCCGGGCCACCGTTCAGGTGGCTGGCCTCGTCGCGGGCGCCTCGATCGAGATCTCGGCTGTCGCGTCGAAGGCATAACTCCAACTCATCATCTCCTCCCTGTCCTGCCAACCTGAAGTAAAGAGAGCAGCAATTGACGACCGAGCCAGTCGAGGTGGGCGTGTTCATGCCCATCGCGAACAACGGATGGATCATCTCGAAGAACGCCCCGCAGTACATGCCGACCTGGGACCTCAACCGAAAGATCGGCATGTATGCCGAGTCGATCGGCCTCGACTACCTGTTCTCGATGATCAAGTGGCGAGGATTCGGCGGCGCCACGCACCACTGGGACTACTCCCTCGAATCCGTTTCGCTGATGAGCGCGCTCGCCGCAGTCACCGAGCGGATCGGCATCATCGCCTCGCTCCAGCCGCTCGCCTTCAACCCTGCCGTCGCCGCGAAGATGGCTGCCACTGTCGACGAGATCAGCGGCGGCCGCTTCGGGATCAATCTGGTCACCGGACAGTACTTCGACGAGTACGCACAGATGGGCATCCTCCCGGAGGGATATGCA
>NZ_BAAIGC010000044.1:0-31608 GCF_054653495.1 Nocardioides sp. AN3
CCTTGATGAACAGCAGCGACGTCGCTGAGTCCATGGCCTCATGCCAGATGCGGGTGTCGGTGTGCGCGGGGATGAGCAGCACTACCCGGGAACCGGCCGCGCCCGCTTCGGCGCAACGACGTACCCAGCGCACCCGTGCCTCGCCGTAGGGCGGATTGCAGAAGACCGACCCAGCCGACCACGGGAGGGCGGCGCCGTCATCGGGTAGCGCGTAGAAGGTGTCGGCGCCGACCGGGTTGTCTGCGGTGGTGCAGGGGTCGAGCTCGATGCGCCCGCCCAGCACGGCCCGGACCGGCCCGAGCACGTATTCCGGGGTCAGGTGCACCTGTGCCGGGTCGGCCTCGGGTCGCCGGCGCAACTCGTTGTCGAACCGGAACAACGCGATCTGCGTCATGCCCTCACCAACCCCGATCCGGGAGCCAGTCAGCGGCTCGGCGTCCGGTCAGCCACGGCGCCGGCAGAGGTGACCGAGGGCCGCGGCGCAGGTGTGCCGGTGGGCATGCGGAGGGCTGCCGCCTGGAGGGCTACCGAAGGATCGGGTGCCCACTCTGGTTGGTGGGGGAGTGGCTGATCGGCCGGGGTCGCGGCGCGGGCGTCGAAGAAGGCGCGGTCGGCGGTGCCGCCCATCGCCATCGGCACCAGCGACCTGGTCTCGAGTCGTACGGCGTCCCAGGTCGCAAGTCGGTCCGGCGGCGTCTCCTGGCGTTGGAGCGGCATGATCCGGTATTCGCGCCTCAGATCCATCACAGCAGCGGCGGCCGCGTGGTGACCGGCCTCTGCTGCTGTCTCGCGGGCAACACGGCGGACGTGGTCGATCGCCACGACCGGGTCAGTGAACCGCGAGTCGTCCAGCGTGTTGTCGCTCATCGCGTCGGCCCCGATCGCGTCGTCGAGGACGGCGGCGGGACGTGGCCCGTCTCGGCCGGCCCGCTGGGCGAGGCCGGAGCATCGAGGATCGCGCGCATCATCGACACATCCGACCCGCCGCCGGGACGGTGCGGCTCGTCGGCGGGGCTCGTCTGTCCGGTCAGCTCGGCCAGGAGCGCGACCGCACGGTCGGCGAGGTCGCAACCCGCATCGTCGCTCGCCTGCCATTCGCCCGCGGGCGGGAAGAAGGGACCAGCTGCCTCGGAGAGGTCGGCGCGGTCGCTGCGCCACTCGGCGTGCTCGGCGAGCAGGTCGGAGGCCGCGCGCAGCTGGTCGACGGTGGGGCCGTTGACGCTGGTTCCCAGTGCCGAGGCGAGGATGGGCAGCAGCTCGGCCGCGGTGGGCAGGGACAGGTCCTTCGCGAGCCGGTGCTGGCGGTCCCAGTCGGGGCGGGCACCGGGCGGGTGGCCCTCGTAGTCGCAGTAGTTGCCGTCCTCGACGCCGTCGAGGGGGTAGCCGTCGACGGTCACAGGCGAGACGACCCACCGCGGCCCGGCCGGGGTCTCCTCGAGGTGCAGGTAGACCTTGACGTGGTTCTCGATCCGATGCGGGTAGTCGGCGTCATCAACCCACGGGGACTCCCCGGCAGGGGAGAGGCTTCCTGCTGTGGCGGTGTGTTGCTCGCTCATGTCTGAGCTCCTTGCTCGGTCGTGGATGTGGGGGTGTGTCCGGCCCCGCAGGTACACCTCCCGTGAAAGGAGAAACGGGATTGTGGGTGCCCTTCGCCGCGCTGCCATGAATCGGCGTTGACGGGGCCGGACAAGGCTTGTGGAGTTGTGATCAGAACGCAGGTGCGCCGTAGGTGGCGCTCCGAGCAGCCGGGAACGGTGTGGGTGGCCGTGCCGACGTGGTGGGGGTCAGGTTCAGGGACTGCTGGAGCGCCGCCCGCTGGAGCGGGTTGCTGAACCGGGTCGCCGGCTCGCTCGGGGCGGGCATGTTCACCAGGTCGGTCAGCGACGCCTCCAACCGGGAGTACCGGGCAACGCGCACCGGGCCCTCGACGTGGAGCGGGTTGGCGTCGACGAGGTTGCTGTTGGTGCGCAGCAGTTCGCGCCGAAGCGACCTGCCCAGGTTGTTGGTGACCTCGTGCGTCGCCTTGGCCAGCTCGAGCATCTGGGTCGGTTGGAGCCGGAGCGCGACTCCTTGGTCCTCCATCCGTATGAGCGCGGTCGTGAGCTCGCTCTGCTGCCAGAAGCGGCGCGTGTTCTGCTCGACGTCAGGGTTGACGTCATCGAGGTGCTTGAGCAGAGGCTGGATCTCCTCCAGCACTTCGGCGCGATCGGCGAAGAACGTCGCGAACATGCTGGTCTTGGGTGAGTGGCCGGCGGCGGCCGCGAACGCCCGGCACAAGAAGAGCTGGCTGGCCGTGATCTGCCGGGCCGAGTCGGCGGTGATCTCCGGCTCATCGGCGAAGAACGCATCCGAGGCGTGCATCGGCCGCAGGAACCGCCCGAGGCGCCGCTGCGCGGGTGCGAGGTCGGTCGGGGTCGACACCATCGACACCGGCTGCACCACCTTGGACGGTGCGGTGGGTTGGGCTCGTGGGGCCGCTTCCTCGGGGCTGGCGCTGGTCGCGTGCCAGGTCGCGACCCGGGCGGTCTGGGAGAGCACCATGCGTTTCTCGTCCAGCCCCATGGCGAACTCCGGGTGCTGATGGGCCGCGAGCAGGCCGACATCCTCGAGGCGGGAGTCCAGCACCAGGACGGCCTCCAAGGCGACCGCTACGTCGCGCATCACCCACCAGCCGGCGCCCGGATCGGTGCGCCACGGCTGCTCCTCGGCCGCCGACAATGCGTGCGAGGCGGACAGCAGCTCGATCGCCGCCATTCGCCACGCCTCGACCGTCGGATCAGCCGAGGCGGGCGTGAGGTAGTCCGAGTGGGGGCGGCGCTCGTCGAAAGCGAGCGTGGGCAGCGCGAAGGCGATGTTGTCCACCAGCGTCGCGAGCTTCTCGTCCAGCCCGGCCAGCATCGGCTTCGGTGTACGGGCCGGCAGATGGTCCGGCGGGGGATACCAGGAGTCCTGGCCCACGTCGTAGAGCCGCTGCCGCAGCGCGTCGACCACCGCTTCGCGGCAGTGCAGCATCTGGTCGACCGCGAACTCGTCGGCCGGGATCACGTCGTCGCGGATCAGGCTGTTGAGCGCCCGGGCGGCGTTCTCGGCGTGCTCGCCGTAGGTGGAGACCGTCATCGCCGGTCACCCGCCGGGTACCGATCGGGACAAGTTGCCTTCATACCGACGAGAAGCAACCGCCGCGGCGCCGGATCGGACACCGCGACGGGAACTAGTTGTGGAGAAGCCGAGGGATGCTCTACCGGCCCGGAGTGCCGGGGGAGTGGCCGGTTCCGCCGGCGGGCGGCTCCTGCGGCGGCCGCGGGGTCGTCGAGCCGGTGCCCAGTGCCGCGGCCTGCAACACCGTCGACCGCACTGGTGCGCCGCCTGGTGGGGCGAGCAGTTCGCCGGAGCGTGCGCCGATCCTGACGCCGAGGTCGTGCAGCTCGTCGAGCAGGTCGCCGGTTCCCCAGATCTGGTTGCGGGTCCGGTCCGTCAGCGGTCGGATCACCTCGGCATCGGCGAGTCGCTCGATCGCGCGGTAGGTCGATGGCGTGGAGAGCCCGAGCCGGCTCTCGAGGTCGTCGGCGGTGAAGATCGGCGCGGCCGGTAGCGAGGCCAGAACCTCCGCCGTGGCGCTGCCCATCCGGGGTGCGCCGGCCAGGCGGTGCCACCGCTCCGGCATCGCCGCGAGGCGGTCAGCGGTGAGCGTGGCCTCTTGTGAGGCGACGATCGCTGAGCGGGCGAAGGCGTGCACGATCGGACCGGCGTCACCGGTCCGGTAGTGGTTCAACGTGTCGAAGTAGTGCTCACGGCGGGCCACCAGCGCCGAGGCGATCGGGATCACCACGTGCTGTGCCACACCGCGTTCGCGGATCACCGCCGCGGCCAGGGCGCGGCCTATGCGGCCGTTGCCGTCGGTGAAGGGGTGGATCGACTCGAACTGGGCATGCGCGATCGCGGCCTGCACGATCACCGGCAGGTCGGTGCGCTGGGCGAACGCGATCAGATCACCCATCAGCTCCTCGACCAGGTCGGCCGGCGGCGGCACGTACAAGGCGTTGCGAGGGGAGTGGTCCGACCCGCCGATCCAGTTCTGCATCTCACGCCAGCGGCCCGCGTAGCCGCGCTCGGTCGGGTCGTCGGCCATCAGCAGACGGTGAGCGGCGGTGATCCCTGCGGTGTCGATCGGCCCACCCAGCAGCCGGTCCATCGCGCCGGAAGCAGCGACCATCGAGGTGGCCGACGAGTTGGCCTTCACCCCGTGCAGGGCACGGGCGAAGTCCTCGATGCTCGCGTCCTCGTGCTCGATCTTCGACGACGCCACCGACTCCGCGCGCAACAGCAGGGTCGCCAGCGGACGCAGATGCGCGCCACCGGTCTCATCCAGATGGGCGATCGTCCGTACCGCCAGGTCGCACTCGGCGAGGACGTCGTTCGGGACGCGCGGATCCAGCCCTGCCACATACGGCGGGATCGACACCGTCACCTCGCGCAACGTCCGGTCATCAACCGTCCCGCCGCGACGGGCCTGTCGCCACGCGACCGTGCGGTCGCCGTGTGCAGGCACCACCACCCGCGGCCCGGCGTACACCGCTGAGGAATCGCCTGCCGCGTCGTCGACCATTGAGAACACCTCCCGCCTATGTCTCAGATAGTAGATCTAAGTGAGAATAACGCCTAGTTGTTCTCACTCCCCTCCGGCGATGTCAGGGTGTGACAGCGGGTCCGGGGTTGTTGCCGATAGCGGGCGGCTCGGTGGCCGGTCGTGACGGTGGCGCGTACGCGATGCGCAGCGCCCCGGCCTGCAGGGCTGTGGCAGGCGTCTGCGTCGTTGCGCGGCCGCCCGCTGGGCCGGGGTGCTCGGAACCGAAGTGGTCGGGGTCGAACGGGTCGATCAACGTGACCCGGCTCCCGTAGTTGGCGCACATCTGGGCGATGGAGGCCGAATCGGTGGCCACGTAGGCGTCGTCGAGCCAGTCCTCGCGCTTGGTGTCCTCGGCGAACCCGTCGATCAGCAGCGAGTCCTCCATCGCGGACACCGCCTGGTCGTAGGAGGGATAGGGCCCGACGACCTCCGGCCTCGGGTGCTCGGAATCGGCGTACCAGCACAACGTCACCCACCAGCCCGGCGTCTGCGGGCCACCGTGAGCGTTGACGAAGTCGGTCCAGGTCGCCTCAGGGGGCATCGGGCTGCTCATGCTCATGCTGGAGAGAAGCAACCGCCACGGCGCCAGATCGGACACCGGTCTTGAACTGCGGCGAACCTCAGCTGGTGGCCGGAGCGCAGACCAGTACGTCGAGATCCCCGTCGACGTCGCCGGCGGCAGTCTCCAGGCCGCGGAGGATCGCCGCCCGTGAGGTGGCGGGAGAGAGGCCACCGTGACCGGCGCCGATCAGTGGCATCGCGATCGAGGCGACCCCGAGCTCACGCGCCCTCTGCACGGCGCTCCGGGCGCATGCCTCGACGCCGCCAGCGCTGGCACGCCAGAACGCGTTGAGCCCGACGACGTGGATCAGGTACGTCGGGCCGTGCATGTCGCCGGCCGACGTCACGACGGCGTCGCCGACCTGCAGGACACCCATCCGTGCCAGGTCCCGCCACGGGTCGGGGCCGGTGACCTTCTTCAACTGTCCGCTGATCCCGCCGGTCAGCAGCAACCTGCGCGGCACGAAGTTCCGGTTCCAGGCGTTGACCAGCGCCTCGACCGGCTGCTCGAGCAGGTCGCCCGTGACCTCATGAACCCTCAGCACGGCGTTTCACCCGACGTAGACGGCGAGGATCCGGTCGCGGGGAACCTCGACACCACCGCGGACCCGCACACGGCTGCCACCGTCGCCGACCACGATTGCCGGCGCCCAGACATCCGCGCTCCCGGCCGGGAGCCACTCGATCGTCGAGCCAGCCGGGATCACCGTGTTGTGCAGGTCGAACGCCGGTGTCACGGGGACACCAGTGCGCAGCTCGGTTTCGCCGAGTGTGCTGTAGCAGGTCGCGCACGAGCGGCCGGGAGCTACCGGCAGCGCCACGGGACGGCGCGGTGCGCCGCAGGTTGCGCAGGCCTCAGGCATGGCTCGCCACCGCGGCCACGCCGCGGCGCAACAGCCGCTGGGCTGAGTCGATGCGGAGGCTGTGCTGGAGTACCTGGGAGTCCGCCAGGAGCGCGGTCAGGCGCTCGTCGAGGTCGGCCAGCCCCGCCGGCAGGTCACTGATGTGCACGGGGACGTAGTGGGCGGGCCGCCGCTGCCCGAAGTCGGTGAGCTCGGCACGGGCCATGCCCAGATACGGCAGCACCATCGCGTGCCCGTCCTGGCCGGTCGCGCCTTCGAGCGCGGCAATCAGCGAGACCGCGTAGACGAAGTCCGGCGTCGCGTCGTACACGTCACCGGGGCGGAGGTCGGTAGGAACGATCATCAGTAGTGGTCCTTTCGATGAGGATCGACAGCGGGTCCGACCCCGCCATCTAGTGGAACAGACCCCGCCAACGGGCCGCGCCCTGCGCGCCCGAATCTGGGGAGAACGGGCGCCGACGGGCGCCTGTGGAGAGAAGTTGGTGTCCGCGCCTGGGTCATCGCGACCGCCCGAGCCCGTCGGTGGGACCGCCGAATCCCGGCGGCGGCGGGGCTGATGGTGGGGGAGGCGGGGCGATCGCGGGCCGGTCCGTCGACTGGGATCCGTTAGGCCTCGGCGAGGTGGTGGCCGGCTGCTCGGAGGCGTCGCGGGCGTGAATCCGCGGCCGCGGTGCCGGTTCACCTCGTGCCTCGCGTGCCCGCTCAGCCATCTGCTGCTTGATCCGGCGCCGCGAGGTGCGGATCGCACCCATTTCCGCTGGTTTGACGTTGCCCGGCGCCTCGAGCCGTGCATCGCGCAGCGACCGCCACTTCTCTGTCGTCTCGTTGTAGGTGGCCTCAGCCTCGGCCACGAGGGCGGCGTGCTTGCGGGCAGCATCATCGGCCGCGTTGCCAGCCGACGCAGCTGACTCGCCGGCAGCGCCAGGCGTCTCGGCGGCAGTCTCGTCCGTGGACGGGTTCGCGGGGCTGGGTCGGTCGGCTGCCACGAGCCGCATCAGCTCCGTCAGCGCCCGGTTGCGTTCCTTGAGTGCGTCGAGCTCGGCGGCGGCCTCGAAGGTGGTGTCCTCCTCGGCCGCCGAGACCTCGACCTCCTTGCGCAGCCGCTCGACCCGCGCCCCCAATGCAGCGGGCCGGTCGGCGATGCTGCGGACAAGGTTCTCCAGGCGGGTGATCGCGCCGGTGTCGATCTTCCCTGGCGTCAGCTCGGCCGGGGTGAGGTCGAGCAGGTCCGGTGCCCACTCGCGGGTGTTACGGGGATCGTCGACCCCGACGCGGTAGCCCGGCTTCCCGATCCCGGGGCGGTAGGTCCAGGCGTAGAGCCGGACGCCGCCCAGTTTGCCGATCAGGAACGGCCGCCCCTCGCCCAGCGGCGCGTACTCCAGGCTGCCCGCCAGGGCAGGTGTCTCGGCGAGCAGGAGCGCGGTGTGCTTGCGTTCGAGGATCGCCTTGTCCTCCAGACGCCCGTACCTGTTGGTCACGTGCATCCGGAACGCCTCGCCGGAGGTGTCCTGCACCTCCTTGGCTGCTGCCTCCAGTGCGGTGATGCTGGCGGTGAGCGAGGTGATCATGCGGGTGCCCTGGGCGACGACGTTGGCGTGGTACTCCTTGGAGGCGTCGAAGGTGTCGGCCTGGTTCTGCATCCGCCGCAGATCGAGGTCGAGTTGGGTCTTGTCCATCAGCAGCGGGTTGTTCGCCGCGAGAGCCTTCAACATCGCGGCCTCGGACTGGGTTGCCGACTCGGACTGGCCGATGATCGTGGCGTCGAGGTCGGCGAGCGCGAACGCGCGCAGGAAGTTGTCCTTCCGCGCGACGTGCGCCCACTGGAATCCCTCGGTTGAGCCTTCGAGGGGGTAGTAGAGGACTCGGACCTCGTCGTACTGGTTGCCGCGGCGGATGGCGCGGCCGTTGCGTTGCTCGATCTGGTCGGGCCGGTAGGCGCCGTCGACGTGATGGAGCGCCGAGAGCCGGTTCTGGACGTTCAGGCCGGTGCCCATCTTCGCCGTCGACCCGATCAGCACCTTGATCTCGCCGGTACGACACCGCTCGGTCAGCTTCCCGAGCTTGGTCGCATCCCCTTCGGCGTCGTGGATGAACGCGACCTCGTCCGGCTTGAGACCGCCGTCGACCAGCGCGAACTTCAACGCCTCGTAGAAGGTGTGCTTGCCCTCGCTGTTCGGGACACCCTTGTCGCAGAACACCAGCTGGAACCCGCCCCGGATCGGCGCCGGCTCAGCCGAGCCGCGGCGCACCATGAACTCGTGGTCACGAGTCAGCTTCCACTCGGTGAGGACCTGCTCGGCGACCAGCGGCACCTTGGAGTCCGCGTCCGTGAGCTCGGCCGGGTCGATCCCGGCCTCCCAGAGCTTGAGTGCCGGCAGGAGCCGCAGGTCGACGGCCGAGGTCAGCCCGTCGGTGCCGATCGCGACCACCGTGTCCTCGCCCGGCTCGGGCTTGAACTTCGGCTTGATCGCCTGCCGGCGCACGTTGAGCTGCCGGATGAACGCCTGCTGATGCTCCGAGACACCCCGCAGGATCTTCTCGGCCTGACCGCCGCGCAGCTTCGGCCGCTCCAGGCCGACGTCCTCGGCGGTCACCTCGTCGGCGAACTGCACCCAGATCCGCTTCAACTCGCCCGCGTTGACCAGGCCGTCGCCCTCCCGCATCTTCACCTGCAGCCGCCCGGTCACGGTCGGCTCGATGGACTCCTCCATCTGCAAGAACGCCTTGCGGAAGTCGTCGAACTCGCTCACGCCGGCCTCGGCGAGCAGGTCGGGGCGCAGGAACCGGATCATCACGTAGAACTCGCGCGTGCTGTTCGAGATCGGCGTCCCGGTCGCGAACAACGCCACCGACCGCTTCCCCAGTTCGGCGTTGCGGTCCCGGAGCCAGTCCAGCTTGGCCCGCAGGTCCACCGCCCCCAGGTTCGGCTTGCCCTTCGCCAACGCCCGCACGCTGGACTCGACCTCGTCGTTCTTGTACTCGTGCGCCTCGTCGACCACGATGTAGTCGAACCCGGCCGTCTCGAAGTCCAGCGGCCCGACGTCGCCGCCGATGCGGTCCTGCAGCTCACGCAGCGAGGACTCCTCGCGCTCGATCCGCTCCCCGATCCGCTTCACCGCCTTGGTGTCGCCCTCGGCGAGTGCTTCCTCCCTTTCGCCGCGCAGCTTGTCCAGGCGCTGCTGGATGTTGTCCTCGATCGTCTCCTCCGACAGCGGCAGCAGCCGAAACGACGACGCGGTCATCACCACCGCATCCCAGTCGTGCGAGGCCGCCTGGGCGACGAACCGCCGCCGCGCGTCCGGACCGGAGATGCCCTTGGTGTCGGTGGCCAGCAGCTGCGCGTCGGGATAGAGGATCGTGAACTCCCGCACCCACTGCTCCAGCAAATGGTTCGGCACCACCACGACCGGCTTGCTGATCTGCCCCAGCCGCCGCTTCTCCATAATCGAAGCCGCGAGGGTGAACGTCTTCCCGGTGCCGACTTCGTGGTGCAACAGCACCGCCTCGGAGTCCTTGGCCATCGCGACCGCGTCGTTCTGGTGCGGGTCCAACGCGATCGCATCCGACATGCCCGGGTAGGCCGAGTAGGGGGAGTCGACGTAGTTGACGTCAGTGTAGGAGCGGTACTTGTCGTTGTAGGCGGCGTGCAGCCGCTGCTTGCGCTCAGGGTCGCGCCACAGCCACCGCGCGAACTCCTTCTCGATGACCTCCATCTGCTCGCCGGCGGCCTCGGTCTCGGCGCGGTTGATCCGCTCCACACCCTCGGAGTCCTTGTCGGTCACCTGGGGCCGCTGGCCCTTCAACGCGGTCTCGACGAGCTGGTAGGTCGTGCGCCGCGAGGTGCCCCACTTCGCCTTCAACGGCTTGCGCCAGTCATGACCCGGCGGGGCACCCATGGAGCCGCCACCCTCCAGGGCCGGGTTGCGGCGCGAGCCGCCGTTCGCGGGCGAGCACTTCCAGCCGTCCTCCTCGCTGTAGGTGACGGTGGCCCGGTCGTTGCCGGTGATGTCGTGAACGAACGCCTCCACATCGCCGGCGGGGATCCACACCATGCCGAGCTTGGCGCTGATCTTGGTGACGTCCTTGTCCGGCGGCACCGCGGCACGCATCGCGGCCGCCGCCTCACCCCACGTCTCGGGGTCGTCCTCGGCGAGCGCCTCGAGCTCGGTCGCCTTGCGGCGTACGTTGCCGGACAAGAACAGGTGAGCCGGAACCAGGTCGCCGGTGCGGTGGTCGGTGAACACCAGCCCCTTGGTCAGCGAGGTGGCTTCGGTGACCGGGACGCCGAGCAGGTCGGCGATGCGGTCCATGTCGACGCGGCCGTCGTGCTCCCGGCTGATCGCCACCGCATCGGCCGGAGACTCCGCCCTCGACGGGAGCTCGCGGAACCCGACCATCCGCTGGGTGAAGAACTTCGCCTTCTCCGCGGTGTTGGTGAACTCGTCGTACTTCGCCTCCAACCCGGTCAGCGACCACCAGGTGGGGTCCTTACGGATGCCACCCATCCCCGGCTTGGTGTAGATGAGCTCGTACCACTTGCCGTCGTCGCCCTCGATCAGCCCTTCGGTCTGGTTCGGGTCCTCGGGGTCCTTGACCTTGGCCAGCTTCTGCGAGGGCTTCATCCGGCTGATCGGGCCGTAGTCGGCCACATACGTGTCGTAGCAGCGGTTCAGCTCGGTCCGCAGATCGTCGATCTCCGCAGTGTCCTCGACCGTCTCCCGCTCGGCCTCTCGCAGGTCGGCCGCGAGGTCTCGCATCCGCAGCAGGCTCACGAGCTCATCAGCCTGGGAGGGATGGTGGCCATCCTTGGTGCGGCGGCCCGCGGTCACCGACCCGTCCGGCACGTAGGGCACCTCGGTGCCGTCGTAGTCGACGACGGTGAAGGAGTGCTGGAGCGACCCCGCCGAGCCCCGCCGCTTGCCGGGCACCGGATGCGTGTCGGTGTGGGTGATCTGCCCGACCTTCTTCGCCCGGGCCAACGTGCGCGTCGACCTCACCGGCTCCAGACGGGTGGGTGACGCCGGCGCCGGCCGGGGCTGGCCGGGCTTCGACACCGTCGCCGCAGGGCGAGGCTCAGGAGCGTCAACGCCAGGCGACGTCGTCGACGACGCAGCAGGCGCCGCCGGTGTGGTCGAGCCGGTGGGGGAGTGGGCCCGGCCCTCCGCGACCGCGTCGCGAGCGATCGCCTCCAGCCGATACCGCAGCTGGGTGCCCAGGTCCGCGGCGGTCACCACGTTGCGGACCGCCAGCACCTCGCGGCCCATCGCGGCCTGCCCGGTGGACGTGGTGCCGAGGATGTTGGTGCGGTGCGCGGTGAAGTAGCCGTTGATGTGCCGCTCGGTGCCGTCGTCCAACAGGGTCGGCACCGAGGTCACCCACGCGTCGTCTCCCGGCGTCCGGCCAGGTTCCCGCCGCCGCAACACCAAGACGTCGGTGACGACCTCGGTGCCCGCGGCCGCCCGGTGCGCAGCGTTCGGCAGCCGCACCGCACCGAGCAGGTCGGCCTGCTCGAACCATCCACGCCGCACCGTCGAGTTCTGCTTGTCCAGCGTGCCCGCCGACGTGATGACCGCCATCGTGCCGCCGGGCTTCAACCCAGCCAGCGCCTTGGAGATGAAGTGGTCGTGGATCAGCAGCTGATTGCGCGGATTGTGTACCCGGTCCCTGACGGGATAGTTCCCGAACGGGACGTTACCGATCACTGCATCGTAGGTGCCGGCTCGGACCGGCGTATCGCCGAAAGACTCCACCCGCACCTCGGCCGAGGGGTACAGCAGCCGCGCGATCGCGCCCGAAACCTCGTTGCGCTCCACCCCCACCATCCGCGCACCCGCCGGCGCGAACCCGATGAAGTTCCCGGTACCGCAACCGGCCTCCAGCACCAGCCCCGTCTCGAACCCGAGCGCCTCCAGCGCGGACCACATCGGCTCCACGAGCCCGGCATCGGTGAAGTGAGAGTTCAACGCGTTCTGCATCGCGTCGTCGTACTCCGCCGCCGACAACAGCCCACGCAGTTCCTCGCGCACCGTGGCGTAGATCTCGTCGCCGGTCACGAACACCTTCGGCAGCGCACCCCACCCGGCGAACCTGGCCAGGACCTGCTGCTCCTCGGCGGTGGCGGGGCGGTCGGTTTCCTCGATGCGCCGCAACAGCCGCAACGCCTCGAGGTTCGCCCGCACCTTCGCCTCCACGCCGGCGGGCGCGAGATCGCCCTGCCCGGTCGGCTGAAAATCCCGCTGCGCACCTGGGGCGGCGGGGGAGAGGGGTGCTACTCCGAGGTCAGCGTCGTCGGGGTCTCCCGACCCGTGGTGCCCTTCTCCTTCGGCAGGTACACCAGTTCGGCCAGCGCCTCGTCCTCGGCCCGCATCCTCGCCATCGTCGCCCGTCGCCGGGTCAGTTCCGGCGGGTCGTGCGGCCGGCTCGAGGCCCGCAGGTTGTCCGCCGCCAGGTAGTCCACCATCTCGGCCACCTGGCGTCCCAGGTCCTCGAAGAACGCTTGGCGCTCGGTGACCGGGATCGTCTCCAGGCGAGACGGCAGGTACGTCGTCCAGTACCGCAGCGCCGTCGACGCGTACGCCATCCTCGGCTCGACCTCGTTGCCAGTCTGCTGACTCATCGTCGGCTCCTTCCGCCTCAGTTCTAGTGTGCTCCACCTCGCCGACAGCGGGAGCGCCCTCAACCGACGGCTCACTTGGCTCCTCACCAAAGTCCCACAGCGCCAGCTGATCAGAGTCGTCCGCCTTCGCCCGACCTCGCGCCACGCGGCACCTCCACACCGTTGGTGAGGACGACGGCCGCAGCCCACCGCGGCTCACCAACCGTCCTCTCTCCAACGAAAAGCACCCACGCGACCCGCAGATCGGACACGTCGTGGAGAAAAAGTGGAAAACCTCCAACACGGCACTCGCGCGGCGTCCGATCCGCCCGCCGGCCGGTTGCCTTTCTTGGGTATGAACAGCACCCACCAAGCGCACGGCGCGACCGCGACACGACCCGCGGCACACGACCACGGGCACGACCATGACCGGCAGACCTTCGAGCTGTACGGCCGCCGCATCACCCACACCAACCACCCCGACGTCCAACAAATGCTCGCGGCCGCCCACACCGACCGCATCCGGCCCTTGTGCCTGTGCCGCCCCGACGGCGTCGCCATGTACGTCGCCAAGATCGGGCCCGAGAAGTTCGTCATCAAACGCATGCCCGACACCGGCCTCGCACACACCCACCGCTGTGCCTCCTACCTGCCGCCCGAAGAGCTCTCCGGCCTCGGCCAGGTCCTCGGCTCGGCCATCACCGAGGAAGCCGACAGCGGCCTGACCGCCATCAAGCTCGGATTCCGCATGTCCAAGGCCGAACGCGCCGCCCCAACGGGCGCCAGCAGCGGGGGAGTGGCCGACTCGGTCGCCGCCGACCCCAACCGCCTCACCCTGCGTGCGGTTCTGCACTACCTGTGGCAAGAAGCCGACCTGGCGACCTGGACACCCGGCATGGACGGCAAACGCAACTGGCGCATCGTGTCCTGGTACCTGCGCCAGGCCGCTCGCGGGAAGTTCACCAAGGGCAAGCCGCTCGCCACGAAGCTCTACGTCCCCGAGCCGTTCAACCTCGAGAAGAAGACCGAGATCGCAGCCCGGCGGCTCTCCGCATGGGCGCCGCTGCAGCAGCACGGGTCCGCCCAGCAGTTCATGATGCTCATCGGTGAACTCAAGGACATCGCGCCGGCCCGGTTCGGCCACAAGCTCGTCATCAGGCACCTGCCCGACGCGCCACTGATGCTCGACGACACCCTCCACAACCGCCTCAAGAAGCGGTTCGGGGACGAGCTCGAACTGTGGCAGGGCAACGATGACGGCCACCTGATGGTGATCGCCACCTTCTCCGTGGGCCGCGCCGGCCTGGCGACGGCCGAAGAGATCTCGCTGGTCATGACCGACCGCAACTGGCTGCCCTATGAGTCGCTCCTGGACAAGCTGCTCCTCGACACCGCGCTCGAGGCGCGCCGCCGGTTCACCAAGTCGCTTCGCTACAACCTCGCCCCCGACAGGCCGATGGCGTCCCTCGTGTTCACCGACACCGAGACCCCGACCGCGGCATTCCTGCTCAGCAGCGACGAGGACCGCGAGGCCGCCGCCCAGATCGGCGCCGACACCGGCACCGAAGTGTGGAGCTGGGTCGTCACCGACGACATGCCGCCACTCCCGCCCGTCGCGGACCACCACCGGCACACCACCCCCCACCCAGACCAGTGAGCAGCGTCATGTCGCGCCACACCGCCGCGTCGTACGACGACACCCCGGACGCTGCGGCCGCGCTGAGCGCCGACGCGGTCGTCGACCGCATCTGGGACACCGCACGGTGGAAACCACTCGTGCTGGTCTCCTGCGTCCTCGACGACCGCCCCAAGGTCAGCCTCAAACGGCTCACCGCCGCGATCGGCGACGCGGCCGACACGATCGTGATCACCGCGAGCGAGGCATGGACACTCCAACGCCTGGTGCCGCACGGCTTCGAGGCCTACGGCGGCGCGATCAGGGTCGTCCTCCCCGACGCCACCGAGCACGACCCCGCCGAACGCCACCCGCTGTTCTTCACCTACGACAACGACAACCCCGACAACACCGTCTCCCGCATCGCCACCTGCCTGACCCGCAACGGCTTCAACGTTTCCAGGCCCAGCCCAACCCAGACACCGGCTGGGACACCACGGCAACAGCGCCGCACCCAGAAGCTCCGCGACGCGCTGCGCACCATCGACCGCCTCGAGGACACCAACGCCGCTCTCGAAGCGAGCATCCACGACCTCCAGGCCGAGAAGACCGCACTGGCCGAGCAGCTCTCCCGGGCGAAAGCCGACGTCGCCGCGCTCGTCGACGAACTCGACGACGCCACCTGCCCACACCCGATCGTGCACAGCGACCCCGCGCTGCAGCTGCGACACGAAATCTGGCTGACCTGGCTCACCAACACCCCCGAGACCGACCGCAAGGCCCAGCCGCTGTGCGACTACGACCTCGGCCCCGACTTCCTCGACTCCATGAACCTCCAACTCGTCTCCCGCGGCCGCATCCTCGCCGTTGTCGTCGACGTCCTCACCCGCCGCGTCCACCAGATCCCCGCGCGCCGCAGCCACCCGCTACGGTCCGCCGACGCGGGCAACGCACCCCAGCGCACCCGCGCCGACGGCGCCACCGCCTGGCGCTGCGACCTCAAAACAGGCAGCCCCGGCGGCCCCCGGCTCGCCTGGTGGCAACACCCCGACGGCCGCATCGAACTCGGCAAGGCCAGCCACCACGACGACTACTACCTCCGCTGACCCACCCCCGGCAGGCTGGCCCGGCGTGAGGCGCCGGATCTGCGGTTGCTGCTGCGCTCAACGCGGTCGGCTGCGAAACTGCGACCCATGTCCACCATTCACGATCTGCTGGGCGAACTGCGCGCCACCTCGCTCGACGAGCGTGACAAGGGCGACAAGTTCGAGCGACTGATCCAGGCCTACCTGACCACCGACCCCGAGTGGACCGCGCGGTTCGACAACGTCTGGCTATGGACCGACTGGCCCGGCCGCGACGGCCGGCCCGACACCGGGATCGACCTTGTCGCCAAGCACCGCGACACCGACGGGTACGCGGCGATCCAATGCAAGTTCTACGACGAGGACGGCACCGTCCCCAAGGGCGACATCGACTCGTTCGTCGCCACCTCAGGCAAGGCCGAGTTCACCGCCCGCTACATCTTCGACACCGCCAAGGCCTGGTCCAAGAACGCCGAGGACACCCTGACCGGGCTGGCCGTCCCGGTCCAGCGCATCGACATCAACTACCTCAACGACGCTCCGATCGACTGGGCCAAGTACTCCTGGTCCACCCCGGAACAGGTCACCCCGACCGGCCCGAAGAACCTGCGCCCCTACCAGCGGCAGGCGATCAGCAAGGTCCGCGAGGCGTTCACCGCCCTCGACCGCGGCAAGCTCATCATGGCCTGCGGCACCGGCAAGACCTTCACCTCGTTGAAGATCGCCGAAGACCTCGTCGGGGCCGGAGGCAGCGTGCTGTTCCTGGTCCCCTCCATCCAACTCCTCTCGCAGTCACTACGCGGCTGGATGGCCAACGCAGAGGTGGACATTCGCCCGTTCGCTGTCTGCTCCGACGTCCGCGTGGGCCGAAAGTCCAGCACGACTGATTCCGGCGACATCTCCACCATCGACCTCACCGAGCCAGCCACCACCAAGGCCGACAAGCTCGCGATGAGGATGCAGACCGGCAAGCACGCCAAGGACCGGATGACGGTCGTCTTCGCCACCTACCAGTCGATCGACGTCGTCGCCGAAGCACAGCAGCTCGGAGTACCCGGCTTCGATCTGATCATCTGCGACGAGGCACACCGCACCACCGGCGTCACCCTCGCCGGCCAGGACGAGTCAGCGTTCGTCCGCGTCCACGACAGCAGCTTCCTCAAAGGCGACCGGCGCCTCTACATGACCGCCACCCCACGCGTGTTCGGCGAGGACGTACGCCGCAAGGCCAAGGACGCCGAAGCGATCCTCGCCGACATGAGCGACGAGACCACCTACGGCCCCGAGGTCTACCGACTCGGGTTCTCCGAGGCCGTCGAGGACGGCTGGCTCACCGACTACAAGGTCCTCGTCCTCGCCGTCGACGAGCAGTACGTCGCCGACCACTTCCAACAAGCCATGAGCGCCGGCGGCGAGATCGCGCTCCCCGACGCCGCCAAACTCCTGGGCTGCTGGAACGGACTCGCCAAGCACTACGGCTCCGCGGACACCGAAGCCGAGGCCGGGCGACTCGCACCGATGCGGACCGCGGTCGCCTTCGCCAAGGACATCAAGGCCAGCAAGCTCGCCTCCGAGAAGTTCCCCGCCCTCGTCGAACGCGCCCTGGAGAAGGACGACGAACAGACCGCCACCGCAGTACGGAACCGGCTTCGCGTCGAGGCCAGGCACGTCGACGGCACCATGGGCATCAAGGAACGCAACGACCACCTCGAATGGCTCGAAGCCTCCGACGACCCCGAGACCTGCCGGATCCTGACCAACGCCCGCTGCCTCTCCGAAGGCGTCGACGTGCCCGCCCTGGATGCCGTCATGTTCCTCACCCCGCGCGGCTCCCAGGTCGACGTCGTCCAGTCCGTCGGCCGCGTGATGCGCACCGCCCCAGGCAAAGAGCTCGGCTACATCATCCTGCCCGTCGTCGTGCCCAACGGTGTCGCACCCGAAGAGGCCCTCAAGGACAACGAGCGCTACCGCGTGGTCTGGCAGGTCCTCCAGGCTCTCCGATCCCACGACGACCGGTTCCACGCGATGGTCAACCAGATCGAGCTCAACTCGCAGACCGGCTCTTCGCGCGGCACCAGCCCCGCCGTGGACATCTCCGGCGTCCCCGGCGACGAGGTCGAACGCCCCGAATCCAGCGAGGTTCAAGGCGTCCTGGACCTGGAGTTCGACGACTTCCGCGACGCCATGTTCGCCCGCATCGTCGCCAAGGTCGGCGAACGCAAGTATTGGGAGTCGTGGGCCAAGGACGTCGCCGACATCGCCGCCGCGCACGTCACCCGCATCAACGGTCTCCTGAAAGACCCCGACTCCAACCAGGCCCGCGAGTTCTCCGAGTTCCTACGAGGCTTGCGCGAGACCCTGAACGAGTCGATCACCCGCGACGCCGCGATCGACATGCTCGCCCAGCACATGGTCACCCGGCCCGTCTTCGACGCTCTCTTCGACGGCTACTCGTTCAAGGAGACCAATCCGGTCGCCCGGATCATGGAACTCATGCTCGCCTCCCTCGACGAGCACCCGATGGCCGCCGAGACCGCCACCCTCGACAACTTCTACGACTCCGTACGACGCCGCATCGCCGGCGTCGACAACGCCGCCGGCAAACAGAAGGTCCTCGTCGAGCTCTACGACAAGTTCTTCGCCACCGCATTCAAGAAGACTGTCGACAAGCTCGGCATCGTCTACACACCCGTCGAGATCGTCGACTTCATCCTCCGCTCCGCTGATGACGTCCTCCGCGCCGAGTTCGGCCACGGCCTCACCGACGAAGGCGTACACGTCCTCGACCCCTTCACCGGCACCGGCACCTTCATGGTCCGACTGCTTCAGTCCGGTCTCATCGAGCCGCACGACCTCGCCCGCAAGTACGCCACCGAGCTGCACGCGAGCGAGATCCTGCTGCTGGCGTACTACATCGCCACCGTCAACATCGAGACCACCTACGCCGACCTCATCAACGAACAACGGGGCGAGCTGGCCGGCGTCGCGGAACCAGTCGAGTTCCCGGGCTTGGTGCTCACCGACACCTTCCAGTCCTGGGAACCGGACGACACCCCCGACCTCGCGATCTTCGCCGAGAACAATGAGCGGCTCCAGAGACTCAAAGGCCTCCCGATCACCGTCATCGTCGGCAACCCGCCCTACTCATCGGGCCAGGACAGTGCCAACGACAACAACGCCAACGAGAAATACCCCTCGCTGGACGAGGAGATCCGCAAGACCTACGCCGAGCGATCGAACGCGACCAACAAGAACTCCCTCTACGACTCCTACATCCGGGCCATCAAATGGGCCACCCTGCGCATCAAGGACCGCGGCGTCATCGCATACGTCACCAACGGCGGCTTCCTCGACTCCAACACTGCAGACGGGATGCGGAAGACCCTCGCCGAAGAGTTCTCGTCGATCTACATCTACAACCTGCGCGGAAACCAGCGCACTGCCGGCGAGCAGTCCCGGAAGGAGGGCGGAAAGATCTTCGGAGGTGGCAGTCGAGCCACGGTCGCGATCACCCTGCTGGTCAAGGACTCGCACCACCAGGGGCTGTCGAAGATCCACTACGAGGACGTCGGGGACTACCTGACGCGTGAGGAAAAGCTAGCGAGGGTCGCGGATGCCGGGAGCGTTAGCCGGCTGTCGCCGACCTCGATCACCCCCAACCCGCACGGCGACTGGTTGAATCAGCGCCGCGACGACTTCGACAGCTTCCTCGCAATCGGCGATCGCGAGTCGCGCCAGGCGGTCTTCGATCGCTATGGACCGGGGATGCAGACCAACCGAGACGTATGGGTGTACGGCTCGAGCGAAGCTGCCGTCGAGGGCTCTATGACTCGCACCATTCCGGCCTACAACTCTGAGGTCGAGCGTTGGCACGCACTAGCCAAGGCTGGCGACGACCGCGCCGTGGCTGACTTCGTCAACAACGACGCGACCAAGATCAGTTGGTCAAGGAGCCTGCGTGGCTACTTGCGGCGCGGCACGCGCTCATCGTTTGACCAGGCGCTCATCAGCCGAGCGCAATACCGCCCCTTCAATGCGCAGCGGTTCTACTTCGACCGAACCTGGAACCATGAGCCCGGCGTTGTCCCTGCCACCTTCCCCCCGGGCCGGGACAACCACGGCATCTACGTGACGGGTCCGAGCGCGGCGATGCCGTTCACCGCACTCGCCGTCCGGTTTATGCCGGACCAAGCCACCTATGGGGCGCAGTCCAACGGCCAACTCTTCGCGCGCTGGCGATTCGAACTTTGCGAGGACTCCGGAATGCTCGACCTCGGAGGTGATGGCGAGGTCGTCAACGGATATCGCATGGTCGACAACATCACCGACCAGGCGCTGGTGCACTACCAGGCGGCGTTCCCCAACGAGACGATCACGAAGGATGACATCTTCTACTACGTCTACGGGCTGATGCACTCACCGACCTACCGCGAGACCTACGCCGCGGATCTGAAGAAGGCGCTCCCGCGGATCCCAATCGCCTCCGAGTTCCGGGGATTCGTCGACGCCGGCAGGCGACTCAGCGAGTTGCACCTCGGCTACGAGGAAGTGCCGCCGTACCCGCTCGATGGTCTCGACGTCGAGGCGACAGGCGACCCATACGACTTCTTCGCCGTGGGCGCGAAGAAGATGCCGTTCGGAAAGCCGACCACGGAGCAGAAGGCCGCAGGGGAGAGGCACGACAGGACGGTGATCCGTTACAACGACCGAATCACGCTGAGCGGCATCCCGTTGGAGGCGTACCGGTACATGCTTGGCAGCCGGTCAGCGATCGAGTGGATCATCGACCGCTACTACGTCAAGACCGACAAGGCCTCCGGCATCGTCAACGATCCGAACGACTGGTCCCGCGAGGTCCAGGACCCGCGCTACATCCTCGACCTGCTCGCGCGGATCGTCACGGTGTCGCTGGAGACGATGAAGATCGTCGACGCGCTGCCCGAACTGGACATCATCGACAAGAAGTAAGACAGCCCGGAACATGGCGGGCTGACGATCACTCGCTGATGCCGTCGATCAGCTGCTGCTCCTCGCGCGTAGGCCAGACGAGCTCGAGTCGTCGTTCCCGAGCGGCAAGAGCCGCGCCGGGGCAGTCGGGATCGTTGCAGGGGCCGAAGAACAGGTCGGCTTCGAGGTGCAGGTCGTCCATGATTCGTGGTTCCTTCCTCTGCTTAGCGGCGTGCGGTCGGGTGGGTCAGCACCAGCGCACCGCTCCCGGTGGTCGTGGCGGTGGGCTCTTGCGCGGCCTTCTTCCTGCGCTGGCGTTCGGCAGCGGCCTCGCTGATGCGGTGGACCCGCTCGAGGGAGTCGGCACCGTCTTGCCACTGCGCGTAGTGGACCATCGACCCAGCCAGGCCAGCGAGGGCGACCTCGCGGTCGGCGGCTCGCTCGACTACTCGGCGCCAGTGCCGGTCGGCGGCGGGCGCGATGTAGCTGATCGCGATCAGCACGCCGGTTGCAACACCGAGCGCGGGGTCTCCACCGGGCTGGAAGCCCTGGACGACCACGATGACGCCGATCACGAACCGCATCTGCCACGCGAACCCAGCCGCGGGCACCCACGAGAAGGCCCGCGCGATCTGTCGGACCACGGCGTGCAGGAGCGTCCAGGGGAACGCCCACAGCCGCGCGGCGAGGTCGAACCGGGACGGCCCGATCCGCTGGCTTGCCACTGCGTGCCCGATCGCCGCGGCCGCGTCCTCGCGGGTGAGACGGTTCTCGTACAGCCCCTGGACCAGGGTCGGATCGACGATCACCGTGCGTCGTCCGATCCACCTCGCGGGCAGCTCGCCGGTGTCGGCCAGGCGCATCAGCACACGTCCCGGCTCCAGTTCCAGCACCTTGAGGAGGGCGAGCGCCGGACCGAGGGCTCCGCGCTCACCCGGCCGCAGGCTCCGAGCGAACCCGAAGACCCGAACCGCCGGTGCCTCCCAGATCCCGCTTGCCAGGACGAGCGACGCCACGAGCGTGCCGGCGAACGCGGCCACCAGGCCGAGGTCGGGCAGGAATCCCAAGCCGATAACCGCGATGAAGCTGCCAGCGAGGCCGGCCGGCACAACGGCGCCCAGGCGGATCAGCTTTGTCGAAGTCCGCACGATCCTCACATCCTCTCCTTGCCCGGGACCCCTCGGCGGCCCACGTGCTGGTCGACACGACCCGAACGCGCCGACACCTCAATCTGAGTGTGCATCTCACCGACGACAGTGCAACCGCACCGCCGAAAACCTGTGGATAGCCGAGCGCTATCCACAGGTCGCGGGCGAACCAATTGACAGGTGGGTCCCGTGACTACTCGTGCCGGCTCGCCGCCAGACGGTCCTGGGTCTCCTGGTCGAGGTAGACCAGGTCGACCTTCTGCTGTGCCTCCGGGCGCTGCGCGGGTGGGGGAGTGGTGGAAAGGAGTCGCGCGAGGCGCTTCTCCAGCTGCGATCGAGTGGTCGACATGTGTCTCTTCTCCGTCCGTGTGTCAGCGGCTCGGGGACGCCGAGTCCGGGCCGTCGATCCCGCGGTTGCTGGTGTTGTCGTGTTCGTGACCGCGGACGCCTTGCGCGGGCTGGTTGCGCAGGGCGGCCTGCTGCATGGATGCGCTGCCGCAGCTGGGCTCGTGAAGCATGCGCTCGAGCACCTCCGGGCGGACGGGGTGCTCGAGCGCGGTCTGGACGATCTCGGCGAGCGCAGGCGGCGCCTCCGTGATCTGGTCGAGCGCGACCCAAGCTTGGCCTCCGTTGCCGTCCAGGTACGAGCTGAGCGCGAGGATGCACGCCGCCTGGTCGCGGACCTCTTCCGGGGAGCGGCGGACCAGGTCGCGCCACAGGTCCGTGTGGACCGGAGCGGTCGCCCGCGTCAGACGGATCAGCGCGGCATCCCTGGCCGTGCCCCTCTGAATTGCTGCCAGTGCGCGGGCCGCGTCGACGTCGGAGAGGGGCTGCCGGTTCTCGGTGAACTCGTCGAGTCGCGAGCCGAGCCACTCGACCTCCGCATTGAACCCACTCAGGTCCATCTCCCTTAGCCGCTCCTGCGCGGCCTCAAGGTGTGCGGCGACGGGGGCAGGGTCGCCCTGGAGGGCGGCGGCGAGGTCCGTCCGGCTGCCGGAGGGCCGAACCTTGCCCATCAGGGCGAACTCCGCATCCATACGCGCTCGAGCGGAGGGATCCACGGTCCCGCTGGTGCCAGCCAGGACGTCGAACCACTGGTCGCCGTTGACCCACAAGATCGGACCCACGTCCGGGCGGTGCTGGCCGTTGGCCAGCCGGTCACCGAGCTCGGAGAGCGCTTCGATGCAGGCCTTCGCGTCGTCTCCGTAGGCGAGAAGGGCGATGTGCTGCGTGGGGTGCCGACGCAGGTAGGTGTCGGACAGCGTCTGCAGGAACGGCTCCATCTCCTTGGGAGTGGGCGGCAGGTCGAGTCGCGCGACGGGACCGTCGCCGCTCAGCGGAACGCAAACCATCCCCTCGGGATGGAACCGCATGAGGTGCGGTACATAGGAGATCAGGTCGTCGTGCGACCTGATCGTGAGTGTGTTCATCAGGGGTTCCTACCTTCCAACGGTGCGTGTGATTGAGGCGGTTGTCGTGAACGAAGGCACCCGGCGCGCCGGGCCGTTTCGGATGCGCGAAAGCGCCTAGCGGTTCGGGGCGGTCGTGGCGCGGGCGAGGCCCGGCGCATCGGGCGGAAGCCACCTCGCGGGGCCGGTCGCCAGTTGGTTCAGCGCGGCTGCCTGCAGCGGCGCCGACGCTGTAGCGGTGTCGCGCGGGATCACGATCCCGTTGTTGACCGCCTCGAGCTGTTCGAGCGCCATCTCCCAGGTGCGGCCCGTGCGGTGTCCCAACTGGACCCGGTCGCCGCCGGTCAGCTCGACGAGATCGTCGACCTCGACGCTGGAGAAGACCGGCTGGCCGCGGTGGTCGCAGTCA
Source organism: Nocardioides sp. AN3 (assembly GCF_054653495.1). Taxonomy (NCBI): domain Bacteria; kingdom Bacillati; phylum Actinomycetota; class Actinomycetes; order Propionibacteriales; family Nocardioidaceae; genus Nocardioides; species Nocardioides sp. AN3. Next base: position 23,260 of record NZ_BAAIGC010000044.1, read on the forward strand.
GCCTTGAACAACCCCAAGTCGGGGTGGTTCAGGTACACCGCTCCGAGTGCGACGTAGGTGGGCTCCTCCCAGACCTTCCATGCGGCGTCCTCGGGCAGGACCTGCCTGATGTCGTTGCTGGTTCCGCAAGGAGTCTCGGAGTGGATGTACCCGCGGCCGAGCTCGAGGCTGGGCAGGCGGGACGGGGCGGCCGGGTCTCGCTCCGGGTCGTCGGGCAGGACGTACTCGTTGTCGAGGTTGAACTGCTCGAGCACGTCGAGCACCTTGCTCACGTCTTCCGGCGGGCAGGAGTAGATCACGACCTGCATCCACGTGCGATCAACCATGACGTTGTGCACCTTCCTCTCAGATGGCGATGCCGGGGTCGGACGGCTTGGTGTGGGCCTGATGCGGGTGCCTCGCGGTGGCCTCCGGGTGGCTCGCTGCGTAGCTCAGGGACCCTGCGAGCGCCGCTGAGGTCCGCGCCCGCGACTGGGCACTCTCGATGACCGACCGCATCATCGACACGTCCTCGTCCGCCCGGGTGACCTGCTGGTCTGCGTGGTGGACCCGCTCGTCGAGGAGCATCAGCGCGTCGGTACCGGTCGCCGACTCGGCGGCTTGCTGCGCGTGGCGAGTGATCTGATCCGCGAGCGGACGCGACAACCTCACGACCTCGCTGAGCACATCCAACTGCGTACGCAGCGCCCGGAGCTCGATGTCATTCGACTCCTCCCAGTTCTCGCTGCTGTGGAACAGCTCGTAGCCGGCGCGCTCGATCGCGCTTCCGGCGGCGGTCAGGTGGTGCGCGAGGTCCTCACCGAGTTCGTTCATCAGCCCAGACCTGTTGCGCAGCCGTGCGAGGTGGTCGGTAGCGGACTCCATGTAGAAGTCACGCCGTTCCTCCTGGTGGGCGTTGAAGGCGTCGGTCGCCGCCTCGTCGAGTACCCGCAGGGACGACGTGGCGAGGTCGCCGAGTTCATCCACAGCGTCAGCGGCGCGCCTGAGTGCACGCTCCGCGTCGAACACAGCATCGGCGGCCGCGTGCAGCTCGCGCTCCTTCATCGGTCCTCACCGAACCTGCGCCCGGGGTCGTCGAGCGTCGCGAGGACCGACCGGAGTTGGTTCGCGGCCGACATGGTCTGCGTGAGGTGATCTCGCAGCGCGACGACCGGGTGGGGGTGCACCCGGTCGCATGGGCCAGTCGGTTCGTTCGGGTGCTGCGTCATCGCGGGGCCTTCTCCCTCGTGGGTGTGCTCTCTTGCCAGAGAGAAGCAACCGGCCGCACGCCCGATCGGACAGAGCCAGCCCCACTTTCTTCGGCACCCCGGGATCCCTCAGCGCATGGAGCTCCGTGGGGGAGGGGCTTCCACAGTGGGCGTCTGGTCGTCAACACTTGCTGCTCATGGACGACGAGGCGGTCCTACTCGCGCGGCAGGTGGCCATGGCGGCATCGGCCTGGCGTCACGCGAAGGCTGACACCGAGGCCTACCGCCGGCTGGTCGTCGCCGTCACCGCGTGGGATGCGTACGTCGCACCGACCCTTGAGCCGACGGCCACCGAGGACGGCGTGGCTGCCCAGATCCGCAAGGCAGCACGTCGCGCCCTGCACGGCATGGACGACGAGGCAGCCCACCTCGCCGGCAAGGTGGCCACGACCGCATCAGCCTGGCTCCGTGCGCCCACCGACGCCGAGAACTACCGGCGCTTCGCCGCCGCGACCGACGACTGGGACAACTACGCCGCTCCACGCCTTGAAGAGCCGGCCGAGGAGCTGCTTGACCAGCTCGCCGACGACTCCGCGCCGGTCTCTCTTAGCGAGCTGCTCCCCGAGGTCACTGCTCAGATCCACGCCGCCGACCCCCGGAGACGCTGACCGGCTCCCCAGCGCCGGGGCGACGGCCGCTGTCGCCCTGCCTGGGCCACCACGAGGGGGAGTGGAGAGCCCGCCAGCGTCTCGGGTCACCGACGGGCTCTCGGAGCGCCGAGCATTCCACGCACTGCCGACACATGTCCCCCGAACGCTCCAGGTCGAGCCCGCGGGTCATGTCCCGTGGCCTGACATCCGGTCGTTTCGTCTTTCGTTCCGTCATTCCGTTTCGTTACGTCTAACGTCATGCTATGGTGACGTTATGAGCGAACAGGTGCAGCAGACCGATCAGCGGACGTGCCGCTTCCCCGGCTGCGACCGCCCCGCGGCCGCAGGGGACGCCGGAACCGGCCGACCACCGGAGTACTGCGACGACGCAAGCCACAACCGCGCCTCGGCATGGCGCGAGCGGCAGCGCCTCAAGGACTCCGGTCAGCCCGACGCCCGCGGCGCAGGTGACGACGCGCGACCCGTCGAGGCCGCCCGTCAGAAGGCAAGCGAGCTCGTCGCTCAGCTCACCGGGATGGCCGAGCTGTTCCTCGACCAGTTGCCACGCGCGATCGAGGAGATCCGCACGGCAGGCGACCTCGACGCGGCCGAGGCGCAGATCGAGTCGGTCACCACCGAAGCCGAGGAACGCATCGCCGCAGCGGTGGCTCGCGCGTCGCGGGCCGAGCAGGCCCAGCGCCGAGCCGAGGCCGAGCGCGAGGAAGCGGACGCGGCCGCGGTCGAGTCCACCGAGGCGGTGGCCCGCCTGGAGGAACAACTCGCCGACGCCGGCGCGCAGGCCGACGCCTACCAGAACGAGGCCGCCGCGCTGCAGGACGAACTCACCACGAGCCGGGAGGCCGCAGCAGCCGCAGCAGCCGAGGCAGAGGCAACCATCGCCACGCTGCGCGCGGAGTTCACCTCGATGCAGACCCGCCTCGAGGAACGAGTCGCCGTCATCGAAGCCGAGCGCGACGGCCTGGCTCAGGAACTCGACGCAGCACAAGCGGTACGGGCCGAGGCGGACGAGCGTGCACGGGGAGCCGTGGAGCGCGCCACCGCCGAGACGACCCGCGCCGACCGGGCAGAGACCGCCGCGGCCACCGCACGCGAACAAGTCGACACCGCGCGGAGCCAGCTCGACGCTCTTCGCGAGCAGCTCGGTGAACTGCGCGCCACCGAGGCCACGGCGCGAGCCGAACGAGACGCCGCCCGTGCCGAGGTCGAACGCGAACGCGGTCACGGGGAGCAGCGCCTCGTCGACCTCCGCGCCAGTTTCCAGGAGCAGATCAACGAACTCCGCTCTGAACGCAGTGGCCTCCAGGATCAGGTCGACCAGCTACGGGCAGCGGCTTCCAAGCCCCGGACCCAACGCAAGACGCAGAGCGAATGAGTCGCCGCAGCGCCATGCAATGGCCAGAACTTTTCGTCGGCCTCACGCCTGGCCAGCGGCACGCGGTCGTCCGTCACCTCGCGCAGACGTGCCCCGCCGGTCACGAACCCACTCGCGACGACGTCGACGCCACCGTGCAGTACATCGTCGGTGAGATCACGCCCAGCGAGTACGCGCGCCACTGCTCGTCAGCCCGACTGATACCAGCCGAGGCCGGGAGAGTCCGCCAGACAGATCGCTGACCGGAGGGGAAGCCAGCAGTTCGCAAGGGCGCCCACCCCTGCGTTCTGGTTACCCCCAAACCCGTTCGATCCTCCGAGAGAGATGGGGCCACCGATGCAAGAGCCAGACCCGTACCAGTGGTGCCCCGTGCCCCCGCACCTACTCCCGCTCTTCGCTGAGGGCTGGAGCCACGAAGGCCACCACTTCGCCCGACGCCGCCAAGGATGGCGGCGCGAGCAGCGGCTCGTGATGATTCTGCGTCACGACACCTCCCGCCTTCTCGTGCACGTCGAGCTCGACAAGCAGGGACGAGAGCGAGACCACGCAACCCTGACCTTCCCAGATGGCCAGACTCTCTATGTCATGAACGCCGATGCGGAACTGGCCGACGTCATCGACAACCCGCCGCGTGACCCAGACGAGGTGCGCGCACGGTTCCACAGCATCAAGACCGGCCCTTAGCCGGCCGGCCAACTAGCCTGCTTCGCTGCCGTTCTGGGCGGCGACAAACGCCGCCACTAGGTCGTGGTTGAGGCGACCACGGACGCCGACGTCCCAGCCGTTCTCGCGGCCCCATGCCCGTACGTCGGAGGGTGCGGTGCCGGCGGGCAGGTCAACCGGAGCCGCTGACGCCGGTGCGGGAGCCGGCTTCGGCTTCGCGGCCTTCTTGGCCGGGGTCGGTTTCACGGGCCGAGGGAGTGCGGGTTGCAGGTGTTCGAGCAGCACCCGGTATTCGGTGGGGTGGACGACGCGGGTGCCGAGCTCGCGGGCGCGCGTTGCCTTCCCGCCGTCCATGGTGCCGTCGGAGACCAGGAGCGTGACCTTCGGAGACACGGTGCCCAGGACCCGTACGCCGCGGGCTTCCGACTGGGACTCAAGTTGGGGACGGCTGTGTGCCTCGCAACCGGTGAAGACGACCTTGTCGCCAACGCGAAGCGGCTCGCCGTGCGCCCAATCACCCGGCAATGCCGCGAGACCGTCAGACAGCCTGGTATCGCGAGCCAGCTCGGCCTGGTCCAGGAGCGCTGGCACGACCTTGGCGTCGACCTGAAGCAGTTCGGCCACGTGCAGGAGTTCGGCACGCTCGGCACGGGAGACCTTGCCGTCCTCGAGGGCCTCGTGAGCCAGCGCGAGCACAAAGGCTCGGTTGGCGGCCGCGATGTCAGCAGTCGAGAGGTTCATGACGGCGGCTAACCCGGCCAGGTCGGCGGCCTCGTCGTCGGAGAGCTCGCCGTCCTCGAGCGCCTCGGCGATCTTCTCCAGGTAGGGCATCGAGACATCGGGGGCGCCTTCGCCGGCCGCGTCCGCGAGCGAGAACCGGTCGACCATACGGACCAGGGAGTCAGCGGTCGGCCGCGCGGGTGCGGAGGTTGCCACGCGGACGACGCCCGCGAGCGGATCTGGGCGGTTGGTCGTGGGCTGCGCCTCCGGGGAGGCGGGCCAGGTGACCGCGAGCGCGCGGGTGGGTAGCGCCAGATGTTCGGGCAGGGGAGCGAGGCCGATGTGCGGGTTCATGAATGCTGCCAGCAAGCCCGCGGTAGCGCGGGCGTCGCCGAGTGCGGAGTGAGCGCCGGTCAGGGGAGTGCCGACAGCCCAGCAGCAGTCGGCCAGGCGCCGCCGGTCGAGCAGCGGGAGGTGGCGCTGGCTCGCTTCGAGGGTGCAGATCGTCGGCACGGCCGGGAGGCGCCAGCCTGCGCGGGCGAACTCCTCAGCCAGAAAGGCCAGGTCGAAGGTCGCGTTGTGCGCGGCGAGTGCCGCACCGGCCAGACGCTGGTTGAGGACCGCGATCAGGTCGCGGAAGACGGGCGCGTTGGCGACGTCTGACTCGCGGATGCCGTGGATGTGGGTTGCGCCCACCGGACCCTCGGGATTGACCCGGGTGGACCATTCGTCGAGGACGCGACCCCAGGGGTCCGTGGTGATCACGGCAATCTCGAGGATGCGGTGCTGCGCGGGGGACAGGCCCGTTGTCTCGACGTCGATCACCGCGAAACGCGGCTGCCCGATGGTCGGCGGAACTACTGGAGCCGACACGGTCGGTGCCGGTTTGCGGAAGCGGTCGAGAAAGCCCATGCCGCTCACGATGCCACCGGCGGCCGACAGAAATACCCGAACCGCGGCCACGAGCCAATAGCAGGGACTGACAGTTGGCTCTACTGGCCAACGGTGAAGCACTCGTAGAACGGGACGCCGTTGTCCGGCCCGTAGCCCGCGTCGTAGATCGCGAAGGCCAACACATCGAAGGACCGGGTGCGCCGTGCGATCTCCTCGCGGTAGAGGCCTGCCACTCGGTCGGCCGGGTTGCCGAAAGCACCGCAGCCGAAGGCTCCGAGCACCGCGTGTCGGATCCCCTTGGTTGCCAGGGTGTCGAGCTGGGCTGCGATCCGGCGACGCATCTCGCCTTCGTTGAACCGCTGCCACGGAAAGCGGCGGACTGCGGCCGCACGGAGTTCGTAGAACAGGAAGATGTCGTCCTGGTCGAGCCAGCGGTAGCCGAGGTCTTGGTGGCCGCGATCTTCGGGGCCTCGGACGCAGACCCTGGGCTGGTCGACGTCGAGGTACACCTCACCGTCACGGGCGGTGACGAGGCGCTGCATCTTGAGCCGGTAGCGGTTTCGTCTCGCGTCGTAGTCGTCGGCCGTGACGTGGAAGTGGCAGTCGGTACGTCGAAAGAGATTCTCCTCCTGGGCGACGGCGCCCTCGAGGTAGGCGCCACCCGGCACGCGAGGGTGCGCCATGTTCAGCACGGCGAAGACGCGGCCGTACCGGCGAGTGAGAGCGAGGGCGACGTCGCCCCAGTCACCGGCATGCACTTCAAGGACGAGCTCCTCGCGCGGGGGAGCGGCAGCCTGATGCCAGGCGGCCAAGTTGCGGGCGGCGATCTGGTGAGAGCGGTCGCCCGAGCCCTCGAAGTAGGCGATGGTCTCGTTCATGACGCGGCGACGTACGGCCTTGTCGCGGCCCGGGAACACGAGCCTGGCCGCCGCCCTCCTGACGCCGGCCAACGGTGGACGGCCGGGCTGCTGCAGTTTCGTCATCGTTGACTCAGTTGGTCGGTTGGTTCGAACCCGTCTGTGAGCAGTGTCGTCACTCCACGCCGCCGGTCAACTGCAGCACTTGGAGTCCGTGGGAGTGGAGGTCGTTGGGGCGCGGGTGGACGTGGTCATGGTGCGGCAGGTCGACGTGCCGGATGACCCGGAACCGCGAGCCCGCTGGCAACAGGACCTCGGATTCGTTCGGCGCGTTGAAGTAGGGCGGGTCGAACGCCTTGCCTTGACGGGCCCAGATCTCGAGGTAGAGCGCCTGTTCGGCTCCTCCGGCCTGCAAGTGTGCGCGCCGGGGGAGCTGGCTTTCTGCTCCGATGCTGGCCATCGGTACGGCCTCGAAGCGGCATGAGACGGGGTAGGGCAGTTGAAATGTTGCCCCTGGTTCTGCGGTGCGCAGGTCGATCCCGTCGAGGTCGAGTTGGACCTTGTGCTGGCGCCAGACGAGGCCGGGTGTTGGGAGTGCGACCGTCACCAGCGCCTGCAGCGCCTCTTGGTCTGCCGGCGGCCAGGTGTGCCAGGTCCCGTGGTCGTGGAACCAGTGCCGGAAGGTGTCCTGCTGCTCGTCGCTCAGCGTCGACGTCGTAAACGGCGTCCATGTCCGAGTCTCGCCACCACCCGGGAAGGCCGCGTCGTCGACAGCCAGCGGGGGCTGGAGCCGATCACGCTCGGCGGCGAGCAACCTGCCGTACCACCGTTGGCCCCGAGGGAGGACGTACGGGCTTCCGAGTTCGTGCGGGTCGGGCAGCTCGTCGAGGATCGGCAGCATCCAGTCCGGTGCCTGTGGCCGCTGCCTGCGCCATTCCTGGCAGGCCGCGCGGACGTAGCCGACTACGGCCCGGTCGATGAGAGCGCGTGCCTCATCGCGACGTACGTCGAGTGCACTCCGGCGACCGGTGTAGGGCTCGAGGCGGCGAGCGAGGCGATCTGTGAACCGAGGGACCTCCTCGAGAACCGCCATGCCCCTGTCGAGATTCTCGAGCCAACTCTCGCCGTCGTGCGGCAGACCACCCGCCGGCGTCGGGCTGAGGCCGCTGGGCCCGGTCATACGTCGAAGACCCCCAGATTCATGTCGCCGACGTCGACGATTGCGTAGCGCGCCTTCAACTCGGGCACGACGATTCGCTCGCGCACCTCCTCGAACTCCCACCGCCCACTGTCGCTCTGCCGGTTCGCGACGAAACTCAACGCATCAGGACGCAGACCGAGGTCGGCGGCGGTGAGCTCGACGTGGGTGCCCTCGCAGAGTCCATCCGTGTCGGGGCGGCACTCGAGGACCCGCCAGCGCCCATGCGTGTCGCCATCGGGCTGAGTCGCGGTCGCGACGCCGTCCCAGCGCGACTCGGTGAACAGAGCCACGATCAGGCTGTTGTCCGAGCGCACCCACTCCCGCCCCGGGCTGTCAGCGGACCCGTGGGCGCGCTCCGGCCGCACGCGGTGGCGCTCCATGATCTGATCGCTACGCGGCCACTGTCCGTGGGGCATGCCCCACGGAAGATGCTCCTCGAAGACCTCGATCGCGAGCAGCCGGGCACGCTCTCGCCGCTCGGGGTCGTCGAGCGGTCGGAGCGGCTTCTTCCAGTTCGTCCGACCCACAGCGGTATGCGACACGCCCAGGATCTCGCCGATGGCGGTGTTGGAGTGCTTGTCGCGGCTCAGGTACCCGACGATCCGGTGGCGAACCAGTCGCCGCACGTACTCGTACATCTCGGCTTCGGCCGCGACCTGCTGGTCGATCGCGCCGAGATAGGAGAGCGGTGAATCGCTCTCAGCGGCTTCAACAGAAGGAGGCATGCCACGATGGTACACAATCGGAACGGGCTAGACCGGGCTGAAACCCCCGTTTCAAACCG
>NZ_BAAIGC010000045.1:0-28681 GCF_054653495.1 Nocardioides sp. AN3
AGGACGAGTACGAGGACGAGCCCGAGGGAGAGCCGGAGGACGAGTACGAGGAGTCCGACGAAGGCGCCGAGGACGAGGGCGAGGACGAGGCCGAGGAGACCGCGGAGCCCGATGACGGCGAGGCCGAGGACGAGTACGTTGACGAGGACGAGCCCGACGAGGAGCCGGAGGAAGAGCCCGAGGAGAAGAAGCCCGCACGCCGCTCGAGGCGTCGGTGACCTGCAGGTAGTGACCGGAAGGGAGCAGACATGACAGTCCAGACCCAGTCGCGTCGCGGCGGTGGCGGCGGGTATCTCGCCCGACCGGCCCCCAGTGGCCTCGCCGACGTCATCGAGATCATTCTTGACAAGGGCATCGTGGTCGACGCCTACATCCGCGTGGCGCTCGTCGGCATCGAGCTCCTGACGATCGACCTGCGCATCGTGATCGCGAGCGTCGACACCTACCTGCGGTTCGCCGAGGCCACGAACCGGCTCGACCTCATGGAGAACGGCGCCGGCAAGCCCCTCGACGAGTTCATCGGGGACCTGCAGCACAAAGGCTCCTCGAAGAAGGTGAGCGGAGCCGTGCAGGGAGCCAAGCGCGCGCTCACCGGCGGTGGCGACGACGACGAGAGCGATGACCGGCGCAGCCGGTCCAGCAGCCGTCGGAGCACGCGCCGCGAGGAGTCGTGACCACGGCGACGGTCTCGGAGCTGCCGCTGCCGCCAGGCGAGGGCGTGGACACCGGCTGGTTCGTCTACGGCGTGACGAACAGGTCAGTGTCCCTGCCCGAGTCCGTCCGTGGAGTCGACGACCAGCCGATCCGCCTGCTGACGTACGGCGATCTCGCCGCCGTGGCCAGCGCCGCGCTGCTGGATCGACCTGCGGGCCGGCGCGCCGAGATCCTGGCCTACACCACCGTGCTCGACCGCGTCGCCGAGACAGGCGTGGTCGCGCCGGTGCGCTTCGGCTCGATCTTCGCGGACGACCAGGATGTCGTCGACCACCTGCTGGCGCCCTCTGCAGACGAGCTCGCCGCCCTGCTGGACGACCTCACCGGCCGGGTCCAGCTCCGGTTGACCGCGACGTACCGGCAGGAGGTGCTGCTCGCCGGTCTGGTGGCGGCCGATCCCGAGATCGCTCGACTGCGCGAGGTGACGAAGGACGCGCCGGAGGATGCCTTCCACGCTGAGCGGATCCGGCTCGGCGAGCTGGTGGCGCGTGGCGTCGAGCGAGCCCGCGAAGCTGACGCCGACGAGCTGCTCGAGACGGTGGAGCCGCTGTGTGCATCGGTGTCGGTCCAGCCCGCACGCGGCCTGCACGGACTGCTCTCGGCAGCACTCCTCGTCGAGCGCGAGCAGGTCGACGCGTTGGAGGAGGTGCTGGAGGTCGTCGCCAAGACGGTGCACGACCGCATCGAGATGGCCCTGACCGGTCCGATGGCGCCCTACGACTTCGTCGGTGGTGAGTCATGGGCCTGATCACCGGACTTCTCGGCCTGCCGCTCGCCCCGGTCCGGGGGGCGGTCTGGGTCGCTGAGCAGGTCCTCCAGCAGGCAGAGGAGGAGTACTACGACCCCGGTCGCATCCGCGCGTCGCTGGAGGAGGTCGACCGCAGGCGCGAGACTGGTGAGCTGACGGAGGAGGAAGCCGTCGCACTGGAGGATGAGCTCGTGGAGCGACTGCTCGAAGGACAGCAACGACGAGGTGGTCGATGATGGCGGACGACGAGACCGTGACCGACGACCAGACCCCGGACGAGGACGACGACCAGACCGACCAGACCGGCCGGGCCGACGACGAGTCGAACGGCGACGCGAGCGACGACAGCCCGTCGAAGAAGGCAGCGGGCCGGAGGTCGCCGGCCAAGAAGGCGGTCAAGAAGGCCCCGGCGAAGAAGGCCCCGGCGAAGAAGGCCGTCAAGCGGGAAGCCCCCCGCGCCGAGGCTCCGCGCCGACCCGGTGCCGGCCGGATCGCGCGCGAGGCGGCGGTGCAGCTGCACGAGCTGATCGGCCACGAGATCGAGGGGATCACCGCGGTCCACCGCGACGGCGACGGATGGGTCGTCGAGATCGACATGCTCGAGCTGCGCCGCATCCCCGCCACGACCGACGTGCTCGCGACCTACGAGGTCGAGATGGACGAGGACGGCGACCTCATGGGCTACCGTCGGCGGCACCGCTTCGTGCGGGGCAGCGTGAGTGAGGGCGGATGACTCAAGGGACCCAGAGCCACGAGCTCCCCGAGCCGAGGCGCCCGGCGTCGCCGCGCGCGTATGCGCCAGAGAGCCAGGCGGGGCGGGTCCAGCCGCAGAGCCTGGCCGACATCCTCGAGCGGGTGCTGGACAAGGGCATCGTGATCGCTGGCGACATCCGGGTCAACCTGCTCGAGATCGAGCTCCTCACCATCAAGATCCGCCTGGTCGTGGCGTCGGTCGACAAGGCCGAGGAGATGGGGATCGACTGGTGGCGCAGCGATCCGATGTTCAGCAGCGAGGCGCAGGGCCTCGCCCGGGAGAACGCGGATCTCCGGCGGAGGGTCGAGGAGCTCGAGTCGGGTTCCGGAGGACGGCGTGAGGTCGGCGCCGAGACCGCTCCGACCGCCGACACGACCGAGCACGACGAGCGTGAGGCGCAGCGATGAGCACGGGACGCTATCTCTACGCCGTCACCCGAGGCCTCTCCCCCGGCGAGATCACCGGTGTGACGGCACTCGGCGGTGCGCCTCTCGACGTGCTCGAGCATCGCGAGCTCTGCGTCCTGCTCAGCAGCGTCGACCTCGACGAGTACGGCGAGGAGGCACTGCGGCGCAACCTGGAGGATCTGCGGTGGCTGGAGACGACCGCCCGCGGCCACGACCAGGTCGTGCGGCTGGCCGCCCAGCATGGGCCGACCGCGCCCATGCGGCTGGTCACGATCTGCCTCGACGACGCCGGAGTGCGGTCGCGCCTGGACGAGTCCTACGACCAGATCGTCCAGGCGTTGGCCCGCGTCGAGGGACGCGCGGAGTGGAGCGTGAAGGCCTTCGCGCCGGCCGCCGCCACCGAGGAGAGGCCCACCGCCGTGGGCGTGGGCGGCGGAGCGGCGTACCTGCGCGCCCGCAAGGCCGCGGTCGAAGGACGGCGGGCGGACGAGGAGGCGGCCGCCGACACGGCCGAGCAGATCCACGAGAGTCTCTCTCACGTCGCCGTCGCGAGCAGGCGCCTCCCGCCTCAGGACCCGCGGCTGAGCGGCTACGACGTGCGGATGACCCTCAACGCGGCGTACCTGGTCGACGAGGCCGATGGCGGCGACTTCGGCCGCGAGGTGGATCGCCTCGCCGCCGAGCATCCGGAGGCCCGGGTGACGGTGGACGGTCCGTGGCCGCCGTACTCCTTCTCAACGCTGGAGGATCTGTGAGCACCTCCAGCCTCGAGACCCGCGCGGCGACGGAGATCGCGCTGGTCGACCTGCTCGACCGGCTCCTCGGCGCCGGTGTGGTGCTCTCGGGCGACGTCGTCATCTCGCTGGCCGGCGTCGACCTGGTCCAGGTGCGGCTTCGCGCGCTGATCATGACCGTGCGCGCCGAGAGGGACCAGGAGCCACGATGAACGAGCGCCACCGGCTGCTGCCCGAGCGGATCGAGACCGACGCGGAGTCGGTCGAGCGGGACCTGCTCAAGCTCGTGCTCACGATCGTCGAGCTCATCCGGCAGCTCATGGAGCGTCAGGCCATCCGGCGCGTCGACGAGGGCGACCTCTCCGAGGAGCAGGTCGACGCGCTCGGACACGCCCTGTGGCGGCTCGAGCAGGCGATGGACGACCTGAAGGAGCGGTACGGCCTGACGACCGCCGACCTCAACATCGACCTCGGCCCCCTCGGTCCGCTGCTGGCCGAGTGAACCGGGGCCGGACGTCCTACGAGCTGGTGCCCTGGGCAACCGACCCGTATGACGTCCGCGGCGATCAGGCCTCGATCACCACCGGGATGATCATCGGTCGGCGCCGGTGCGCGTCGGAGACCCAGCGCCCGATGACGCGCCTGGCGATCTGCTGCAGCTGGTAGGTGTCGGTGACGCCTTCGGCGAGTGAGGCGTTCACCGCGTCGAGGATGGGCTGACGGATCTCGTCGAACGCCCCGTCCTCCCAGGCGTTGCCGCGCGCGTGGATCTCGGGGCCGGCGGCGACCTTCCCGCTCACGGAGTCGACCACGACGACGACGGAGACGAAGCCCTCCTCGCCGAGGATGCGGCGGTCCTTGAGCTCGGACTCGGTGATGTCACCGACCGACTGCCCGTCGACGAAGACGTAGCCGCAGTCGACCTTGCCGGCGACCTTCGCCACGCCGTCGACGAGGTCGACCACGATCCCGTCCTCGGCGATGACGACGCTGTCGACGCCGACCGCACGGGCCAGGTCCCCGTTGGCCAGAAGATGACGGATCTCGCCGTGGACGGGCATCACGTTGCGGGGGCGCACGATGTTGTAGCAGTACAGCAGCTCGCCGGCGCTGGCGTGGCCTGAGACGTGGACCAGCGCGTTGCCCTTGTGGACCACCTTCGCGCCGAGCTTGGCCAGCCCGTTGATGACGCGGTAGACGGCGTTCTCGTTGCCGGGGATCAGCGAGGAGGCCAGCAGCACGGTGTCGCCGGGCTCGATGCGGACGAAGTTGTGGCTGTTCTGCGCGATGCGGGACAGCGCCGACATCGGCTCGCCCTGGGAGCCGGTGGACATCAGCACCTGGCGCTCGGGCGGCAGATCGGCCAGCGTCTTGGCCTCGACCAGCACGCCCTCCGGCACGTGCAGATAGCCGAGCTCGGCGGCGATCTGCATGTTGCGGACCATCGAGCGTCCGACGTAGCCGACCTTGCGACCATGGGCGGCCGCCGCGTCGAGGACCTGCTGCACGCGGTGGACATGCGACGCGAAGCTCGCCACGATGATGCGTTGGCTCGACTCCCGGAAGACCTGCTCGATCGCCGGGGTGATCTTGCGCTCGGAGGTGGTGAAGCCGGGCACCTCGGCATTCGTGGAGTCGGTGAGGAAGAGGTCGACGCCCTCCTCCCCCAGGCGTGCGAACGCACGCAGGTCGGTGATGCGCCCGTCCAGCGGCAGCTGGTCCATCTTGAAGTCGCCGGTGTGCAGGGCAAGGCCCGCGCCGGTCCGGATGGCGACAGCGAGGGCGTCGGGGATCGAGTGGTTGACGGCCACGAACTCGAGGTCGAACGGGCCGAACGAGATCCGGTCGCCCTCCTTGACCACGTGCTGGACCGTCTCGCGGAGCCGGTGCTCGCGGAGCTTCGAGGCGACCAGCGCCAGCGTCAGCTTCGAGCCGACGAGCGGGATGTCCTGGCGCTCGCGAAGCAGGTACGGCGCCGCGCCGATGTGGTCCTCGTGCCCATGGGTCAGGACGAGTGCCTCGACGACGTCCAGCCGGTCACGGATGGAGGTGAAGTCCGGAAGGATCAGGTCGACGCCGGGGTGATGGTCCTCGGGGAAGAGGACGCCGCAGTCGACGATCAGCAGACGACCGTCGAACTCGAAGACGGTCATGTTGCGACCGACGTCGCCGAGCCCGCCGAGTGGCGTCACCCGCAGGGCTCCCTGTGGCAGTGGGTTCGGCGCAGAGAGCTCCGGATGGGAGTGGGACATGCAGTTCCTCACGTATCGGGTCAGAGAAGACCCGCCGCGGCCAGCCCTTCGCGCAGAGCGGCGACCTCGTCCTCGTCCAGCGCCACCAAGGGCTGCCGGACACGGCGGTTGTCGAGGACTCCGAGCAGTTCCAGGGCCGCCTTGGCGGTGGTTGCTCCATAGTTCGGGACGCCCATGACGGCGTCGATCGCGGGGAGCATCCGCGCATAGGTCTGACGGGCGGTGACGAGGTCGCCGGCAGCGGCGGCGTCCACCATCATCCGGAGCAGGTCGCCGGCCGCATGGCCCACGACCGAGACCACGCCGACGGCGCCGTGCGCCAGCCAGGCGAGGTTGAGGGCGTCGTCGCCCGAGTAGACCGCATAGCCGAGGTCGATCAGCTTCGTCCCCCGCGCCAGGTCACCGGCAGCCTCCTTGACGGCGACGACGGTGTCCCAGGTGATGGCCTCGCGGTAGGTGTCGAACGCGATCGGCGAGCCGGTCCGGCCGGGGACGTCGTACAGGATCACCGGGACGTCGGTGGCTGACGCGACCGTGCGGAAGTGCTCGAGGATGCCCCGCTGCCCGGGCTTGTTGTAGTAGGGAGTCACCAGGAGAAGGCCGTCGGCGCCGGTCTTCTCGGCCTGACGCGCGAGCTCGACGGTCGCCCTGGTGTCGTTGGTGCCGATGCCTGCGACGATCTTGACCCGGCCACCGACGGCGTCACGGACTGCCGCGAGCGTCTCAGCATCCTCGGCGACCGTCGTCGTCGGCGACTCGCCCGTCGTGCCGGACACCACGAGGCCGTCGTGGCCGTGCTCGACCAGGTGCTTCGCGACGTTCTGCACGCCGTCGAGGTCGACGGACCCATCCTGCCGGATCGGAGTGACCATGGCGGTGAGGACGGTGCCGAACGGTGCAGCGGAGCTCATGGTCACCAGGGTATCGCTCGGGGGGCCGGACCTCTGATTCCGTCCTGCGCCGAGCGCGGCATCACCGCAGCGTCTCCCGGGTCACACGCGACCCATGACCTCGGCGGCGATCAGGCGCAGGTGGTCGAGGTCGGCGAGGTCGAGGACCTGGAGGTAGACCCGCTCGACCCCGACCTCGGCGTACGCCGTCAGCGTGGCGATCGCCTCCTCGGGGGTCCCGGCGACGCCGTTCTGGCGCAGCTCGCCCGTCTCGCGGCCGATGGCGGCGGCGCGACGCTCCACCTCGGCCTCGTCACCGCCGACGCAGACCACCAGTGCCGTGGAGTAGGTCATCGAGTCGGCCGGCCGTCCGGCCGCGTCCACAGCGTCGCGCACCCGGCCGAACTGCGTGGAGACGTCCTCGACGCTCGCGAAGGGCACGTTGAACTCGTCGGCATACGCCGCGGCGAGCGCAGGCGTCCTCTTCTTGCCGTGGCCGCCGATGATGACGGGGAGCCCGCCGCGGCAGCCGCCGCGCTGGACCGGCTTGGGCAAGCCA
Organism: Nocardioides sp. AN3; assembly: GCF_054653495.1. NCBI lineage: Bacteria > Bacillati > Actinomycetota > Actinomycetes > Propionibacteriales > Nocardioidaceae > Nocardioides > Nocardioides sp. AN3. The sequence goes on from NZ_BAAIGC010000045.1 coordinate 7,059, forward strand.
GGGCTTCTCACGACCTCGTAGTGCTTCCCGGTGAAGTCGTAGTCGCCGTCGGTGGCCCAGAGGCCGGTGATGACCTCGAGCTGCTCCTCGAGCCGGTCGAACCGCTCCCGGGTGTCGGGGAAACCGATGCCGTAGGCCTCGTGCTCAGCGCCGAACCAGCCGGCGCCGAGGCCGAGTTCGACCCGGCCCGAGGACATCTGGTCGACCTGCGCGACGGCGATCGCCAGGGGGCCGGGCAGGCGGAACGTCGCGCTCGTGACGAGCGTGCCGAGCCGGATGCGGCGTGTCTCCCGGGCGAGGCCGGCCAGCGTGACCCACGCGTCGGTCGGCCCGGGCAGCCCGTCGCCGCCCATCGTCAGGTAGTGGTCGGAGCGGAAGAACGCCCCGAAGCCGAGCTCCTCGGCGGTGGTGGCGACCGCCAGGAGATCGTCATAGGTGGCGCCCTGCTGGGGCTCGGTGAAGATGCGCAGGTCCATGCGGCCAGCCTGCCAGCGGGGATGAAGCGGGCGAGTCGCGGTCCGTCAGACGCTCGTCGTCGGATGTCGGTCGAGGAACACGCGGTCGTAGAGCTCGTGGGGCTCGCGGGCCGTCTCCGTCCACTCCTCGACAGGGAAGTCCGGGTAGCGCACGTCGCCGTCGGGCGTGAGACGGACGCGGCTGAGCACCTGGCGGTCGGCGTACGGCATGGCCGCGGCATACACCTGGGCTCCTCCCACGACCATGACGTCGCCGGGCAGGCCCGCCGCGAGTGCGAGGGCCTCCTCGACCGTGTTCGCGACCAGCACGCCGTCGTAGGACCAGGCCGGGTCCCGGGTCAGCACGACCGTCGTGCGGCCGGGGAGCGGGCGACCGATGGACTCGAAGGTCGTCCGACCCATCACGAGGGTGTGGCCCATCGTGAGGGCCTTGAACTCGGCCTGCTCGCCCGGGATCCGCCACGGGATGTCGGGACCTTTCCCGATCACCCCGTTGTCGGCCACTGCCGCGACGAGCACGACTCGCTTGCCGAGGATCGCGAGCTGCTCGTCCGGCCCCTCAGACAGCAATGGGCGCCTTGATGCCGGGGTGGGGGTCGTAGCCCTCCACGCTGATGTCCTCGAGGTCGAAGCCGTCGATCTCGGTGACGGCCGGGTTGAGCACGAGCGTCGGCAGTGCCCGGGGCTCGCGGGTGAGCTGGAGGCGCGCCTGGTCGAGATGGTTGAGGTAGAGATGCGCGTCACCCAGCGTGTGGACGAAGTCGCCGACCTCGAGCCCGACGACCTGGGCGACCATGTGGGTCAGCAGCGCATACGACGCGATGTTGAACGGCACGCCGAGGAACACGTCGCCGCTGCGCTGGTAGAGCTGGCAGCTCAGCCTGCCTGGACCGTCCGCCTGCGGGGCGACGTAGAACTGGAAGAGGCTGTGGCAGGGCGCGAGCGCCATGTCGGGGATGGCCGCGGGGTTCCATGCGCTCACGATGTGGCGGCGGCTGTCGGGGTTGGCGCGCAGGTCGGCGACCACCTGGGCGAGCTGGTCGATGTGGCGTCCGTCCGGAGCGGGCCAGCTGCGCCACTGGGCGCCGTAGACCGGGCCGAGGTCGCCGTTGTCGTCGGCCCACTCGTCCCAGATCGTGATGCCGCGGTCCTGCAGCCACTTCACGTTCGTGTCGCCGCGCAGGAACCACAGCAGCTCACCGAAGACGGACCGCGTGTGGATCCGCTTCGTCGTCACCAGTGGGAAGCCCTGGGACAGGTCGAAGCGCATCTGGTGGCCGAACACGCTCAGCGTGCCCGTGCCCGTGCGGTCGCTCTTCTCGACGCCCTCGTCGAGGACGCGCTGCATCAGGTCGAGGTACTGGCGCACGCCCTCACCCTATGTGGTCCGGGCCGTCACAGATCGACCGAGCCGCTGATGGTCGTCCGCGTGTCTCCGCCCACCCAGATGACGCCCGACTCGTCCGTCTCGATGTGCACACGCCCGTTGCGGCCGAGGGCGGTCCCCTGGGAGGAGACGTACGACGGCGGGAGGGTGCCGTTCGTCGTGAGCCACTGCGCGACGCCGGCGTTCAGGGAGCCAGTCACCGGGTCCTCCTCGACGCCGAGGCCACCGCAGAACGCGCGGACCTCGATGGCGCAGTCGCCCTCCGGGTAGATCCCGACGGCGCCCACCTTGTAGTCGCCGAGCACCGCCGGGTCGGGACGGACCGCGAGAACGGCCCCCGCGTCGGCCAGCAGCACCGCGACCCAGCCGGGGCCGTTGTCCACCCACCGGGCGTCGAGGATGTCATCGCGCCGCAGACCCAGGCCTGCCGCGACCCGCGCCACGTCCTCCTCCGAGGCCGGGCCGGACCGCAGCAGCTCGGGCGCGGCGAACGCGAGCCGCTCGTCGTCTCGCCGCACCTCGACCAAGCCGAGGCCGCACTCCTGGACGAGTCGGTCCGCCGCCGGCACGCCACCGGCCTCCAGCCAGGCGTGCGCCGACCCGAGCGTGGGGTGTCCCGCGAACGGCAGCTCCCCGCCCGGCGTGAAGATCCGCAGCCGGTAGTCCGCCATCGGATCGGTCGGGGCGAGGAGGAACGTCGTCTCCGAGAGGTTGGTCCAGCGGGCGAAGGCATGCATCTGCTCGGCGGACAGCTCGTCCGCGGCGTGCACGACCGCAACGGGGTTGCCCCGGAGCGGATCGCTCGAGAACACGTCGACCTGGCGGAAGGGCAGCGACACGGCGTACTCCTGGGTGGTCAGATCGGTCCGCGGAGGAAGTACCAGACGAACACCGCGGCCACGACCGCCATCAGCGGGTGGATCCGGCGCCACTGGCCGCGGCCGAGGGCGATGAGGACGTAGAGCACCATGCCGGCGCCCACGCCGTTGGCGATCGAGTAGGTGAACGGCATCAGCACGATCGTCAGGAAGGCCGGCACCGCGATGCCCATGTCGGCCCAGTCGATCCCCGAGACCTGGCTGATCATGAGCGCGCCGACGACCACCAGGGCCGGACCGGTGGCCGCGGACGGGATGATGCCGGCCAGTGGAGCGAAGAACATCGCCAGGAGGAAGAGCACGCCGGTGACGATGTTGGCCAGGCCTGTGCGTGCACCTTGCGCGGCGCCTGCGGTGCTCTCGACGAAGATCGTGTTCGATGAGGCCGAGGCCGCCCCGCCTGCGATCGCGCCGGCCGACTCGACGATCAGCACCCGACGCATCTGAGGCAGCTGGCCTTGGGCGTCGGTGAGGTTCGCCTCGCGACCGATCGCGAGTGCGGTGCCCATCGCGTCGAAGAAGTTCGCCATCAGGACGGTCACGACGAGTGCGAGCGCCGCACCGAGACCGAGGACGTCGAAGAAGCTGAGGCTGAAGTCGCCGACGAGCCCGAAGTCGGGCGCGGCCACCGGGTTGTGCGGCAGCTGGGCACCGGGCACCGGCGTGCCGCTCGCGACGGCGTTGATCACGATGCCGACGGCCGAGGCCACGGCGATGCCGATCAGCAGGGCACCCGGCACCCGCCACGCCATGAGGACGGCGATGAGGACGAGCGCCACGACGAAGACCAGCGTGTTCCACGACGTGAAGCCGGCCGAGAGCGCGACGATGGTGCCGCTCTTGGGGTGCTCGACGATGCCGCCGTCGACGAGGCCGATGAGCGCGATGAAGAGACCGATGCCGCCGGCGATGGCGCGCTTGATCCCGTCGGGGATGGCGTTCATGATCGCCTCGCGCAGGCCCACGAGGACGAGCACGAGCATGACGACGCCCTCGACCACGATGACGCCCATCGCCTCGGGCCACGTCAGTCCTCGGCCCGCCACCAGCGTGAAGGCAACGAAGGCGTTGACGCCGAGACCGGCGGCCAGCGCCATCGGCACGTCCGCGACCAGCCCCATCGCGATCGTCATGACGCCGGCCACGAGCGCGGTGACCGTGACGAGCTGGGCGTGGTCGAGGGTGTTGCCCGCGGAGTCCGGGATCGCTCCGAGGATCGAGGGGTTGACGACGAGGATGTAGGCCATCGTCGCGAACGTCACGACGCCGCCGAGGACCTCCGTCCCGATGCTGCTGCCGCGGTCGCTGATCCGGAAGAACCGGTCCACTGAGTCGATCTCCTTCGGGGCTCGGGTCGGGTCCGGAGGAAGTCTTTCAGGGCGGTCAGGGTCGCAAGGACATCGGCCCGTAGACCTCGCGGTCGTGCTCGTAGAGCACCACGGCGTCGACGCCCTCGTCGGCGAGCTCCCGCCAGACCTCGCCCACCCAGGACTCGGCGTCCCCTTGCGAGGCGAACCGCTGCTCGGCGTACTCGGTGGAGACCGCGACCTCGGCACCCGACGCGTCGACGAGGCGCCACCACCAGGGGCGCTCGGTGGCCGCGGGCTGGCGGAACGTGGGCGGCAGGTCAGGAAGGCTCACGACTCACGGACCGAGGTGTCGAGGAACGGCGGCTGGGTGAGCGCGAAGACCTCGCGCCGACCGCGGATGTCCACGGTGATCTCGGCCTCCGGGTTGACCGCGGTCGAGATCAGCGCCAGCCCGATGCCCTTCTTCAGGCTGGGTGAGAAGGTGCCCGAGGTGACCTCGCCGACGGCGACGTCGGCGCTGAGGAACGCCTGCATGTGAGGTCGAGGGATGCCTCGGCCGGTGGCGACGATCCCCCGCAGGATCCTCTTCGGGCCGGCCTCCTTCTCGGCGATCACGGCTGCCTTGCCCCAGAAGGCGTCCTTCTTCCAGCCCACCGCCCACCCCAGGCGACCCTGGTTGGGCGTCGTGTCGAGGGAGATGTCCTGGCCGTGCAGCGGGTAGCCCATCTCGGTGCGCAAGGTGTCGCGCGCACCCAGACCGCAGGCCTGGATGCCGAGCTCCTGACCGGCCTCGAGCAGCCGGTCCCACAGCTCGCCTGCGGCGCTGTTGGCGGCGACCAGCTCATAGCCACGCTCGCCGGTGTAGCCGGTCCGGCAGACCACCACCCCGACCCCCGCGAACTCCGCCTCCACGAACGACATGTAGTCGTGCCCGCTCGGCAGGCCGAGACGGTCGAGGAGCTCGTCGGACCGCGTGCCCTGCAGGGCGAGGACGGCGTAGTCGCGGTGGTGGTTCTTGACGGTGACACCTTCCGGCGCAGCCGCCGTCAGGCGGCGGACGACTTCGGTGGTGTTGGCGGCGTTCGGGATGAGAAGGACGTGGTCGTCGTCGCGGTAGTAGACGATGAGGTCGTCGACGATCCCGCCGGTCTCGTCGTCAAGGCAGAGGGTGTACTGCGCCTGGCCGGGGCCGATGCGGCGCAGGTCGTTGCTCAGGGTGGCGTTGACGAGCTCGGCGGCACCGTCGCCGGTCACCATCGCCTTGCCGAGGTGGCTGACGTCGAAGAGCCCGACGGACTCGCGCACCGCGGTGTGCTCCTTGACGACGCCGGCGCCGGCGTACTCGAGAGGCATGGACCAGCCGCCGAACTCGGCGAACTTGGCCCCCAGCGCGACATGTCGGTCGTGGAGCGGCGACTGCAGGAGATCGTCGGACATAGCGCGCAAACTACCGCAGGCGGCCGTCGGGGCCGCCGCGGGTAATCTGCGCCACGTGACACGCAGCGCCCACTACAGCCTGAGGACCGCCAGCCCGGCCAAGACGCGCGCCGAGGCGGTCGTCGTCGGCGTCGTGCAGGGACCGAAGGGGCCGGCGCTGGCCCCGGGCGCCGACGACGTGGGCGCCGCGCTCGGCCGCCGGCTGCGCCCGCTGCTGGCCACCCTCGGCGTGACCGGGAAGGCCGGCGAGGTGGTCCGGGTGCCCGCCGGCGACTCGCTCGCGACCGGGCTCCTGGTGCTGGCAGGGCTCGGACCTGAGGTGAGCGCTGACGCGGTACGCCGAGCTGCCGGTGCTGCCGCCCGCGCCGTCCCGAACGCGACCTCGGTCGCGCTCGCCCTCCCGGCCGACTCCCCCGAGCTCGTCCGAGCCGTGACGGAGGGACACACGCTGGGTGGGTATGCGTTCACCGGCTACAAGCTGGCCGCCAACGGCGACGGGCCGGGTGAGGTGATCGTGCTCAGCCCCCTGGCCCGGCGCAAGGACGGGCAGACGGCCTTCGAGGAGGCCCAGGTCGTCGCGGCCGCGGTCGCCGCCACGCGCGACTGGGTCAACATGCCCGCCAACGACCTGACCCCGCCCTTGTTCGCGGATGCCGTTGTCGCGGCGGTCGTCGCGACGAACAAGCGGGCGGCGAAGGGCGCGCCCCAGGTCGGGGTCACCGTCCACGACGAGCGTGCGCTGGCCGAGCTCGGCTGTGGCGGCATCCTCGGCGTCGGTGGGAGCTCAGCGGCTGCGCCGCGTCTCGTCGAGCTGACCTACGAGCCGGCCGACGCGCTCGCGCACGTCGCTCTGGTCGGCAAGGGCATCACGTTCGACTCCGGCGGCCTGACGCTCAAGCCGGGCAACACGATGCACGACATGAAGACCGACATGGCGGGTGCGGCCGCCGTCGTGCAGGCGACCCTCGCTGTCGCGGCACTGGGGCTCCCGGTGCGGCTCTCGACGTTCGCCCCGATGGCGGAGAACATGGTGTCCGGGTCGGCCACGCGGCCCGGTGACGTGCTGCGCCTCTACGGCGGCACCACCGTGGAGATCAGCAACACCGACGCCGAAGGACGGCTGATCCTCGCCGACGCGCTGGTCCGGGCGACCGAGGTCGGACCAGACGTGGTCATCGACGTCGCCACCCTCACCGGGCACATGGTCGCCGCCCTCGGTGACCGGATCACCGGCGTCCTCGGCTCGGCGGAGGTCGTCGAGGCAGTCCTGGCCGCCGCGACCACCGCCGGCGAGGAGAGCTGGCCGATGCCGATCCCCGAGATCATGGAGGAGCGCATCCGCTCCTCGAAGATCGCCGACCTCGCCCAGCACGACTGGGTCCGGTGGGGCGGCGGTCTCTTCGCGGCGGCGTTCCTCCGGGAGTTCACCGATGGGCTGCCGTGGGCGCATCTCGACATCGCGGGGCCGTCGTACAACGCCGGCGGCCCGAACGGTCACCTCACCTCCGGCGGCACGGGCGCCGCGGTCGCGACCCTCGTGGACTACGTGCGGGCGCTGGCGCTCACGTCGGAGGGCTAGAGCCCCTGCTGCTTCTTGCGGCGGTTGTAGTCACGCATGCGCTGCGGGATGCCGACGACCGCCGCGTCGTAGGACGGCGTCATGTGGTCGTTGCAGAACCGGTGGGCCCACTGCGCCGAGGGCACGCGCCGGCGGGTCCACTCGCCGTCGTAGGCCACCAGCAGCAGCGTCACGTCGCTCACCGCGGTGCGGGGCTCGACGAACCCCTCGACGCCTCTGCGAGAGGCGATGAAGTCGGCCAGGTGCGCGACGTCGGCGTCATCGGCCGCGCGGACACGGGTCGAGCCGGTGCGGCGGGCGTCACGGGCGGGACGCTTCATCCGGACACCCGTGCCGCGACGGAATCGGTCGAGGAACGACATGAGCCAAGTCTGCCTCGTCCCAGCCGCGGTCGAAGGTGACTTGCCGGTAAGCGCCCCGGTGACGACCACACCTGCCGGGGTGCAAAGATGGGCGCCGGGCGGTAACCCGGACCACTCCGATCACAGGCGCATCCACAGAGGCGAGCGAAGGAACTGCATTGGCCACTGAAGTCACACTCCCGGCACTCGGCGAGTCCGTCACCGAGGGAACCGTCACGCGCTGGCTCAAGAACGTCGGCGACCCCATCGCCGTCGACGAGCCGCTGCTGGAGGTCTCGACCGACAAGGTCGACACGGAGATCCCCTCGCCCATCGCCGGGACGTTGATCGAGATCCGCGCCAATGAGGACGACACCGTCGAGGTCGGTGCCGTCCTCGCTCTCGTCGGTGCCGCCGACGAGGCCGGCTCCCAGAGCAATGACGGACAGGCCCCCGAGGCGTCCGCGCCGGCCGCCCAGGAGCCCGCCACCCAGGAGCCCGCCACCCAGGAGCCGGAGGTCCAGGCCCCGGAGGCAGCCTCGGCGCCGACGCGTCCCGAGGAGGAGGCCGTGCAGCCCGACGCCGGCACGAAGCCCGCCGCGGGCTCCGGCACCTCCGTCACGCTCCCCGCGCTCGGCGAGTCGGTGACCGAGGGCACCGTCACCCGCTGGCTCAAGCAGGTCGGTGACAGCGTCGCCGTCGACGAGCCGCTGCTGGAGGTCTCGACCGACAAGGTCGACACCGAGATCCCGTCTCCCGTGGCCGGCACGCTCCTCGAGATCAAGGTCTCGGAGGACGAGACCGTCGAGGTGGGCGCCGAGCTCGCTGTCGTCGGCGACGCCTCCGCCGCTCCCGCTCAGCCCACCCAGCCCGAGCCCACCCAGCCCGAGCCCGCGCAGCCCGAGCCCACCCAGCCCGAGCCCACCCAGCCCGAGCCCACCCAGCCCGAGCCCACGCAAGCTCAGGCAGAGCCAGCCCAGACCGCACCCGCCCAGGCCGAGCAGCCGGCACCAGCCGCTCCCGCCTCCCCCGCTGCCGCTCCGGCGCCCGCTCCTGCTGCCCCGGCGGAGCCCGCTGCGAACGCCGGCGACGGTCACGGCTATGTGACGCCGCTCGTGCGCAAGCTCGCCGCGCAGCACGGCGTCGACCTGACCTCTGTCAACGGGAGCGGGGTGGGCGGTCGCATCCGCAAGGAGGACGTGCTGGCCGCCGCCGAGGCGGCCAAGGCTGCGGCCGCGCCGACCGCTGCTCCCGCCGCTCCGACCGCCGGCGCCCCGGCAGCCGCGCCGTCGAGCACGCCGTCGCCGCTGCGCGGCACGACCGAGAAGGTCAGCCGCCTGCGGAAGGTCATCGCCGACCGCATGACGGAGTCGCTGCACACCTCCGCCCAGCTCACGCAGGTTATGGAGGTCGACGTCACCAACATCGCGCGCCTGCGGGACTCGGCGAAGGCCGACTTCCTGGCGCGTGAGGGCGTGAAGCTGACCTACCTGCCGTTCTTCGCCAAGGCCGCGATCGACGCGCTCAAGCAGCACCCCAAGCTCAACGCCAACCTCAACGCCGAGGCGGGCGAGGTCACCTACTACGACCGCGAGAACATCGCGTTCGCCGTGGACACCGAGCGCGGCCTGCTCACGCCGGTCGTCAAGGACGCGGGCGACCTCTCGATCGCCGGCCTGGCGAAGAAGATCTCCGACGTCGCCGAGCGCACCCGGACCAACAAGATCACGCCCGACGAGCTCTCGGGTGGCACCTTCACGATCACGAACCTCGGCAGCTTCGGCGCCCTGTTCGACACGCCGATCATCAACCAGCCGCAGGTCGCGATCCTCGGCCCCGGCGCCGTCGTGAAGCGCGCCGTCGTCATCGACGACCCGAACCTCGGCGAGACCATCGCGGTGCGTCACATGGTCTACCTGGCGCTGACCTACGACCACCGGCTGGTCGACGGCGCCGACGCCGGCCGCTTCCTGCAGGACGTCAAGAAGCGCCTCGAGGCGGGCGTCTTCGAGGTCTGACCGCCGCGTCGGCGCAACTTGACGCCGTGACGACGCCGAGTCGGCGCATCTTCACACATTCGCTGTGAGGATGCGCCGACTCGAGTCGTCTCAGCAGTGAAGAAGCGCCGAGTCGAGCCGTCCCGGGCGCAAAGGCGCGCCGAGTCGGCCGGTAGGTTGAGGCCATGGCACGCGTCCTCATCGCCGGGTCGTCGGGTTTCCTCGGGTCGCATCTGGTCGACGCGCTGCGGAGGCGAGGGCACGAGGTGGTGGCGCTCGTGCGACGACCGGCACGCGACGGCGAGTCGACCTGGGACCCCTACTCGGGGCTGATTGACCCCGACGTCGTCGAGTCGGCCGATGCGGTGGTCAACCTCGCCGGAAGCCCGACGATGGGCAACCCGCACTCGCAGCGCTGGTCGCAGCGTCTGCGCGAGAGCCGCGTCACGACGACCCGGGTGCTGGCCGAGACGATCGCCGCGAGCGCGAGGCGGCCGGCGTTCCTCGCGGGCAATGCCGTCGGCTGGTACGGCGACCACGGCCAGCAACCCGTCAACGAGTCGGCCGACAGCCGGGGCCACACGCTCATGACGCAGGTATGCCGCGACTGGCAGGCCGCGGCGCAGACTGCCGTCGACGCCGGCGGGCGAGTGGTGTTCCTGCGCACGAGCCCGGTGATCGACCGGTCGACAGCCCCGCTCAGGCAGCTCCTCCCCCTGTTCCGGGTCGGGCTCGGCGCACGCATCGGCGACGGTCGGCAGCGGATGCCGATGGTGTCGCTACGAGACTGGGTCGGGGGCGTCGTCCACGTCGTCGAGGGCGACCTGGCCGGGCCGGTGAACATCACCTGCCCGCACACGCCGACGAACGGCGAGTTCACCGACGAGCTGGCCCGGGCGGTCCATCGCAAGTCCCTCGTCGCGATGCCGTCCGCGGCGATCCGCCTGGGTGCGGGCAGGCTCTCCCCCGAGCTGCTCGGATCCGTCGACGCTCGGCCTGACGCGCTCACCGCCGCCGGCTACGAGTTCCGTGACGGCGACGTGACGGCGGTCCTGAGCGCCGCGCTGGACGGCGGTAGGCTCGCCACGTGACGGAGCTGCTCTTCGAGGCGATCGGAACCATCGACTACGTCGAGGCGTGGGAGCTCCAGCGGAAGGTCCATGCCGAGGTGGTTGCCGGGGCGCGGCCCGGGACCGTGCTGCTGCTCGACCATCCGCCGGTCTTCACCGCGGGCAAGCGGACCGACCCGCACGAGCGACCGGTCGACACCAACGGCGCTCCGGTGGTCGACGTCGACCGCGGCGGCAAGATCACCTTCCACGGGCCGGGTCAGCTCGTGGCCTACCCGATCGTCAGGCTCCCCAGCCACGTGAAGGTCGTCGACTTCGTCCGCCGCCTCGAGGAGGCGATGATCCTCACCTGTGCCGACTTCGGGGTCACGACGGCGCGGGTCCCGGGACGCAGCGGGGTCTGGCTGCACGAGGACGCCACGGGTGCCGAGCGCAAGGTCGGCGCGATCGGGCTGCGTGTCAGCAAGGGCGTCACGATGCACGGCATCGCGCTCAACTGCGATGTCGACCTGGAGTGGTATGACCGGTTCGTTCCGTGTGGGATCTCCGACGCAGGCGTCACGACGCTGAGCCTCGAGACCGGACGCGACATCACCGTCGACGAGGCACTGCCGGTGCTGCAGCGTCACATCGAGAGCTTCCTCGCGTGGGAGCCCTACCAGGCGACGCCCGACTACGACGCGAAGCCGGAGCCGGCGCACGGCCCGCGCATCGAGCTGCTGACGCCGTCGCGGGCCTGATCGCGACGGGTTCCGCCGGCTCGCTCCCGACTGCGGCTGAAGAGGGGGCTCGGCGTAGGCTGGGCAGGTGACGACTGCGCCAGCACCCGAAGGTCGCAAGCTGCTCCGGCTCGAGGTCCGCAACGCGGAGACTCCGATCGAGCGGAAGCCGGAGTGGATCAAGACCCGGGCGAAGATGGGCCCGGAGTACAAGCACCTGCAGAGCCTGGTGAAGTCCGAAGGTCTCCACACGGTCTGTCAGGAGGCGGGCTGTCCCAACATCTTCGAGTGCTGGGAGGACCGGGAGGCGACCTTCCTCATCGGTGGTGACCAGTGCACCCGGCGCTGTGACTTCTGCCAGATCGACACCGGCAAGCCGGCGCCTTTGGACCGTGACGAGCCGCGCCGGGTGGCGGAGTCGGTGCGGTCGATGGGGCTGCGCTATGCCACCATCACCGGGGTCGCCCGCGACGACCTGCCCGATGGTGGGGCGTGGTTGTATGCCGAGACGGTCCGTGCGATCCACGACCTGACTGCCGACATGGAGGGCGGGGCGACCGGGGTGGAGAACCTGATCCCCGACTTCAACGGCAGGCCGGACCTGTTGGCGGAGGTGTTCGAGTCGCGTCCGGAGGTGCTGGCCCACAATGTGGAGACGGTGCCGCGGATCTTCAAGCGGATCCGGCCGGCGTTCCGCTATGAGCGGTCCCTGGAGGTGATCACCCAGGCGCGTGACTTCGGGCTGGTCACCAAGTCCAACCTGATCCTCGGGATGGGCGAGACCCGCGCGGAGGTCTCCCAGGCGCTGGTCGACCTGCACGCCGCCGGGTGTGAGCTGGTCACGATCACGCAGTATCTGCGTCCCAGCGTGCGCCACCACCCGGTGGAGCGGTGGGTCAAGCCGGAGGAGTTCGTCGAGCTGCAGGCCGAGGCCACCCAGATCGGCTTCTCCGGCGTCATGTCCGGTCCGCTGGTGCGCTCGTCGTACCGAGCCGGCCGCCTCTACCGTCAGGCCGTCGATGCCCGCGAGGGCCTCTCCGCCTGACCCTTCCCGTCCGACCCGAGCCCGACCAGAGAGCACCGAGAGAGCACCCCATGTCACAGGTCGATCCGAGCACCATGAGCCGTCGTCGGCAGATCATCGAGACCTATCGGCTGACCAAGCAGTCAGACCCGTCGATCGGTCTGTGGCTCCTTGGGTCCTTCGCGCTCGGCGCGGTTGTCGGGTTCGTCGTGTTCTGGGTGCTGCCCGGCAACGGCGTGCTCGGGCTCGTCATGTCGATCCTCGGCGCGATCCTCGGCGGCGTGCTGCTGACCATGATCGTCTTCGGCCGCCGGGCCCAGCGGGCGGCGTACAAGCGTCTCGAGGGCCAGCCCGGCGGTGCTGCGGCCGCCCTCACCATGCTGCGCCGTGGCTGGACGACCGAGCCGGCCGTCGCGTTCAACAAGCAACAGGACGTCGTGCACCGCGTCGTCGGCCCTCCGGGCATCGTGCTCGTCGGTGAGGGCAACCCCACCCGCCTGCGCCCGCTGCTCACCAGCGAGCGGAAGCGTCACGAGCGTGTGCTCTACGAGGTGCCGGTCAGCGAGGTCCTCGTCGGCGACGGCGAGGGCCAGGTGCCGCTGCCCAAGCTCGTGCGCCACGTCACCAAGCTCGGTCGCAAGGTGAAGCCGGCCGAGATCACCGACATCCTCAACCGCCTCAAGGCCATCGACGCGACCCGCGGGAAGGTTCCCCTCCCCAAGGGACCCGTCCCGACCTCGATGAAGGGCATGCGCGGCAACCTGCGGGGTCGTTGAGTCGAGCCTAGGCGCTGCTCCGGCTGCGGAAGGTCTCGAGCGTGACCGTCGCGGTGCCGGCGGCGAGGTCGTGCAGGCCGCGGCCGTCCGGCCGGAAGATGAGCGGTGGGATCACGGCGGCGATCATGATCTGCCGCGCGAGCGACCGCAGCAGGTCCAGGGGCCGCGGGTCGCCGTCGACCCGCACGGTCCGAAGCCGCGTCGCGAGCTTGCCGAACGAGCCGCCCGCCAGCGCCGTCAGCACGGCCGACTCGGCGACGTACAGGCCCAGGACCCACCAGGACGCGGCGGTGTCGGGGTGGTCGGCGACGAACCCACCGACGATCGGCAGCGACGCCGGCCCGCGGAAGGCGGAGACGACCAACGAGCACGCCAGCCAGTCGACGAGCAGCGCGACGCCACGGCGGGTCCAGGAGGCGGTCGGGAAGGTCGGGTCGGTCACGGACCGCAAGCCTAGGTGCGCAGAACTGGACCCCGGTCACCGGGAACCTGTTACATGGCTGAAACAATTCCGACACGGGGGCGCAACTGCCCCTGCCTACCGTGCAGACACGACACGACAGCAGCGCAGCTGTGGCGTCACCCCTCATCATCACGCAGGCTGTGCCGACAGGCGCCACAGCCAAGGAGGACGAATGTTCAGCAACTCCGATGAGCTGTTCAAGTTCATCAAGGACGAAGGCGTCGAGATGATCGACATCCGCTTCGTCGACCTTCCCGGCATCATGCAGCACTTCACCGTGCCGGCCTCGTCCTTCGGCCCGGAGGTCTTCGAGAACGGCCTCGCCTTCGACGGCTCCTCGATCCGCGGCTTCCAGGCGATCAACGAGTCCGACATGGCGCTCTTCCCCGACGTCACGACCGCGTTCGTCGACCCGTTCCGCGCCGCCAAGACGCTGGTGCTCAACTTCTTCGTGCACGACCCGATCACCGGCGAGGCCTACAGCCGCGACCCGCGCAACATCGCGCGCAAGGCGCTGGCCTACCTCTCGACCACCGGCATCGGCGACACCGCGTTCTTCGCCCCCGAGGCCGAGTTCTACATCTTCGACAACGTCAAGTTCGAGACACGTCAGAACGCCGGCTACTACGAGATCGACTCCTACGCAGGCGCCTGGAACACCGGCGACTCGTTCGAGCGCGACAACCGTGGCTACAAGGTCCGCTACAAGGGCGGCTACTTCCCGGTCACCCCGACCGACCACTTCGCCGACCTGCGCGACGTGATGGTCAAGAACCTCGAGCAGGTCGGCCTCGAGGTCGAGCGTGCCCACCACGAGGTCGGCACCGCGGGTCAGGCAGAGATCAACTACCGCTTCGACACGCTGCTCAAGGCGGCGGACGACGTGATGAAGTTCAAGTACATCATCCGCAACACCGCCTGGCAGGCCGGCAAGACCGTCACCTTCATGCCGAAGCCGATCTTCGGCGACAACGGCTCGGGCATGCACGTGCACCAGTCGATCTGGAACGCCGGCGAGCCGCTGTTCTACGACGAGGCAGGGTACGGCGGCCTCTCCGACATGGCCCGTTGGTACATCGGCGGCATCCTGCAGCACGCCCCCGCGCTGCTCGCCTTCACCAACCCGACGGTGAACTCCTACCACCGCCTGGTTCCCGGCTTCGAGGCCCCGATCTCGCTGGTCTACTCCTCGCGGAACCGGTCGGCCGCCGTCCGGATCCCGATCACCGGCTCCAACCCGAAGGCGAAGCGCATCGAGACCCGGTTCCCGGACCCGTCCTCGAACCCCTACCTCGCCTTCTCGGCGCTGCTGCTCGCGGGCATCGACGGCATCCAGAACAAGATCGAGCCGCCCGCGCCGATCGACAAGGACATCTACGAGCTGCCGCCGGACGAGATGGCCGAGATCAACCAGGTCCCGACCTCGCTCAGCGCCGTGCTCGACGCACTCGAGGCCGACCAGGACTTCCTCACCGTCGGGGACGTCTTCACCTCCGACCTGATCGAGACCTGGATCGACTTCAAGAAGACGAACGAGATCCTGCCGGTGCAGCAGCGTCCGCACCCGCACGAGTTCGAGCTCTACTACGACATCTGATGTCAGCGAACGTCGGCTAAGCGCAGGAGCGATCAAAAGGCCGTCTGACCTGCAAAAACACCCCTTTGGACTCCTTCGGAGACCTGGGGGTGTTTTTGTTGCTCGTGTAGCAAACATGTAGCAACCAAGATCGACATCTTCGGCCACCTTCGGCGGGGGTGGCGTCGAATCTGACCCGCCCGAACCAGGGGTTCAACATCTGGTCACCCCGCGCGTGTCGACCTGCCTCGCTCCGCTCATACGGATGGTCGGTCCGACCAGCGATCACAGGCAGCCAATACCACGCGACCACCCATGTGTGTTGTATCCATCCGTGATCGCTGCGGTAAGAAGCGCCAGCGATCAAGCCGGCCGTAGGCGGCGGTTCTGGCGCCGAACGTCCCGATCGGTGCCCACGACCAGCACGGTGCTGTCGCTCGGCCAAGACTCGATCCGCTGCTCGCCGTTGACGTACCGCACCACGAACGAGCGGTAGGCGCCATGGTCGGTGCCTTCGGAGATGATCGTTCGGATCCCACTGGCTCCGATGACGTGCCCAGGGCGCAGGTCCGGGACCGGCACGTGGCTGCCGGCGGGAATGGCGGCTGAGCGCCTGCGGGCGGTGGTCACGTTCCCACGGTGCCCCAAACCGGTCGAGATGACCAGATAGGCGCAACCGAAGTTGGTGGCGCTGACGAGAGGGCCTCGGGCCGGTTGTCATCAAAGCGCCGATCCGTCAGACGCCGTCGCATTAGCCTGCAACTGTGAGCGAGCACACCGGACCCGTCCCGAGTCGGGGTGTTCCCCCAGGGCCCAATACGACAGGCAAACGCCGCCGTTGGCTACGGTTCGCGCTGATCGGTGCCGCGGTCGTTGCACTACTTCTCGTCGCCGACTGGTACGAACGCAACCGGGAGATGGATCACCTCCTCGACGCTATGCATCGGTCCGAGACAGCGATGGAGCGTTTCAAGACCGACCTCTCAGACGACGTCACCCCATACGTCAATGAGTGCTCGTCATCAGGGCCAATCACATCGACGGACTGTCAGGCTCTCAACCAGACCGTTCGCACCCAAATCTCCGCATCAGCCGCATCCGATCTCGTTAACCTCCAAACGTCTGGGGCGGACGTTCAACATGTCGGTGTGCTGCCGTGGCACGGCGCCCTCCGAGATGCACGTGCCGCGTACGGCGAACACAACAAGGCGTGGCTGTCGGTCGTCACCAAGACGATCTCAAACCCAGCCGCCGCGTTCGACAAGGCGGCCAATGCAAACATCGACGCGACGTTCCAGACCGCACACCACCGGTTCGACGAAGCGGTACCGCCCTTCGCCCTGTTCCATCTCCAGCATCGCGTGGACGCGATCTTCGCCTCTTGAGCGCGGGATAACGCGGAGGTGCGGGAACCAGCCACCTCGTCTCGAACCCGATGGAAGGATGAGGCCGTGGAGTACTACGACCGGCTCGGAACGCCATCACTGGCCCTTTCGGGCGATCGCCCCGACCTCTCCAGGCTTCAGCGACTCCTCCCGAGCGGACCTGACGGGTGGGACATCCTCGACATGCTGACCAAGTGGCCGACTAGCATTGCCATCCAGCCGCGCATCAGACAGCCCGACTGGGATCAGGGCACACTGTTGGTCGCAGGACACCTGACGACCGACGAAGATGCCTGGATCGGCGATCGGCCCGCAGTCCTCGTGCTCGACGCCGGCGGTGGCCACGTTCACGTCGACTTGGGGGATTACGACGGCCAGTGCCCGCCGCTAGGTGACCATGGTTGGTTCATCGTCAACGTCGAGGACGGCGATGTCCCCTGGTGCAGTGTCCCCGAGGTGCGCGTGCCACGTCTGGCGGGTGACCTGGCCTACGCCGAGGCGAATCCTGAGGCTTTGAGGATCCCGGACTACGGGTTCGACCAACTCACGAACTTCGTGATCTCCAGAACCAACATGGCACTAGCGAAGCGGGTGAAGATCTCCGACGAGTCCACTGAGTCCACTGGGCCTGACGACTTCTTCCGCGAGGACCTCTACGAGGCCCACCGAGGCGTCACGAGCGCCTGGGAGAGCCAGAGCATTCGCCGGCTGTCGGAGTCATTGCTCGGCCTGGACGACTGGGTCGTGGAGCAGGAACTCGCGTGGTTGGCGAGTCTCCCGGATCAACCGAACGCCGAAGAGTAGAGCGCTGGCACCGCTGGGAGCGGACGTAGAGATCCCTAGCACGACCCGAGTTGGCGTCGGGACGGGCAGGACGCCCCGAGATCCGGAGCCCTTCGAGGGGTCATGGGTGTCGCCGGAGGTGGCGACGCGGCATATGGTCCAGATCATCCATGCCTAGATTCGAAGAACCATTTCCATCGGCTTTTTCCTGCCTCCAAGCGTCGCTGGCGCAGGAGCGCACGCACCGGTCGCGACAACAGCAGTGTATAAGGTCGGCGGATTCCTTCGGCCGTAAGAACGGCTGCTCCTTCCGGCAATGATAGGCCGCGGTTCGAGTGTTCCTCGCGCACGATCGCGAGAGCGTCTTCGTGACTCATTCGAAACTTTCCCCGAATGCGCTCTTCTGACGCCAAATAAGCCTCCTCATAGCGACGCAGGAACCCTCGTTCCCGAGAGAGCCGCTCCGCGCCTTCTTGCGTCAAGACCCCAAACTCGTCGGGGTCCGAAAATTCCGAGGGCGGTAATTGACCGTCGCCCTTGGGCGGCTCATCCTCAAAGTTGTCGTTCACTCAACGCTCCCGACCTATAACCAGATCGTCTCTTCAACGACGTAATATCCCGCAGGCTCGTCCCACTTCCTGCAAATAACATTACAATTCTCTTTGAAAGCACGGAAAATGTGCCGATCTTCAAACATTGCGCCAACAATGTAAGTCGTATGCATGCTGTGGATCCACTTACGATACCTCATGATCGTTTCGTCGATCCGCATCGTACCTCCATATGAACCTAAGTATCGGAACCTGCGGATCTTCCCAAACGTGTGCCCGCGGATCTTCCTGGTACTTATCATCGTCCAGACTCGATCTACGTAGTAGTGGCCGTCCTCGTCGCTCGACGGACGCTTCCCGGAAAGGTCGTCGTTTCCGATGGGGTCTTGCGGGTAGACATAGTTATTCGCGTTGGCATTTGCGATGGGATCGACGGAAAGGAATCGACCGGTTGCTGGATTATAGAGACGGGCACCCATTATTAATGTGCCGCCCAATGCGTCATTGGATCGCATATTTGCACCCAGCCAACCGTAAGGAGAAATCTCCTTCGAAACGTTTCGCGGTGCTCCGAACTCGGTACTTTCGGCGAAACTGGACAGTACATCCGCCTCAGACCCGTCCAGGGGGACCTCTGCCACGATGTCGCCGTCGAGGTCCTGCAACGCAACCTTTGCAACCCCCAGGTTTGAGACCGATGCCGCAAGGCTACCGTTGATACCTGGCACGTACGCTGTCCAGGAAGACGTTGCATCTCCGGACACCGTGGTGTCAGTCCACGCAGGAACGTCACTGTTGTCGTCATAATGCCTTGTCATGACGGTTGTACTCGTCGTGGGGCTTCCGACGCTAATGGTCGTCTTGCTAAAGCGATCTTGCTGCACGTCGATATCAAACGCGGCCGTCTGTTTCGTTACTCCCGTCCCCTGTGCTTGGGTCGCGACCAGGTCATTGTTGAGATACGTAATCGAGAGTTGGCCTGTGGCGGAGGCATGCGTCGCTGTGCCGATAGCATCGTTGGACGGGACGGTCAGCGTGCGGCCCATCGGGTCGTAGCAGTACGTGCCAGTTCCGGTGACGGTGTCGCATGTACCGGTGATTCGGTCTGCCTCATTGAAGGTCGAGGTGACAGTCGTCGCCGATGTGGTGGTTGAGCAGGTGCCCCCCGCGCCAGCCGGGTATGTGGCCAGGCTGGTGCGGTTGGAGTGCTGGTCGAACCCGTACTGGCGCGTGGTGCAACTACTGCCGCTGCCGCTGATGGCCGGTCCAACGGTGTCTTGGACCTGGACTAGGCGTCCGGCGTGGTCATAAGCGAAGGTCTGGGAGGAAGCAGTCTGACCGGCAACGCTACTCGATCTGGTCGCGATTCGTCCGAAGGCGTCTGCTCTGTGGGTGAAGGCCATCCACGTCGTTGCACCATTCGCGTACGTCAGGCCGATCTCATCTCCGGTATTGTCGTAGCGGCCGGTTGCGGTCACGCCATTAGGGAAGCCCTCGGTGCTCTGGACGCCATCGAGGTTGTAGGAGGCAGTGAACCCAAACTCCGCCGTTGCACTGAGATCGAGATTGCCGTCTGTGACCGTTCCGGTGTGTCCGAGGCTGTCGGTAGATACCGGGGCACCAGCATGCCGCTGGACCGTGACCAGACCGCGATGCTCGCTGGAGTTATCGTAGGTCCAGGTGGTCGCGCCCTTCGCATCTACGCGAGAGACCACTCGGCCATCGATGTCGTAGCCGGTGTAGGTCTTGTCGCCTGTGGCGTCTTTGTAGAGCGACACCTGCCCCGCAAGATCGTAACTCGTTGTGATCGACTTCTGGCTGGTGCCCGAACCAGTGCTCTGCGACGTCTGGCGACCGGTAGACGGATCGTAGGCGTAGGACACATCATCGACCGGTTGGCTGCCAGAGACGTGCGCTGTAGTTACCGACGTCTGGATCACTCGTTCGGCTGCGTCGTAGACGGTGCTCGTGGTCCGGGTGGGTGCGGTGGGTCCGCCGGTGCCGTCACTGGTGAAAGTCTCGACTCTGCTGGTCGGGTTCCCATAGAAGTCGTAGACCGTGACAGTCGTCGGAAGCGGGCTGCCCGCCGTGGTGCCGCTGGGCTGGCCGCCAGGGGCCGACTTGCAGACCAGGCCCGCTGCGGTTGGGGAGACGCAGTCCCCACTCCCAGTAGCGGAGTAGTAGGTCGTCTTGGTAGTACGTGGGCTGGTTCCGTTGGCGTCTGCGGTGGTGGCGCCTGGCAGTCGCTGTTCAATGAGGCGGCCGTCCGCGTCATAGATGGACTTAGTTACGAGATCATTCGACGACGGCGCCGAACCCATCTGGACAGTCGAGGTGGTCGCGAGGCCGAGGTCCCAGCCCTTGGTGGCCATGCCACCAATAGCGTCGTAGCCGGTGTGAACGATGCTAACGTCGGCATCTGTCGTGACGTCCGACTGCACTGCTGTATTGGTGTCGTACGCAGTGGTCGTCACAGTCGTCGGCAGCCGGTACGCCGTTCCGCTGACCGCGACGTCACCGTTCGGGGCGCCCTCGTCATAGACCGTGCTCACGTGGACACGTCCGTCGATGGTGCTGCCATTGGCCAACTTGATGGGGTGTGTGGGTCCGTAGGTGTCGGTGACCTCCGAAGGGTCGGCCGGATTGTAGGCCGTTGTGGAAGCGAGCAGGTTCGCCCGGTCTGCCTGGCTGGTCATGGCGGCTACAGCCGCGTCAGTGTCGGAGTTGGGCGAGAGCGCCTGGGCACGGTTGCCGGCTGAGAGTTGCCAGACGGTGTTGCCGTTGGAGTCGTACTGGGTGCTGTCGATCAGCCAGTGATCGTTCGCCGACGCAGCGCCGTAGGTGGCGGAGTTTGTTTCGCGGCCGTTGACGTCGAGGAAGTGCAGTGTGGCGTATTTCCAGTCGCTCGCAGCGACGGTGTCCTTAGTCGTGCCGGCCGGGACATGGTCGGGCTCGAAGATCGCGGTACCGCTCCCCGGCGACGGCACGCTGCGAGTCTGCCCCCACGACGCAGTGGCAGTCAGGTCGGGATAGTCGACGCCGGTGAGACTGTTTGGCAGGTCATAAACAATAGTGGTGGTTGCAGTCGTGTCACTGACCCCGGAAATGGGATTGCCGACCGGAACGGTGCGCTGCACCTTGCTCACCCGGTACGCACTGTCGTAGAAGAGGGTCCAGGTGCGCTCACCAGGAGGGGTGATCGTAGAGAGTCGTGAGGTGCCATCGTACGAGTACGTCGTCTTGAGAGCCTGGCCGACCAGCCCGGTTCGCGGGTCCCACGCTTCGGTCAGGTATCCAGCGCTGTTGTAGGTGTACTGGGCGACGGTCTTCTGGTTGGAAAGGCCGCTGGTTTGCGGAAGGGAGGCCCGCACGTCAAGAAGCCGGACCGTCCCGGCAGCCGTGCCGACTGGTGTCCCGTAATCCAGGACCAGGGAGCGACAGCCGGGCGTGGTGTCCGCGTTGGCGTCGGTACATGTCACGTTGGCGGGGACTGGAGCGAGGATCCGCTTGACCAGGCCGTTCAACGCACCGCTGGTGTAGTACCCAAAGGTGCTTTGCGTACGCGAGCCCGGCTCAGTGACAGAGGTGCTTTGCCACGTGCTTCCCGACTGGGTGAAGGTAGTGACCGTGCCGTCGGAGTCGGTCATCGCGATCGAACTGGTACCGGTGGTCGGGACGGTCATCGTGACGACAACGCCATCGCCGGCGGCGTCGGCGACACCCGCGTACGTGGTGGTCGTGCCGGACGCGGTGACGGACGAACCGATGGCTTGGTAAACGTTCGTAAACCCGTTGGTGTCGGTGAAGGTCAGGTAGCCCTGCGTGTGATGATCGGCTACCGTCCATGCGCCCTCACCCGCGTCGGGGCCAT
>NZ_BAAIGC010000046.1:0-27327 GCF_054653495.1 Nocardioides sp. AN3
AGTCGGCGCACCGCGAGGAGCGCACGACGAAGGTGGGGGTCGGGGCGGCGCGGGTCGTAGCCCCGACCTCGCGCTGTGGGGGAGTCCCTCGTCCGCCGAAGCGGGCCGGCCGCGCGCCCTTCGCTGCCACCCACGACCGCGTCCCTAGTGCCCTCGAAACCACGCCGAAGGACGCCACCCACTGGTCGACTCGGGCGCTGGCCGAGCGACACGGCATCAGCCGCCAGACCGTGAGCGAGATCTGGCGCGCGTTCGGCCTCAAGCCGTGGCGACAAGACGAGTTCAAGGTCTCCCCGGATCCCGATCTGATCGAGAAGATCCGCGACTTGGTTGGGCTCTACATGTCCCCACCGGTCGCGGCCGCGGTCTATGCGGTCGATGAGTTGGGTCGGACTGGGGCGCGTTGACGCCTTCACAGGCGTTACGTTTCCCCAGCCGGCTCTCCGAACCGGGCGTGCGTGTCTCCATGCATCCGGCTCTCCACGAGCCCGTGTCGTTGGGCTACGCGATCGACCTGGATGGATTCCTTGCCCATGGTGTGGCGATGTTGTCGGCCCGGTAGCGATAGCGGCTGACCGTCATCGCCTGGGGCTGGTACAACACCACGCCGTCCTCGGTGGGACGTCACTGCGGGAGATAGCGCCGGATCAAGACGGCCCACTTCGTCTTGTGATGTCGCTTGCGGATCCACCGTGCTGCCCGGTGCCAGGTGAACTGGTCGAGGTAGCCGAAGGTCGCCTTCGACACGCCGTGCCGGAAGTAGGTGCACCATCCCTGCAGCACCGGATTGAGCTGGCGCAGCAGAGCTGCAAGCGTCGGATGTGCCGACCTGCGCGTTAGCGTGTCGACGCTCACGTAATTCCCCTGGGCTGCGCTCACGCAATTCCTCAGGTGGTGGGTCCGTAGGGCATTTCTACTTGATGGGCTCCTGTCATCGGTGACACTGCGGGGTCGCTTGTTGGGTCGGTAGCTGGGGCCGTTCATGAAGATCTGATGACTCGTGTTGATGACGCGGTCCAAGAGCGACTTGGCGATCCTCGACCGGCTCCTGCACCACTGCGACGTCTTATCCACCGAGGGAACGCAAACGGTCTTGGCTGGACACTGGTTGTGCGTCTTTGGGCTTCGGGCTGGGCGCGCTTGGTCCTGTGGCGGTCGGGTCGGGTGGGTCGAGCGGGATGCGTAGCTGGATCTGGACGTGTGAGCCGGTGACGTGCACGTCCTCGATGAGCAGGCGCATCAGTTCTTGGCGCTGTGGGCGGTCGAGGTGATCGATGACGCCGCGGATCTGTCGGGCGAAGTCGTTGACCCGGCGGCGGAGCAGGTTGCCGTGAGCCAGCGCGGTCCTCTCTGCGCCCAGCGCAGTGCGTTTGGTGGCCAGCTCGGCGTGGCGAGCCGCGACCTCGCGTGAGCGGCGCTGCAGCTCGGGCATCTCGATCAGCCCAGCCTGGAACAGATCGACGAGGCGGCGTCGTTCGGCGTTGGCGCTGTCGATCTTGCGGTCGAGCCGGGCGAGTTCGGCGGCGAGTAGTTCGTCGTCGGGGACCGGCTGGGCGAGCGCGACGGCTTGTTCGCCGGCCAGTAGTAACGCCGGGGTTGTGAGTGCGGCTCGGACGTGGTCGAAGACGAACCCGTCGAGGGAGTCGGCGCGGATGTTGCGTTCGGGACACCGGTGCTCCTCGCCGCCGGCGCGGAGTGGGTCGTGGTTGCGGCAGTAGTAGTAGCGGTGCCAGGTGCCGTTGCGACCACGCATCTTGTGACAGTTGGTGCCCACCTTGCAGACGCCGCACTTGACCAGGCCCTTGAGCAAGAACGCACCCGGTTCTGCGCGCCGCGGGCTCCACTGGCTGTTGTCGTGGGCGACTCGACTGACGGCTTGGAACTGGTCGTCGGTGACGATGGGCGGGCAGTCGATCGAGATCCACTCCTCGCGGGGGCGCGGGACCTGCCGGGTCCGCCGGCCCGGACCCGGCGCGGCGACGGTCTCGGTGCGGTTGTAGTAGACCCGCCCGACGTAGGCCTCGTTGCGCAGCAGTCGACATAGCGTGGAGTGGCCCCAGGTCGCCCGGCCCGTCGGGGAGGGCACCGCTTCTGCGTTGAGGCGGCGACAGATCTCTCGGATCGTGGTGCCGGCGATGCGGTCGGCGAAGATGCCGCGCACGACCGCAGCTTCGGGCTCGTAGAGCTCCAGGTGTGCCGGGCCAGTCGCCTCGCTGCGGGCGATTCGCCGGTAGCCGTAAGGGGCCTTCCCTGTGGTGATCTCGCCGGCGCGGGCGCGGAACAGCTTGCCGCGTCGGTAGCGTTCGGCGATCTTGGCCTTCTCGTATTCGGCGATCACTCCCTGAACCTGGGTGAGGAGCACGGCTTGCGGGTCGTCGGCGGCGAGGTCGGGTGCATCGCTGAAGTGCACCTTGATCCCGAAGCGGGCCAGCTCATCGAGCACCAGCACCTGGTAGGCGTAGGCGCGAGCCAGCCGGTCCGGGGACAGGCACCACACCGCCTCGAACAGGCCCGCCTCGGCGGCATCTCGCAGGGTGTCCAGCCCGGGTCGGTCCAGACGTGCCCCGGAGTGCCCGTCGTCGATGTACTCACCGGCCACCTCGTGCCCCTCGGCGCTGACGTGCTCGCGGAGCACGGCCAGCTGCGAGCCGATCGTGCCGCGCTCGGCCTGCCGCTCGGTGGACACACGGGCGTAGAGGGCCACCTTCATTGCGCACCACCGACCATGGTGACCGACTCCGGCGGCAGTGTCGCAGCGACGTCGAGCAGGAACTGGTAGCCCGCTGCCAGCGCATCAACTCGCGGGTCATCGCGTGGACTCCACGCAGGTCGCGATGCTCCTGCCAGCTCAGCGACGAAGATCGCCTCGCTGACCGGCCAGCTGATCAACCCGGCCAGCCCACGGCGCCCGAACCGGACCGCAGCCAAGTCGTCGGGCAGCCGGCCGTGCTCGAGCAGATGAGAGCGCAGCGTCTCATAGTCGATCTGGGCCGCCTCGAGTGGCGGCCAGAACGACCGGACGCTCATCGCAGCCTGGCCCGCTCGATCGTGCGGCGGTGCAGTCGCACTCCGTACTCCTCGGCGACCTGCTCGACCAATGCGCCGGTATCCGCCTCCGACTCCCGGATGAACGACACGATCTCCGGCCGCAGCTTGACCGGCCCCTTCCGGCCACGCGCTTCGTCGAGCAGCCCAGACATCCCCGACTCCGAGAACGAGGCGAGCACCAGGTAGAAGGCCGCACGCGAGTAGCCGTGCGCCGCCGCGGCCGCGGTCACGGGCTGATCGTCGACCAGGTGAGCACGCAGCATCTCGTACTTGACCTGCACCTTGTCCGCGGGCAGGAAGAAGTCCCCGCCGCCGGTGAACAACGCCGCCCGCACGGCCTCGGGGCGCGCGTGCAACAGCCCTGCCTCGGTCAATGTGGCCAGTCGTCTGGCACCGCTCACGTCGTCCACCTCCTGCCGCAGACGCTAGAACCAACAGACACAGACGTCTAGCATTGAGTGCCGCGTGTCCCAGACAGAACCTGAATAGGTGCCAAAGTATCCCTAACCAGTCGGAGATGGAGAACCACACCGGACATTCAATGCTTGACATGCGGCGGTCTTTACTAGACATCAGAGTTCGCTCCTCACGGCGGGCCGTCGCAAGCGGCGACGGTGATCAGGGTGGAGATAGAGCCCCGGCACCGGATCGCTCGGGGTCAGCGTGACCGTCAGTTGCAGCTTTGCGTTCCGCTGATGTCCATCAACGGCCCGAGCTACCGACTCAAGAACCGCTTCAACCTCGTCACCGGAGGTGAGCCTGTGTCATAGTCACCCCTGCCGAGACCGACACATCAGGTCGTACCCGGTCCGACATATGAGGTCGTACCCCGACACCGAGGCATCGGTGAACATCAGCAAGGCCGACCTGGTCCCCAAGGACACCAACCTGCGCGAGACACCACGCCCACGTCTGCCAGACCAGCGGCGACTCCGTGCGGCTCACCCAGGCACTCGCCGGACGAGGGGTGAACCCGTTGAGCTGACCAACCTGGCCGGTGGTGGCCACAGCACCCGTGGCAGATCCCATGGCCACCACCGGGCAGTTCTCGTGACCGCCCGCGGGCAGGTTTCATGTCCGCCACTGGGCAGATCCTGGTGGCAATTGACAGGCGACCTCACCCGGCACAGGAGTCGCCCGCCCGATCACGATCGGGTGGGCGTGCACCGCACTCCGGCCCACATCCGCCAGGTTGGAGCCGGTGTATCTCTTGAGAGGCTTTACACGTTGGTTCCTCACGTACACGTTTCCGTCTCGCTAGGCGGGCCCGGGTCGTCTGGGAATGACAGGGCGGATTCCAGTGAACGTCGCAACACCAGAGGTAGTGAGAGGTTGCGATGGCGCGGTCGAGAGCGACCCATCGAGGCGCGGGGTTGACGGAGAAGCAAGACAAGTTCATGCGGTTGATCGCGCAGGGCGTGTCGAACTCCGAGGCGTGCCGGCTGGTGGGGATCCATCGGCGGACGGGGACACGCTGGCGGCTCGGCCGCACGGTCCTGAACACAGCGGGCGAGAAGGTCCACTATCCGCCTGTGAGTGTCCCGCCGGCGCCGCGAGAGCGCCATCCGAGGTACCTGTCCGTGGAGGAGCGGACGGCGATCGCCGACCTGCGCCGAGAGAAGAAGGGCGTGCGTGAGATCGCGGCGGCGATCGGCCGGTCCCCGGCCACGGTCAGCAGGGAGCTGCGCCGCAACGCGGATGGTTCGGGGCGTTACCTGCCCAGTCCGCGGATCGGCTCGCTGAGGAGCGAGTTGCTCGTCCACGCGAGCGACGGCTGCTCCTCGATGTCGAGCTCCGCACCGTTGTCAACGAGCTGCTCGGCAAGCGGTGGAGCCCCGAGCAGGTCGCCCATGAGCTGCATGAGCGGTTCCCCGGCCAGCCGGATCGGCAGCTATGCACCGAGTCGATCTACCAGGCCATCTACGACCCCGACGTCGAGGTCTCCCGCCCGTCCAAGCGGCGCCGTCGTCGCCGGCGGCGTCAGGTTCAGGGGCAGGAGCGGCGTGGTCGACTGACCGGGATGATGATGATCGCCGACCGTCCAACGGAGGTCGAGGATCGCGTCCAGGTCGGGCACTGGGAAGGCGACTGCATCAAGGGCGCTGGCAACCGGTCCGCGATCGGCACGCTCGTCGAACGGCGAACTCGCTTCCTGATCCTCGTTCACCTCCCCGGCGGCAGAGCCACCGCCGAGGCGATGCGAGCCGGCCTCGCCACCGCCCTGGGCCGGTTGCCGGCCGACCTGCGACGCACCCTGACCTGGGATCAGGGCAAGGAACTCGCGCTGCACCGGCAACTCGCCGAGCAGATCGGCACCAAGGTGTTCTTCTGCGGCGCGCACTCACCGTGGCAGCGGGGCAGCAACGAGAACATGAACGGGCTGCTGCGCGACTACTTCCCCAAGGGCATGGACCTACGCCAGGTCACCCCCGACGTACTCGCTCGGGTTGCCGAGGAGATCAACGCACGGCCACGCAAGACCCTCGGATGGGCCCGGCCGGTGGAACTGCTCGCCGATCAAGCCACCGCCGAAGCCGCTGCACAAGGCGCCTAACAGTTCCGGATCATCCCCAAAAGATCGCGGTCGGGTCGCGGTCGACCTCTGCGAGCAGGTCCTCGATGCTGGCCGTCGCGGGCACCCGGTCGTAGGCGTGAAACCGCAAATTCCGATCCCGCCAGTACAACGACCACAACCCGGTGCCCCTGGTGTACCGCAGCCGCGCGATTGGGCATCGCGTCCACTCCGGTCCGAAGCCCGCCCGCCAGGGCGGTCGGCACTCGACGATCGTCAGATGCCGCTCGGCGACGTCCACCTCCACCCGCACCTCGTCGCGGACTTGCTCAGGCACCCGGGCGCGGCACCACCGCTCCACCCGCGCCATGTCCAGCTCCGGAAGACCAGCCATGCCGATAGTCTCCCCGGCCAACGGAGTTCACCGTGTTGCGACGTTCACTGGAATCCGCCCCGTCACGGTGGGGCCAGTTGGAGTTGACATACTCAGGTCGTCTGGCAGTGCCGACCCGTCCCGTCGTTGTCAGGGCTGCTCCCACTCTCCCCGGCGTCTCCCGCGTCGGGCTGCCCTCAGCTTCCCCAGCCTGCTGCGACAGACCAGGGATGGAGTCCTCTCACCTCCATCCGGAAATGCAGCGCCTCGTGGCGCACGAAGCCCCAGATCCAGGCGGTCGACCGCTCAGCACCGATCCTGCCGATGCTGCCCACGACCCCGCAGCGCGCCACCCACGACTACGAGCGCAACGGCACCGTGGACCTGTTCGCAGCACTCCAGATCGCAACTGGGAAGGTGATCACCGACCTGCGCAAGTCCCACACCGCCGCGGACTTCATCGCGTTCTTGAAACAAGGTCGACCGCGAGGTCCCCACCGACCTCGACGTGCACGTCATCCTCGACAACCTCTCCACCCACAAGACCCCAGCGGTGCACGAGTGGCTCCTGCGGCACCGACGCTTCCACTTCCACTTCACCCCGACCTACGGATCATGGATGAACCTCGAGCGCTGGTTCTCAGCACTGACCACCAAGAAGCTCCAACGCTCCGCACACCGCAGCGTCAAGGCGCTCGCCGACGACATCCGCGGCTGGGTCGAGACCTGGAACGAGAACCCACGGGCCTTCACCTGGCACAAGACCGCCGACGAGATCCTCGATCGGCTCGCCGGCTACTGCCGAGCGATCAACAAATAGCCACCGCTTCAACCTGACAGGACACTAGGTGGCCGCGATCAGGTGAAGTGTCTCGAGGACCTCGTCTCGATCCATCTTGTGCCCCGGCAGGATCTGACGAAGGAACATCCCATCGATGCTCAGGATCAGTGCCTTTCGGATCGCCTCGTTCGGAACACCGGGCTCGAGCAACTTCTCAACGGCGCTCCACCAGCCCTCGATGGCGCAAACCATCCGCGGGTCGTTCACAGCCTTGAGGTAGAGCTGGAATTCAGCGACGAGAAGGTGGCCACCGGTGTTGGCAGACTCGGCGATTGCCGTCGCCAACGCGTCGAGTGGAGATGTGCCCGCAGCCACCGCCGTGCGGGCCCCTTCAAGATGTGCGTCCGTGGACGATGAAAGGGCCTCGGCAAGGAGGTTCTCGACGCTGTCGAAGTGGTAGATGACCAGGGCAGGGGAGACCTGTGCTTCCGCGGCGACCGACCGCATCGAGGCGCCCGCGACACCGTCGCGCTCAATGACGCGCAGTGCCGCCTGGACCAGCTGAAGGCGCCGCGTACTTCCCCGCTGCAGGCGTCCATCGTGCACCGGGCTGGCGGCCGGTGGATCATTGATTTCGGGCAACGTGGGGTCCAATTCGGGGATCGGCGACGGGGCCCGAAGGACTCGACTGCCACCGGGCGGGAGGTTGCACGAGCGTCTGCACGACTACCTAACTACCTCGCTGCCTCAGGCGGGGCGGCCGGTGGTGTTCACCACTCACGCAGGGACTCCCGTCTGAACTGTACCGAGGGTCGCGATTGGACGCCGTCGCACGGTGGTGGCGGCGCCCCGGACAGCGGCGCCCTCGAGGTTCCCACCCTGATCCGACCGCTCGATGCGCGGAGGTCGGGGCTACGTGGTGAACGTCGAAGGGCGGCGTCCAAGGAAACCTGTTCAAGCGATCAATTTGTTGTTACCGTGCTCCGCAGGCCGTTAATCGAAGATCAGGAGACTGGTTGTGGGTAGTGTGATTGAGAGTTCTTCATACGTAACGAACCTGCCGCGCGAGTACTTCGTGTCGGAGGAGATCTTCCAGACCGAACTGAAGAAGGTGTTCTCGCGCCAGTGGTTGTACGCCGGCCAGACGTCCCAGGTGCCGAACCCGGGCGATTACTACGTACGTGACGTCGGTCCCGAAAGTCTGATCATCTGCCGGGATTCATCGGGGCGCCTCCGCGCGTACTTCAACGTTTGCAGGCACCGTGGTTCACGGATCTGCGGCGCCGACGAGTCGGGCAACACCAATCGGTTCTCGTGCCCTTACCACCGTTGGACCTACAACGTCGCCGGTGAACTGCGGGTGGCGCCGGGAACTACTGATGGAAAGGACTTCGACTACGCCGACTTCGGGCTGCACGAGGCGCACTGTGACAGCTTCTTCGGTTCGATCTATGTCTACCTTGCCGACGAGGAGCCGCCTGCGTCCCTCCACGACACGCTGGCGCCTCTCACGTTTGATCTCGAGTCTCTCGCTGCGGTCGAGCCTGAGCGAACCAAGGTCGCCGTCCGGCGAGTATATGACGTGAACTGCAACTGGAAGACGCTTCTCGAGAACAACACCGAGTGCTACCACTGTCCGGGCGGGCACACCGACCTCTGTGCGACATGGGATCCCTTCCAGTCCGTAGGTACGCCATCGATGCGCGAATCCGGCGAGAACGACAGGTTCGTGCCACTGGTCGAGGGAGCGAAGACCTTCTCGCCCGATGGTGAATGGCTCTGCGCAAAGCCGCTCGGAACGCCGCAGCTGGAGGGCTTCAGCACCGGGTTCATGGTCTACCCGAACTACAGCTCGGTTCTGTATTTCGCTGACCACGCCATTGCCCTCGTTGGCGAACCGATCTCGCTCGGCCGCTCCCGCCTGGTCGCGGAATGGATTGTGCATGAGGACGCCGTTGAGGGAGTCGACTATGACCCCGGCGCACTCATGAAGTTGTGGGACGTGACCAACCTCGAGGACATCGAGTTCGCCGAGCGAAACTACAATGGCCTGAAGTCGATGAGGTTCACGCCGGGTCCCACATCCCCACATTGGGAGGTCGTGACCCGGGAGGCGATGGGGAAGTACCTCGAACTGATGGAGGCGGAACTTTGAGGAGGAGTCCGGGGCGGGTCTCTGTCTGGCCTCGGGACTCGGCCGTGCAGACATAGAGACGTACGGGGTCAAGCCCCCGGGGAGTGGTGTAGCGCATTGTCAATACTCCCGCCGTGTGTGCGGGCTTCGATCGACCGAAGCCGGTACACGCAGATGAGTGGGCGGGCTGGATCTCGTCCGTTTCGCTGACCCCGAGGGATGGCCGAGTGGACGGGATCGATGACTTCGGTCCCGTGGCCTGAAACTGGCCGCGCGCGAGATGCTGACCGTGGGCGCCAACTGGCAGAGGCCGGTCCGAGGTGCGCCGTCTTCCCCAGCGTTGGATCGACGAACTCAGTTATCCGCATCCCGTATCGACGGTGTGGTTTGCGCCGAGCACAACCCGAGCCGCTCAACGGGGCGACAAGGCGCGGCACGCTCCCACCAGTGGAGCAGGATGATGCGTTCCGGAGTGGCGCAGCTGAACCGGCAACGGGGCGTCGTGGCCCGGGAAGAGTGATTCAAGCCCACGCCCGAGGACGCAGGGGGACCGGCGATGCTGGTCGTGCCACCAGAGGCCGACCACCAGAACGGCGATGACCTGGCGTTCGGACCACGAGCGCGAGTGGCTCCTCGCCGATCTTTGCGGTCGCTCCTTCGTCGAACGGGGGCGGGATCTTCCTAGACTTCTGTCGCGCGCGGGACGAGCTTCGCGCCCACCGAGTCCTTGGGCGCCCACGGGCCGACGCCCCCGATGCGCTCTACCTCGATGTGGGTCACGAATCCGGGCGTGCGCGGCACTGCGTGGGCGCGGTCCACCCCTCCGTAGGTCTCAGCGAGCCGGTTCACGACCTCCGCCCCACCTCCCTCGGTGACGCGTGCTTTCCCGTGGATGACCAGATACTCCTGGACGCCCTTGTGGAACCGGGTGCCCTCCAGGGACAGCGCCACCCGGGGGTCACGCATCATGTTGCGGACCTTTGCATACAGCCCGTTGTGCCCGAGGACGAGCTCGGACCCATCGAGCCCCACCCAGGCGCACGAGACCTGTGGACTGCCGTCCCTATTGATGGTCACCAGGTGCGCGAGCCGTCCTTGTTCAATCAGCTCGCGGGCGCTGGGAGGAAGTACGGACATGATCGACTTCGCCCCTTCTCTCGGGTCCTGTCACTCGGCCAATCGGCTCGATTGATGATCGTTTATCGATGTCTGGCAGCCGATTAACGGAGACTGTAGTGCGCGATAGGGGCGCTGACAAGTGTTCCAGTAGAGGGCGCGGCTCGGGTGAGGGGATGCCAGGGCTTCCGCGGAGGGATCATAGCGACGTATTGGGGTGGTGGCACAGTTCGCCGACCGGCAGGCAGGCTCCTCAATGACCTGTCGGGCTCGAGTGAGATCGCGACATCTGCGCGCCGAAGTCGCCTTCCTGGTCTCTCCGACTTGGTCGCCAGATGACCCACTTCGAGCGGTTGGGCGCCCATGCGGGGCGCGGTCCTGTGCTGGATCGTGATTTGCGCCTACATCCCGCCATGCCGGCGGGCGGTGGTCGGGCAGTGTTGCCGCAGACCGGTGGGAAGCGAGTTTGGATGTGGAGCCGCTCCCTTTGCTTGACGGCAATCGCTGTTGACCACTCGGCGGGGCGGCGAATAGGGTGCAATCAAAGAACGGGCCCGATGATCCGAATATCGGAGTATATAGCGTCCGAGCAGATCCGTGGAGAGGGAAGTCATGTACCGACGTGGATACATTGTGCGACGGAAGCCGGGCTGGTCGCGGGAGCGCTTTGCAAGCCGGTGGCGAGCGCACTATGACGTGGCCATCTCGATCCCGGGTTTCATGGACCCGGTTCCGCGCTACATCCAAAGTGATGTCCGCGACGATGGCGAGCCCGGTGTCGAGGGGCTGGCGCTCGGCTTCGACGGGGTCGGTGAGTCCATCTATTCCGACCGGGGCGCGTGCTTCGCACACATGGCTGAACGGCACGCCCGTGGCGACGCCGACCGAGCCGTTGCTGATTCCAGTGAGTTCCTGACGTGGGAGCCGTTCCGTGCCACTTTCGGCGGCGACTACGTCCACCTTGGTGGCGTGGACAGGGCGCGGTACAAGCTGTTCCGGTTCCTGTCGCGGCCCGGCGGCGTGGAGTACGCCGAGTTCGAGAAGCGCATCTCCGGCGCTGCTCGGCCGTTCGGGCTGGGCGCTGCGCTGACGCTCGGGCACCGTGACGATCTCGTGTGGACGCCGGCGACGTCGGTGAATCCTGCATTCGAGGGGCTGTTGTCGATCTGGGTTGAGAGCCTCGAGGAGGCGTGGCAGGTCTTGGCGGGTGACGCGTGGCAGGCGTTCGAGGATGCGGTCGAGCCCGTGATCGACAGTGCCGCATCCCTGAGCCTGCTGGGAGTCGAGCACATCCTGCACGACGTCCCTCTCGAGCCCGGAGAGTCGGTGGCCGACCAGGACGATGCGCGGACAGGGGCCGATTCCGGGCGACCTTAGCCCACCGGAGCGAGCAGATGTCAGACGAGCGGGGTCGAACGAAGTACCCGCACATCTCTTCGGAGCCGATGACCATCGGACCCGTTGACATAAGGAACCGCATCTTCATGGCCGCGCGCGGGATCCCGCTCGACGGCCCCGGCCCGAGCAATCCAAGTTACGACGCACCGTCGGCTGACGCATTTGATTGCTACGCTGAGCGCGCGCGTGGCGGAGTCGGACTGCTGTTCCACATTCAGAAGGTCGGACACACGGCGGATTCCAGCGGTCGTCGCAACACCTTGATCACGGAGGTGTTCGGTGGGACGACGCAAGCGAGAGGTGCCAGAAGCGCCGGCGGGTGCCCGTCGGCAGTGGGCTGCTGATCGGGCGCTACGAGCTCCGATGCGATCGCCTGGCCGCCCTGAACCCTCGCGGGCGGTGCAGCGTGAGTTCTGGCGTCTGATCGCTCAAGGGGTCAGCAGCGAAGACGCCGGGGTGCAGGTCGGCGTGTCGACGCCGGTCGCGACGAGGTGGTTTCGCCACGCTGGCGGGATGGCCCCAATCAGCCTCGACGAGCCGACCGGCCGCTACCTCTCCTTCGCCGAGCGGGAAGAGATCGCGCTGCTCCGGGCCCAGGACCACGGGGTGCGAGAGATCGCCCGCAAGATCGGACGCGACCCCGCGACGGTCTCACGTGAGCTGCGCCGTGACGCCGCCACGCGAGCCGACCAGAAGGGTTACCGGGCCACGGTGGCCCAGTGGAAGGCCCAGCAGGCCGCGAAGCGCCCCAAGCGGGCGAAGCTCGCCACCAATCAGCGGCTGCGCGAGTACGTCGAGCACAAACTCGCCGGGGAGGTGACCGACGCCGAGGGACGTCCGATCGCCGGCCCGAACCTACCCTGTGCGGGGCGCCGCCACGGTCGCCGGCAGGACCGGCGATGGGGTGTGACATGGAGCCCCGAGCAGATCAGCAACCGACTCAAGGTCGACTCCCCGATGATGAGTCGATGCGGATCAGCCACGAGACGATCTACCAGTCCCTCTACGTCCAGGGCCGTGGCGCGCTCAAGCGGGAGCTCACCGCGTGCCTGCGAACCGGTCGGGCACTGCGTGAGCCCCGCGCCCGCACCGGTCGCAGCGGTCGCACGTTCGTCACCGACGAGGTCAAGATCTCCCAGCGGCCCGCCGAGGCAGCCGACCGAGCCGTCCCCGGGCACTGGGAATCTCAATGCTTCTGTCAAGCGGCCGGCGCGAGGACCGGAGCGAGGGGTTCTTGGTAGGTGGTGCGGTCGCGCAGCATCGCCCAGATCGTGGTGATGCGGCGTCGGGCGAGGGCGATGAGTGCCTGCTTGTGGGACTTGCCTTCGGCCCGTTTGCGGTCGTAGAACGCCCGGGACGCGGGACTGCACTTCAGGCTCGACAAGGCGGCGAGGTAGCAGGTTCTCATCAGCCGGCGGTTGAACCGTCGGGGGCGGTGGTGGTTGCCGCTGATCCGGCCGGAGTCACGTGGTGCTGGGGCCAGGCCGGCGACGCTGGCGAGGCGGTCGACGTCTCGAAGGCGTCCAGGTCGCCGCCGGTGCTGGCCAGGAACGTCGCGGCGAGTACGACGCCGAAGCCGGGCACGCTCAGCAGGATCGGCGCATCACGGTGCTGGTTGAACCGCTGCTCGATCTGCTCATCGAGTGCGGCGACGTCGGCGTCGATGGCCTGGATCTGCTCGGCCAGCCGGGCCACCAGCTGGGCGCCGACCGGCTGGGTGGCCAGCATCGTGTGCTGGGCGTTGGCGGCCGCCACCGCTTTGTCCGCCATCTTCTGTGAGCCGCGGGCGCCGCGCTTCTTCAGCCACGCTGCCACCGTACGACGCCGAGGCGTCGGATCGCGTCCGGGGTCTGGTAGCCGGCGACCAGGATCAGCGGTGCCTTCTTGGAGTAGTCAAAGGCTGCCTCGAGTGCGGGGAAGTACTCCAACATCGTGGCTCGCAGCCGGTTGATCGCCCGGACTCGATCAAAGATCAAGTCGGTGCGGCGTGCGGTCAGCAGCCGCAGATCGGTGCTGATCTGGTCCCCGCCGCGCACCGGCTGTAGGTCGGTGCGCATCCGGGCCTGGTCGGCGATGATCCGGGCGTCCTTGGCATCGGTCTTGCCATCACCGCGGTAGGTCGCAGCAGCGTGGTGAACGATTCGGCCCGGAATGTAGAGCAGCTGCTGGCCATGGCCAGCCAGCAGGGCAATCAGCAAGGCCGCGCCGCCGGCATTCAGGTCGGTTGCCCACACGACTTCATCACCGTCGGCGATCGCGAGTACCGCGGCGATCAGCTCCAACAGCGCTGCCTCGTCATTGTCGACCCGGCGCGACAGCAACACGCTGCCGGTCGCGTCGATGACGACGCAATGATGCGCCCGCTTGCCCGAGTCGATCCCTGCCCACACTGCGGCCATCTGATTCCTCACGTTCTGACTACCCAAGGGGTTCTCCTTGACGGGCGACCACGCCGGCACCTCCTTACCCAACGATCCGTTTCGCGCGAGTCTCAATGAGCGGTCGAGCCACCACCAGGACAGGCGGGCGGCCATTCCCAGTGAGCCCTCGCCGGCAGCACTGCAACCGGCCTGGCAGGGCGAACCTGAGCCATACCCACCTATCCCAAGGAGAGCGATCAGGACCCTACGACGGCCCTTCGATCACCCACGGCTACAACGTAACGAGGGCGACTTGATCATCGGCCTCGAAGCCTCGGCGATCGGCACCCTGGTCGAGCGCACCAGCAGGTACACGATGCTGCTGCACCTGCCCCGGACGGACGACTTCGGGAAGAGCCCGATCGTCAAGAACGGGCCACCACTGGCCGGCCACGGCGCCGAGGCCGTCAACGCTGCGATCACCACGCAGTTCGGGAGCCTGCCCGAGCAGTTGCGCAGGTCGCTGACCTGGGACCAAGGAGGCGAGCTCGCCCAGCACGTCCAGCTCAAGATCGACGCCGGAATCGTCTACTTCTGCGACCCGCACTCGCCGTGGCAGCGGCCCAGCAACGAGAACACCAACGGGCTGCTGCGTCAGTACTTCCCCAAAGGCACCGACCTATCGCGCTGGACTGCCAACGAGCTCGAGGCGGTCGTCACGACACTGAACGCTAGGCCCCGCAAGACACTCGGCTGGCGAACTCCCGCCGAGGTCTACCCAGAACAGCTATTGTCACTGGCCCAGGCCGGTGTTGCATCGACCCCTTGAACCTGCCCAGTACAAGCCCGCGGAGTACGCCGCCGTCGCGGCCGAACTCGGCGTCACCCTCAGCGTAGGAAGAACCGGGTCATGCGACGACAACGCCGTCGCGGAGTCGTGGTTCTCGATGTTGAAGAACGAGATGTACCACCGCTACCGCTTCCCAACCCGGGTGCGGGCGAGGTTCGCCGTCATGGACTACATCGAGGTCTTCTATGACCGACGACGGCTCCACTCGACCCTCGGATACCGCACTCCTGCTGCCGTTCACGCGGGAGCCCAAACTCAGGCAGCAGCCGCCGCCTGATCCCGAAAAGACCTGTCTACGAAACTTGACACAGCCCAGTGCCCGTTGGGTCGTGCCGGGCGGACCGCCTCGACCACCAGCCCGACCAGCTCGTCGGTGACCGCGTCTGTACCGTCGTCGCGGACCAGTCCCGCGGCCTGGGCCGCTTCGACATAGCGGCGGGCGGTCTTGCGGTCCACCCTCGCCCGCTCGGCGACCTTCCGCAGCCCGGCACCCTCGAGCCAGGCCCGCAGCACCTCACGCACCTCGACCACGCTGACCTCCCTGAATCCCATCAGCGCTGACCTCCACGTCGACGGTCATGACGTGGGCAGTCAACGAACACATCTCGAGGCCTCCCGACAGGCGCGCCGGGTGGTCCCATGACTGACAGAACAGGTGGTCCCATGAATCTGGCAGAAAACCGCCTACCGCGGTCCCATGCTCATGGCGGGCGACAACTTCAACAATCGTGTTCCGTGCCAAGCGTCGACTATTACCTGACAGTGCCGCCATCGAAAGTCCGGTCGAGCACGTCGGCGTAATGGCGCGTCTCTTCATTGAACGGGGCGCCACTGCTTACCTTGGAAACACACTTGGTCCCATCAGCAACGAACGAACCGGTCGACGCATCGTTGACGCCAACTCATGAACCTCGCGCCCTTGAGCCGATCGGGCGTTAGCCACGAAATGCCGGGCGGCACGAACAGCCGCGCGCCAACCCGATGCCGCACGAGGAGCGCGGGCGCTCGCCAAACACACCGCGACGACGATCACCAGACTTCGCCGCGGTGTCGCAGCAGCTGAGTGGCGATGACCTTCGGCTGTCTCTTCGCCTATTGTCCAGCACGACCGCTGTCAGCGAGTGCGACGTTGACTGACTTGACCTCCATGTAGGAGTACAGTTCGCTGAGGTCGTTCTCTCGTCCGAGTCCGGAGTTCTTGAAGCCTCCGAACGGCATCCCCTGGTAAAGAGCGCCGCCTGTGTTGATCCAGACGTAGCCGGCGTCCAGACGTCGCGCGAGCCGCTGCGCCCGCGAGACGTCTGCGGTCCAGATTCCTGCGACGAGTCCGTAGTCGATCTCATTCGCAATGGCGACCATTTCATCCTCGTCACGCCAGGTGATCACCGACACGACCGGACCAAAGATCTCCTCGCAGGCAAGCCTGGATCCTGGCCTGACATCACTCATGACCGTCGGCGACACATAAAAGCCCTTGGCCGGAGCGCCGTCAGGACGTCCACCGCCGGTCACGACTGTCGCGCCGTCCGACAGGCCGATCTCGACGTAGCGCAGCACCTTCTCATACTGCGACCGCGAGATCATGGCGCCCATCTCCGATGACTCGTCGAGCGGATCCCCCACTCGAATGGCTTCGAAGCCAGCCTTGATTCGAGCCACGACCTCCTCGGCGATCGATTCGTGAACGAGTACGCGGGATGTCGAACAGCACGACTCGCCATTGAACCTGAGGTTCATGCCATCGACAGCCATAGTCGACGCCGCCTCGATGTCAGCATCCGGAAAGATGATCAGCGGATTCTTGCCGCCCAACTCCAACGAAACGTGCTTGACGCCAGTCTCAGCCGCCGCACGAAGGATGTTCCGTCCCACTCCCTCGCTACCGGTGAATGCGATTCGCCGCACGGACTTGTGCCGCACCAGCCCATCGCCGGCCACCGCCCCAAGGCCACTGATGACGTTGAAGACACCGGGCGGAAGCACCTTCGCCACGAGCTCGCCGATGCGAAGTCCAGACAGTGGGGCCTGGTCTGGCGCCTTGGCCACCACCGTGTTCCCGAGCGCAATCGGGAGGAGACACTGCGTAGTAACGTACAACGGGTGATTGAAGGGTGTGATGCGAGCGACGACCCCGTAGGGTTCGAAGACCGTGTGGTGGAGGCGATCGGAAAGACCAGGTACGACCTGGCCGCGCATCGCGGTCAGGCGAAACATTGTTGCACGCATCTTCTCGCAGACGGCGGCCGCATCGCCCCTGATGCTTGAAAAGGCCATACCGCCATTGATCGCATCGAGCATGGCGAGTTCGTCACCATGCTCCTCCACAATGTCGAGGGCAGCATTTAGGTAATCGATGCGTTGGCGATCCGTGAGCTGCCGCCACGATTGAAATGCCACGTCGGCAGCCTCGACGGCGCGCGACACATCCGCTACGGACGCCGCCGGCACGTTCGTCAGATGCTCCTCAGTTGAGGGATCAACTAGTGGGTAGGTATGCCGGTCGGCGGCCTCGACCTGCCGCCCCCCGATCGTCATGCGGAACTGCGTCCGCGCGATCTGGTCCTGCGCGGCCTGGCGGAGAGCGGTCATGAAAGCGCGTCCATCGTTCGGTGCTGCTCCGGAGAATGCCTTGCTCACGGCCGCGACTCGGACATGAGTCGTCACCTGTGTCAGCCGACGTCGGTTTTATCGGATTCTATAGCCCGACATACGGAGCGTCAATCTCGGCGCGGACGATCTCGGCCCGCCTCGCGTCCAGCATGCGATCGGCTCAACGGTCCCCAGATGTGCCCCTCCAGCCCATTGCCTTTTCGCCCCCCCCGATCCTAGAGTGCCATCACTATTCGAACCAACTGCATCGATAACCGGTGCACACTTCCTTATGAGTTCGGTGAATGCCCTCATCGCCCAGAGAGAAGGACGCTCGACCATGGCAGTACTTCCGCCCAGTGCCCGAGAACTGATTGAACAGGGCCGACTCGCTCACCTGGTCACCATCAACAAGGACGGCAGCCCACAGGTCTCGTGCGCCTGGATCGGGCTCGACGACGACGAACTCATCCTGGGACACAACGGACTGTACGCAAAGGTCCGCAACATGATGCGCGACCCACGCGTGGCGGTCTCGCTGGAAGGCACCCGGTTCCACAAAGGCGTCCAGGAGTATCTGGTCATCCACGGGAAAGCACGCGTGACCGAGGGAGGCGGAGCGGAAGTGGTGAACCGGCTCGCTGAGACCTACGGCGGCGTGGACCGCGCGCACGCAGTGCCGCGCACTCCCGGATTCGTGACCCATATCGAGGTAGAGCGCATCGGGGGCGTCGGCCCGTGGGCACCCAAGGACTCGGTGGGCGCGAAGCTCGTCCCTGGCGCGAGCCAGCACCCCGCAGGGGCTGCCGATGCTCGCTGACAGCAATGGGCTCGACCCTGCCTCAGGGAACCCAGTTGCGGCCAACGGTTCCCGTAACTATGACGTCATCATCGTTGGAGGAGGATTTGCGGGCATCAGCGCCGCAAGAGAGCTCAGTCGCGCTGGGTACCGCACCGTGATACTGGAGGCTCGCGGTCAACTGGGCGGACGCGCCAGGTCGCGGAAGGTGCTCGGAACCGACGTGGAGATGAGTCTCGGAGGTGCCTACCTCCGGTCATCCGAGGCGGGCGCGATTGCAGCGGGGATTCGTCCACACTACGCGGAGTCCTGGCGGGAGGTTAGCCGCTACGGCCTTGGCTTGCACCCGACACAGCCCGCTTCCACGCGAGTGACGCTCATCGGCGGCCAGCGGTTGCAGGGCACGCTGCCGCTGCCGTCCGAGGAGTGGCCGGCACTCGAGAGCATCGCCTATGCCATGTCCAGCGCCCTCCGCGGCGTGGACCCCTCGGCGCCCATCGATCAACAGATCGGACGCGGCATCGACCTGTCATGGGCTGATTTCCTCGAACCGCTGGACCTGCCGCCCCTTACCGCTGACTACGTGTGCACTTACGCGCGGGTCATGGGCCAGAAGGATGTCACCGATTTCTCCATCGGGATCATGGCGCACCAGATAATGTCCTTTGGCAACAGCATCCTACGGCGGTCACTTGCTCCGGTGTACGAGATCGAAGGCGGTCCGCGAGCGCTGTACGACGCGATCTTCGCCGACTCCACGGCGGATTTGAAGTTGGAGACCCCAGTCACCGCCATCGAGCAGTCAGCAAACGCAGTTCACGTGACCACTCCGGACGGGGGTTTCACAGGACGCGTGTGCGTCGTTGCGACGCCTGTGACGCAGTGGAACAGGATCGTGTTCGACACTCCTCTGTCACGCGAGAAGGTAGAAGGCAGCAGCATGAACCTGCTGAACCCCGCTAACAAGATATTCGCTCTTGTCAAGGACGCGCCGATCAACGCCGCGGGCTTCGGCAATCCAGAACAGAGCCGGGGATTTGTCTACACGCTTCCCGGAAAGCGGGTGGGTGAAGCCCAGATCCTGATGGGCATGACCTACGGCGGCCGCGTCGACGCCACCGATCGTGAAGACGTTCAGCGCGCCTTCCAAGCATACTTCCCAGGTTGTGAGGTTCTTGCTGTGGACTCGCATGACTGGAACACCGACGAGTTCAGCCAGGGAGCATGGATCGCTCCCCCTCCCGGATATCTCAGCACCTACGCGACCTCCATGCGAGCCCCTGAGGGTCGGCTGGTGTTCGCTACCGGCGACATCTCTCGTCACAACCTGTCGAGCATCGCTGGTGCGATCGAGAGCGGGACCGACGCCGCGACTTTCGCGGACGCCATTCTCGAGCAGGGCCCAACATCAACGTTGCAGGAACCGGTCGGCGCAGCCCGGAACGGGGAGGACTTCCAATGACTGAGGATCGAGTGGAGTCTCACGCAACTATCCCGGCACCGGCTCGGGTCGTATGGGCACTTCTGACGGAGCCTGAGCATTTGGGTAGCTGGTTCAGCGACGCCGGCGCACAGGTGGACCTGCGACCGGGAGGCACGATCACGATCAGCTGGAAGGAAAGCGGAACGGCCCGCTGCGTCGTCGAGCGGATCCAACCGGAGCGCGAGCTCACGTGGCGCTGGGCGCCGACACACGATCACGGCACCGGGATCCTCGAGGTGCCGATCTACGAGATGGCAGGACAGCCGGCCGAAGACGGCAACTCCACCCTCGTCGAGTTCTGCCTTAGCGAGGACATGGGCATCACCACGCTGCACGTCGTGGAGAGCGGCTTCGCGAGCGTCGATCCCCGACGCATGCGCGGAGGGCGCCGGCGCGACCCTCTTGAGGGGTGGCGAATTCAGTTGACGAATCTGGCGAAGTACGCATCGGACAGATTGGCGTGACCATGGATCTGAATCTGAATGGACGCACGGCGATCGTCTGCGGTGCCTCATCCGGCCTTGGGCTTGCAACCTCAGAGGCGCTGAAGGCAGAAGGGGCCAACGTTGTGATGTTCGCTCGGCGTAGGGACCTCCTAGAGCAGGAGGCTGAGCGTATCGGCGCCACGGCTGTGCATGGTGATTCGACCAACTCGTCGGATCTGGCGAACCTCGTCGAACAGACAGTTCAAGCGTTCGGCGGCCTGGACATCCTCGTCCTCAACAGCGGCGGGCCTAAATGGGGACCGGCAGCCGAGGTCACCGCTAAGGAACTCGAAGTAGC
The DNA here is from genome assembly GCF_054653495.1 of Nocardioides sp. AN3. Taxonomy (NCBI): domain Bacteria; kingdom Bacillati; phylum Actinomycetota; class Actinomycetes; order Propionibacteriales; family Nocardioidaceae; genus Nocardioides; species Nocardioides sp. AN3. Next base: position 20,227 of record NZ_BAAIGC010000046.1, read on the forward strand.
GGTGCGACTCGTGCTGGCGCCCGCAGTGACCATGGTGGGGCTGGCCCTACCCCACCTCCGACGCAGCCTCTCCGCACGCGTCGTCGTCTTCACATCTGCCTCTGCCAAGGCGCCGATCGCCAACCTGGCACTGTCAAACATGACGCGCCCAGCCTTGACCGGTTGGGCCAAGACGCTCTCCCGTGAGCTTGGCCCCGAAGGCATCACAGTGAACTGTGTAGCACCGGGATACATCTTCACCTCACGTCTACAAGGTGCCTATCCCGACGGCCCGCCAGTTGAACACGTGGCGGACATCCCTCTCGGCCGTTGGGGAACGCCGGACGAGTTCGCAGACGTAGTCTGCTTCTTGGCCTCCGATCGGGCTCGGTACGTCAACGGAGTCACGCTTTCTGTCGATGGTGGCCTCACTCCCGGGCTCTATTGAGAGTCCCGCTGATAGGTCAGGGGCCGTTGTCGGACCACTGCTCGCAGCGGTGGCTCTACCAGGTCATGGCGGAGTGCGGTGACTCGAAGGGGGCGAGAAGCATCCCTGCCATGGCGACCTCGGACGCAACGTCAGAGCGGTTCTGAGGTGAGACGATTTTCGTAGACAGTCGCTACCAGGTAGGACGATCAGCGTCGTGTCTACATCTCAACGTCGGCACTACACCGCGGAGTTCAAGGCTGAGGGACTGTCAGGAGAACGGTGTAAGTGGCTCGACACGCCGACCCATCGGTTGGCGGGAAGGGTTACTGATGACCGAAACACTGGTGGGTGTGAGCCCATCGATTCCGGGCGGGCTGCTGGAGCAGCCTTCGCTCGCGGAGTCCGCCGTGGCGGGCTGTGATGTGCATGATCCTGGGGATCTGTTGGACCTGGCCGAAGCCGACGAGTTGAACGTACTGTCCGAGCCCTCGCCCGAGGAACTGGAGATCGCGCGGGACCTGGTGCGCCGGGCGCGGTCGCGTGGGGTCGCGATGACCGGTCCGGGCGGCCTGCTGCAGGCGCTCACTAAGACCGTCATCGAGACCGCGTTGGACGAGGAGATGGTCGAGCACCTCGGCTACGACAAGCACGACCCGGCCGGGCGGGGCAGCGGCAACTCCCGCAACGGCACACGGTCGAAGACGGTCCTGACCGAGACCGTCGGCCCGGTCCAGATCCAGGTTCCCCGGGACCGGGACGGCAGCTTCGACCCGATCATCGTGAAGAAGCGGCAACGCCGGCTGGGGGGTCGACACCATCGTGTTGTCGCTGGTCGCCAAGGGTCTGACCACCGGCGAGGTGAGCGCGCACTTTGAGGAGATCTACGGTGCCTCGCTGTCCAAGGACACCATCTCGAGGATCACCGACCGGGTCCTGGCCGAGATGGCGGAGTGGCTGGGGGTGGATGGCCAGGCCGCTGGAGAAGGTCTACGCCGCGGTGTTCATCGACGCAATCTACGTCAAAGTCCGCGACGGCCAGGTCGCCAACCGGCCGTTCTACGCCGCGACCGGGGTCGACCTGGCCGGCCACAAGGACATGCTGGGGATCTGGGCCGGTGCGCCGGTGGTGGCGAGTCCGCGAAGTTCTGGCTGCAGGTGCTGACCGAGCTGCGCAACCGCGGCACAGAGGACGTCTTCTTCATCATCTGCGACGGCCTGAAGGGGTTGCCCGACTCGGTCGCTGCAGCTTTCCCGCAGGCCACGGTGCAGACATGTGTGATCCATCTGATCGCCGAACACCTTCAAGTACTCCTCGAAGAAGTACTGGGGCCAGATCGCCGCCGACCTCAAGCCGATCTACCGGGCAGCCACCCGGGAGTCAGCCCGGGCGGCGTTTGAGGAGTTCTCTGGAGTTGTGGGGCACGACCTACCCAGCAATCAGCACCCTGTGGCGCAACGCCTGGGAACAGTTCGTGCCGTTCCTGGACTACCACCCCGAAATTCGGACCGTGCTTTGCTCCACGAACGCCATCGAATCCCTCAACGCCCGCTACCGCCGCGCGATCACCGTGAGGGGCCACTTCCCGACCGAGCAGGCCGCCCTGAAATGCCTCTATCTGGTGACCAGATCGCTAGACCCCAAGGGCACCGGCCAGACACGATGGACCATGCGTTGGAAGCCAGCGCTCAACGCATTCGCGATCACCTTCGGGGACCGGATGCCGAAGGCAGAACACCTCTAATGGAAACCGCCGCTTACACCGTTAATCGGACAGACCCGAGCTGGGGCGTCGCTAGCGTCCGAGCGTGGTCGAATCCGAGTCAGGACGGGATCTTTCGGGACTGGTCGTTTCCCGGGCAGGTGGCCTGGTCGCCACGGGCGACGAGCGGGAGCCGTACCGGCTCCTGGACTCCGCCGGGCATGTGGTCGAGCCGGTGTCGGTGTTCCTGCGCGATCTGCAGGCGATGGGCCGGTCCACGGCGGCGCTGCGGTCCTACGGGATGGATCTGCTGCGGTGGTGGCGGTTCCTCGACGCGGTCGGGGTCGGCTGGGAGCGCGCCTCGCGGGAGGAGGTGCGGGACTTCAGTTGTTGGATCGGGCTGACGGTCAAGCAGCGGCTGCAGACGTCGCGGCCCCGGACGGCGCAGTGGTCCAGGGGGGTGCCGGCTCCACCGAATCCGGTGACGGGTAAGCCAGGCACCGGCGATGGGTACGCGCCGGCGAGCATCGCGCACAGCGAGACGGTGCTGCGCCGGTTCTACGACTTCCATCGTGATGTCGCCAGCGGGCCGATCATGAACCCGTTCCCGCTGGACATGGCTCGGCGCTCGGGCCGGGCGAACGCACATCACAATCCGATGCAGCAGTGGCGAGCCGAGCGTGTCGGGCGGTACCGGCCGACGGTGCCGCGACGGTTCCCCCGGGCGATCCCGGATGCCTGGTTCAACGAGCTGTTTGCGGTGCTGGGGTCGAACCGGGATCGGGCGTTGGTGGCGTTCTGGATCTCCACCGGGGCACGGGCCGCGGAGCTGCTGGGGGTGCGTCCCTGCGATGTGCACCCTGGCGAGCAGCTGATCAGCGTGGTGCGGAAGGGCTCGCGGGCGGTGCAGCAGGTGCCGGCATCGGCGGACGCGTTCGTGTGGTTGCGGCTCTATCAGCAGGAGCTGTTCGGACAGGGGATCCCGCGTGGCCGTCGAGAGCCGGTGTGGTGGACGCTGCGCCGGCCGTATCGGCCGCTGACCTATCACGCGGCGCACCGGATGTTCGAGCGGGCCAACGGGGTGCTCGGTGCCGATTGGACGCTGCATGACCTGCGGCACAGCGCGGCCCCACGAATGGCCCACGATCCGCAGCTGTCATTGACCGACGTGCAGTGGGTGCTCGGGCACGCCCACCTGACCACGACGGAGCTGTATCTGACGCCCACCAACGACGAGATGGTCCAGGCGGTGCGGGCCCACCACGCCCGTCAGGGCCGGCGTGTTGACCCGCCGCCGGCGGCGGGTTACGACCCGAAGTCGCTGGCCGTGTTGTTCGGGAGGGCGTGATGAGCGTCAAGCACGTGGCCCGTACGCCGCTGGCCGTCCCCACCTCCACTCGCGCCCAGGCTTCGGCGCGCAATAGCCAGCTGCGGGCGCGGTTTCTCGCGCGGCCCGTGGAGGCGTGCTGGCCTGAGACGAAGCGGACGTTGGAGGACATCGTCCGCCGTCTGACGTCCCCGCCGTTCCTGCCAAACGCACATGGGACCCGCGTCGGCAGGCGTCACGGCGTGATCAAGCTGCTGCGCTGGCTGTCCACGGTCCCCGGCGAGACGTGGCAGCAGCGCTGGTTGGCCAGCGGAGTCGAAGACCACCCCGGTGCGGCGTGGGCGCAGCTGCCGCTGGCATGGCTGCGCGATCGCGGCGAGGGCCGAGACCGTGATGTGGAGAACGTGTCCTCCGGTCTGCTGATGCTGATCTGCGGCGACGTGATCCGGCCCGGGCTGCCCTGGATGCTCACCCGCACGCACCGCTACTTGGCCTCGGCCATGGCCCAGATCCGCGACTCCGACGGGTTCGCCAGCCTGCACGAACTCGCCGCGGCCGGGGCGGCAGCCGCGCGGATGGACGCGCGTATCGCCGAGACCAGGATCGCTACGCTGCTGGCTTGCAAGGGCGGCACCGTCGAGGACATCACCGTCGGCGACTGCGTCGAACTGGTCGACACCCAACGACTGGTGCACGCCCGCGGCGGGCAGAAGAAGGTCGACTTCTACCTGCGGCTGCACACGCTGGGCATCTTCCCAGCCGACGCCCCGGCCACCATCCGGGCGTTCGGGCTCGCAGCCGGCCAACTGAGCATCGAGGAACTGGTGGACCGATACCGGCTGCGCTGCACGCCGGTGCGCGACCTGATCGTGGACTACCTGCGCGAACGGCAGCCATCCCTGGACTTCGCCAGCCTCGACGCGATCTCCGCCACACTGGCCGGCCTGTTCTGGGCCAAGATCGAGACCCTGGCACCAGGCATCGACTCACTGCGCCTCCCACCGGAGATCGCCCAGCAGTGGAAGGAGAACCTGCGCACCAAGACGCGCACGGTCATCAACGCAACCGGCGAGCGAGTCGAGATCACCAGCCCCCGGCTCAGCGCCAAGGAGGAACTGCTGCGGGTACGCGCCTTCTACCTCGATATCGCCCAGTGGGCTGTGGAGGAGCCGGCCCGCTGGGGGCCGTGGGCGGTGCCCTGTCCGATCAGCGATGCCGAGATCGGCCGCGCCAAGGAACGCAAGCACCGCAAGTCCCGGATGGACCAACGCACCCGCGAGCGGCTACCGGTCCTGCCCGTCCTGGCGCGCACCGCCAACGAACGCCGCCAGGGCGCCGCGCGCCGGCTGAACGCCGCCGCCGACACCCCGCCCGGCACGCTCATCCCCGACACCAACGGCGCGCTGCGCAGGGCCGTCATGATCACCAAGACCAACGGCCGCAGCATCTGGGCGGAGGACACCGCCACCGGCACGCGGCGCAACCTGACCTACGAAGAAGACGAGGCGTTCTGGGCCTTCGCCGCGATCGAAGTACTGCGGTTGACCGGCGTCCGTGGCGAGGAGCTACTCGAGTTGACCCATCACAGCATCACCGAATACCGACTGCCCTCCACCGGCGAGCTGGTGCCGTTGCTGCAGATCGCACCGTCCAAGACCGACACCGAGCGGCTGCTACTGGTCAGCCCCGAGCTGGCCGACGTGCTCAGTGCCGTCGTCAGCAGGCTGCCCGCAGAGAACGGTGCGATCCCGCTGGTGGCCGCCTACGACGTGCGCGAACGGGTCTGGAACCCGCCGATGCCGCTGTTGTTCCAGCGCAGCGTCGGCAGCGAGCGCCGCGCGATCACCCCCACCGCGCTGCGCAAGCTGCTCCTCAACGCCCTGGCCGTGACCGGTCTGACCGATGCCGCCGGCGACCTGCTCCTCTTCTCACCCCACGATTTCCGAAGGATCTTCGTCACCGACGCCATCATGAGCGGTCTGCCCCCGCACATCGCGCAGATCATCTGCGGGCACGCGACTATCGCCACCACGCTGGGCTACAAGGCGATCTACCCGGCCGAGGCGATCGAGGCCCACCGGGCGTTTCTCGCTCGCCGTCGATCGACCCGGCCCGGCGAGGAGTACCGCATCCCCACCGAGGAGGAGTGGGATGCCTTCCTCGCCCACTTCGAGAAGCGGAAGGTGCCATCGGGACCTGCGCGCGGGCCTACGGAACGCCCTGCGTTCACGAGCACGCCTGCGTCAGATGCGCGCTCCTACGGGCAGATCCGGCACAGAGGGCGCGGCTGGAAGAGATCCGAGACAACCTCTACGCCCGCATCGCCGAGGCCGAACAGAAGGGCTGGCTCGGCGAGGTCGAAGGCCTCAAAGTCAGCCTCGCCGGCGCCGAGGACAAGCTCGCCCAGATCGATGCCACCCTCCTTCGCCGAACCGCCACCACCCCGCTCGGCATGCCCACGTTCACCGATGTCGCCGGCCGCACCGTTCCAACTTGCTGACACACAGATTCGCCAACACCGGGACGGAGACCAAGTTCAGATAAGGCTGCCTGACCTGTCCCGACTTCCAGACCACGCCGACGTTCCTGCCGATCCATCGCCGCCAGCGCGATGACACTCTCGAACTCATCGAAGTAGCAGAAAACCGCGGGAACACCCGCCTGGCCGAGAACCACCGACGGGTTCTCACCAACCTCGACACCATCATCACCGCCCTGGCCGCCATAGACGAAGAAGACCCCCATGACGCGTGAGCACATCGCCCAGCTCCACGCCGCCACCCTGCGACGCGCGAACTCTGCCCGAACCCGCGCACGCACCGCCCTGCGCAACCTCGACAAACAGGGCACACCCATCAACTACGTCATCGTCGCTGAGGCTGCCGGAGTCTCCCGCTCCATGCTCTACCGAGACCCCGAACTCCGCGGCGAGATCGACCGGCTCCGCGACGCCGCACACATCACCACGACCGGCCGGCCCGCCGTAGAACGGATGACCCAAGCATCCCGCGACGAACGCGATGCCGCACTCCGCTGCGAGATCAAACAGCTCCGCAACGAGAACCAGCCTCTACGAAACCAGCTCGCCGCCCTCCTCGGCGAGCAGCGCATCCACAACCAGCAGACCAAAGCATTTCCATCTACCGAACCGCGTCAACGACATGTCGCCGACGCCCTGTACTCGGCGCTGAACAGCCCGGCTCCAGATAACGATCAACTCGCTGTTCAAGGCCGAGTGCATCCGCAACCCGGTCATGCGTCCAGGGCGGCTGGAAGTCGGTCGTCGACGTCGAGCTCGCGGTCGCTGAGTACGTGGACTGGTCAACCACAGGCGCCTTCACGGCGAACTCGGCCAGGTTCCACCGAGCGAGTTCGAGGCCAACCACTGGGCCCGACAGGTCGTCAGCGGATACGTTGAAGCCCAGGTTCCGGCGACCGCCGGATCCAACTAACCGAGCCTCTACGGAACCCGGGGCGATTCAGGTCTACGCCCGAGCCGGGGAATGGCAGATGAGCACCGAGAACATGACCTCGCGTGGGATCATCAACTTCTCCCAGACGGTCGACGGCCCAAGGGGGGCCTACAACTACGCCCATTGGAACGACCCGGAGTACACCGAGGAATACACCAAGGCGATCAGTTCCACCACGATGGATGAGCGCAC
>NZ_BAAIGC010000047.1:0-27054 GCF_054653495.1 Nocardioides sp. AN3
GGCTGAGACGCCGGCCCCGTCGTGGGCGGAACCCTCACGAGCCCCAGGCCGATCGCCGGCCTGGGGCTCGGTCCGTCTGAGCCTGCCCGCCTATGAGGTGTTCTTTGCTTTGACGGGCTGGGGGGTCTCGTGTGACTGTTGGTGCCTGACTCGGGACTCGGCGAGCCGCCGACCACCGTCCTGCAGGCAGAATGCTGGAGCTGTGCCCGGGGTGCGGGCGTGACGGAAGATGGGGTGCAGCAGCCGTGAGACGTTCGCCGATCGCGATCGCCGGAGGAGTCCTCCTCGCGGTGCTGATGGCCGTGGTGCCGCAAGCCGTGGAGGTCTCGGGAAGCAGCCCGGCCGCGCGGGCCTCGGCCGCCGTCGACGCATGCGCCCCCCAGGGCGGCAAGCTGCCGGCGAACTGCGTCGCGTGGCTCCCCGGCTGGCGTCCGCAGCTCGGGCCGGTCTTCAACGATCCGCTCGGCAAGTCCGCCCAGCAGAAGGCGATCGTCACTCGCATCATCCAGGCCATCAACCACACGCCGCGGGGAGGGGTCATCCGCATCGCGGTGTACTCCTTCGACCGCGCTGACATCATCGGCGCCCTGCGCCGGGCGCGTGGCCGTGGCGTCGCCGTGCAGGTGATCGTCAACAAGGCCGTGATGTCAGGCGCCGTGGCGGGCCTGCAGAAGCGGCTGGGCCACAACCCCAACAAGCGCAACTTCGTCGTCGCCTGCAGTGGCCGCTGCCGCCAGAAGGGCGACGGCGGCAACATGCACGCCAAGGTCTACACGTTCAGCCGCACGGGTGGCGCTCAATACCTGGTCATCACCGGGTCCGGCAACCTCACCTCCAAGGGCGTCTACCGCCAGTGGAACGACAGCTACGCGATCGCCAACGACAAGCGGCTCTACGACACGTGGGGCTCCATGTTCAGCCAGATGGCGCACCAACGCCGCACGACGGCACGCCGACTGAGCTATACGACCACCACCAAGGGCTACAACTACACCTTCCAGCGCTCGCTCGCGGCTCAGGGCAACCAGGTCGCGACGTCGCAGGTGAGCACGGCCCGCTACCGTGCCACCGCCGACCCGGCGTGGCGGCGCATCCAGCAGATCTCGTGCAACGCCCCCGCGGGCTATGGCATCAACGGCCACTCCGTCATCCGGATCGCGATGTACGGCATGTTCAAGACCCGCGGCGAGGCGCTCGCCAAGGCCTTGGTGCGCAAGAAGAAGCAGGGCTGCGACATCAAGATCATCATGAGCGTGCCCGGCGGCACGACGTACAAGATGATGCAGAAGGCGGGCATCCCGCTGCGCAGCGCCGACTGGGAGTTCGCGCACCGCGTGGCGGCCGAGGAGGACGGCATCTCGGGGTGGGGCCCGCGGTTCTACGCCCACCTCAAGTTCATGGCCGTCAACGGCAGGGTCGGCGGTAGGCCGACGCGCAGCGTGTGGACCGGTTCGGAGAACTGGGACAACCTCTCCTTCGCCAACGAGGAGGTCGTCCTCACCATCAACGACAACTCGGTCTACCGCGCCTACGTCGACCAGTGGAACTCCTTGTGGAACGGCCGAGGAACCCATCGGATGGGCATCCAGCCGCTGAAGGCGCCGTAGGCCGCGAATCGATCACCTCGACACGAGACAGGGCATGGACATGGGGGGCAGGGTGCGGCGCTTCGTCGTCGCTGGAGTGATGGCGCTGTCGGGGACACTCGCGGCGTCGACGGTCGGGGTCGTGGGGACCTCAGTGGGGACGCCGGTGGCTGCGGCGCAAGCGGCGACGCCCTCGCCGTTGCTGGCGCCGCTGCCTGGCTGGCGCCCGACGCTGCGGCCGATCTTCAACGAACCGGGACGCCGAGGGTCGCGGGCGATCGTCAACCGGATCCTGCAGGCGATCCGGCATACGCCCCGGGGTGAGACGATCCGGATGGCGACGTACTCCTTCGACCGCTCGGAGGTGGCGGCCGCCCTGCGTGCGGCGCGCCGGCGTGGGGTCCGCGTGCAGATCATCATCAACAAGCACACGGCGTCCAAGCTGGTCTACTCGCTGCAGCGGACGCTCGGCCGCAACCCGCACCGTGCCAACTTCGTCGTCGTCTGCCCGGGCCGCTGCCGCAAGCCCGGCGACGGGGGCAACCAGCACATCAAGATGTACAGCTTCACGCGCACCGGCGGCACGCGTGACCTGATCATCGGCAGCTCCGGCAACCTGACGTCGAAGGCGGTCAACCGCCAGTGGAACGACTCCTGGGCGATCGCCTACGACCCGAAGATCTTCGACGCCTGGCTCGGCTTCTTCAACCAGATGAAGATCCAGCGACAGGTGGGCTCGCGCGTCGTCTACGCGTCACAGCCGTCGGTGCAGAGCCCCTACAGCATGTGGCTTCAGCGCACCTCGGGCGCCGCAGCCCCAGCCCCGGTCGCGCGGGCTGCTGCCCAGGATCCGGTCGTGCGGCGCCTGAACGCCGTGGGCTGCCGCACCCAGGCCGGCTATGGCAACCGGCAGGGGCACACGGTCGTGCGTGTGATGGAGTACGCCCTCTTCGGGGCCCGGGGGAACCAGATCGCCAACGCCGTCGCGCGCACGAAGCGCTCCGGATGCGACGTGCGCGTCATCGGGAGCGTCTTCAGTCCTCAGGCGATCGGGATCATGCGGCGCGCCGGGGTCCCGATCCGGATGGGGGACTGGGAGTTCGCGATTCGCAACCCTGCGGAGGAGGACGGCCTCAAGGGGTGGGGTCCGCGGTTCTACGCCCACTTCAAGGCGATGTTGGTCAGCGGCTCCTACAACAAGCGGCCGACGATGTCGGTGTGGACGGGCTCGGAGAACTGGAGCGGCATCTCGTTCGCCAACGAGGAGGTCGTCGTCCAGTTCACCGACCCCTCCTACTACCGGGCCTACTTCACGCAATTCAACAAGCTCTGGAGCGGCCGGGCGACGCACCGCGCCGGCATCCAGCCGACGTACGGTCCACGCCCCTGACACGACCGTCGGCTCCGGGCCGGCAGGACCTACGCTTGACCTCATGAGCGACACCACGCCTGGCGACGCCGAGTCCCATGTCCGCGCCGTTGCGCTGCGAGCGCGCGAGGCGAGCTATGACCTCGCGCTCGCGACGCGGGCGGAGAAGGATGCTGCCCTCGTCGCGATGTCGGACGCGCTGCTCGCGCGCTCGGCGGAGGTCCTCGAGGGCAACGGCGAGGACGTCGCCCGCGCCGAGGAGGCCGGCACGCCCGCCAACATCGTGGACCGGCTGCGGCTCACCGACGAGCGGCTCGCCGGCATGGCGCAGGGGCTGCGGGACGTCGCCTCACTGCCGGACCCCGTCGGTGAGGTCGTGCGAGGCTCGACACTCGCCAACGGGCTGGAGCTGCGGCAGGTGCGGGTCCCTTTCGGCGTGGTCGGCATGATCTACGAGGCGCGACCCAACGTCACCGCGGACGCCGCCGGCCTCTGCCTGAAGTCGGGCAACGCGGCGCTGCTGCGGGGCTCCTCGAGCGCACGGTCGTCGAATGCCGCGATCGGCGGGGTGCTCCGTGACGCCGTCGCCTCGGCGGGGTTGCCGGCCGACGCCGTCCAGCTGGTGCCTGGCGAGAGCCACGACTCCGTCAGGGCCCTGATGCGCGCCCGCGGCCTGGTCGACGTCCTCATCCCACGCGGCGGGGCCGGTCTCATCCGAAGCGTCGTCGAGGAGTCGACCGTGCCGGTCATCGAGACCGGCGTCGGCAACGTCCACGTCTACGTCGACGCAGCGGCCGATCTCGACAAGGCGCTCGCGATCGTGCTCAACGCCAAGACGTCGCGCACGAGCGTCTGCAACAGCGCGGAGTCGCTGCTCGTGCACGCGGCGGTGGCCGACGAGTTCCTGCCCCGGGTGGTGAAGGCGCTGCAGGCGGAGTCCGTCACGGTCCACGGCGACGACGCCTTCGGTGCCTACGACGGCGTGCTCGAGGCGACGGATGAGGACTGGGCGACGGAGTATCTCTCCCTCAACATCGCCGCGGCCGTCGTTCCCGACCTCGAGGCCGCGATCGCCCACATCCGCCGGTGGTCGAGCGGCCACACCGAGGCGATCGTGACCGAGAGCCTCGCCGCGGCGCGCCGGTTCACCGCCGCCGTCGATGCGGCAGCGGTGATGGTGAACGCATCGACGCGGTTCACCGACGGCGGTGAGTTCGGCTTCGGTGCCGAGATCGGCATCAGCACGCAGAAGCTGCATGCACGCGGCCCGATGGGTCTGCCCGAGCTGACCTCGACGAAGTTCGTCGTCACCGGCGACGGCCACATCCGCTGAGCAGCGGCCAGCCCACACGCGGGACGATGCGCGCCCCCCGGTAGGGTGTGCGCCATGGTCAACACCCTGGTGCTGCGCGCCGCCGAGGCCGGCGGCCACTCCGAGAAGATCAACCACTGGGTCGTCGGTGCGGTGGCGATCGTCATCCTGCTCGCCCTCCTGGGCATTCTGCTCGCCTTCGCCGGCGGCCGCGAGCACTCCTGAGCAACCGCGCGACGGATGGCTGAGCACCCGGGCCGACGCCGCGTCGGCGTGATGGGCGGCACCTTCGACCCGATCCACCACGGCCACCTCGTCGCAGCCTCGGAGGTGCAGGGTGTCTTCGACCTCGACGAGGTCATCTTCGTGCCGACCGGGGCGCCCTGGCAGAAGTCCCATCGTGACGTCTCGCCCGCCGAGCACCGCTACCTGATGACGGTGATCGCCACGGCGGCCAACCCGCGCTTCACGGTCAGTCGGGTCGACATCGAGCGCGGGGGAGCGACCTACACGGTCGACACGCTGCGCGACATCAAGGCGGCCCACCCCGACGACGAGCTGTTCTTCATCACCGGTGCCGACGCGCTGACCGAGATCTTCACGTGGCGTGACGCCGGTCAGCTCTTCGAGATGGCGCAGTTCATCGGGGTCACGCGGCCCGGCTACACCATGGACACGGCGGTGTTCGACCAGATCCCGGCCGACCGGGTCACGACGCTGGAGATCCCCGCGCTGGCGATCTCCTCCACCGACTGTCGTGAACGGCACCGCCGCGGGGAACCGATCTGGTATCTCGTCCCTGACGGGGTCGTCCAGTACATCGGCAAGCACGCGCTCTATCCGAACCAGCCGGAAGTCACTCCATGAAGGTTTGCCCCGAGAAGGTCGCACCGTGACCGCCACCGACCACGCGCTCGAGCTCGTCACCGCCGCCGCACGAGCGGCGTCCGACAAGCTGGCCCAGCAGATCATCGCCTTCGACGTGAGCGAGCAGCTGGCGATCACCGACGCCTTCCTGCTGGCGTCGGCCTCCAACGACCGCCAGGTGCGCGCCATCGTCGACGAGGTCGAGGAGAAGCTGCGCCAGCTCGGCGCGAAGCCGATCCGCCGCGAGGGGGAGCGGGACGGGCGGTGGGTGCTCATCGACTACGGCGACATCGTCGTGCACGTCCAGCACGAGGAGGAGCGGCAGTTCTACGCGCTCGAGCGGCTGTGGCGCGACTGCCCCACCATCGCCCTGCCCGCCGACGTCGTCTCGCACGAGCGGTGAAGCGGCTGGTCCTCGTCCGGCACGGCCAGACGGAGTGGAACCGGATCGGCCGGGTGCAGGGCACCACGGACGTCGCGCTCGACGACACCGGGCACGCTCAGGCCCGCGCGGTCGCACCGAGCCTGGCGGCGTACCGCCCCGCGGCGCTGTGGTGCAGTGACCTCTCGCGAGCGGCCACGACGGCGTCGTACGTCGGGGAGGCGTGCGGTCTGACGCCGCTGCCCGACGCCCGCCTGCGCGAGTGGGGGTTCGGCGAGCGCGAAGGCCTCACCCACGCCGAGTTCGAGGCGGCCGACCCGCAGGCGTACGCCGCCTTCCGGATCGGGCGCTACGACGAGGTGCCTGACGCCGAGCGCGCTGCTGACGTGCGGAGCCGGTTCGTCGAGGCACTGCGCGAGCTGTTGGACGCCACCGACGACGGTGCCTGTTCGATCGCCGTGGCACACGGCGCCGCGATCAAGCTCGGCGTCGGAGCCCTGCTGGGCTGGTCGGACCGGCAGGCCGTCGACTCGCTGTGGGGCATGCACAACTGCGGCTGGGCCGAGCTCACCTTCACCGCCGGGTTGCCTGCGCGACTGGTGGCCTACAACCGTGTGACCCCGATTTCGTGATCATCTCGGCCGTCCGCTAATGTTCTCGTCGTTGCCCGGGGCTGATCAAACCGGGACAACACCACGGGGCTGTGGCGCAGCTGGTAGCGCATCTGCATGGCATGCAGAGGGTCAGGGGTTCGAGTCCCCTCAGCTCCACCCAAAAGACCAGGTCAGGGCCATGTTCTGAATCCTCATAAGAGGAGAAAGACATGGCCTGTCGGCATTTATTCGGCACTTATACGGTGGCGCGCGCTCGCGCGAGGAGTCGGCTCTGCGCTCTTCGGAGTGCCTCGGCTCGCTTCGCACACCTTGCCCACATGGAGCAGATCAACCGACCTTCTGACGAGCCTGAGACAATCCGCATCTCAGCCGGCACGTCGACCCACACGCCGAGCGGCAGCACCTCGACCGGTGCCGTCGTGGTGCACGGTGCCTTCGAGCCCGCTCTCTCGCTGAAGGAGCTCGCGGCTGAGCTTCAGGTGACCTGCCAGACGCTGTACGACCTGCGCAGCCAGGGGCGTGGACCGGCCGGGTTCCGGATCGGCCGGCATCTTCGGTTCCGGCGCTCCGAGATTCAGGCGTGGCTGGAGCGGCTCGAGCAAGCAGACCTCGAGCGACACCCACGAGACGGTGCGCGATGAGCGGCCGGCCCCGCACCGCGATCGGGACCTTCGGGTCGATCAACATCAGCCGTCGCGGGCGACGCTACGTCGCAGAGACCCGCTACCGCGACATCGACGGCCGGCTCCGCAAGGTGCAGGCCACGCACTCCTCGCGGCACGCTGCGTCGGCGCTGCTCAAGGAGCGCTTGAAGGTCCGGCCGGGGTACGGCTCGGACGGCCTCTTGAGACTCTCGAGTCCGTTCAGTGACCTGGAGGAGCTGTGGCTCGCCGACCTAGAGCTTCGGGAGATCTCCGAAAGCACGAAGGAGAACTACCGCGACGACCTGCGCATGCACGTGCGCCCGTTCTTCGAGCACTACACCCTCGGTGAGATCACCACCGGGCGAGTCGAGGTCTTCATCAAGGGGCAGGCCGCGATCTCCTACTCCCGGGCCAAGCACACCCGCACCCTGCTCAACCTGCTGTTCGGGTTCGCCCTGCGTCACGACGCGATCGGCCGTAACCCGGTGGAGGGGACCTCGCCGCTGCGCAAGCCCAAGGGCACGCCGCAGGCGATGACCCTGGAGCAGGTCATGAAGATCCGTGCTGCCGCTGCCGAATGGCGCACCGGCCCTGAGGTCATGGGCCCCAAACCGGACAACAAGGTGCGCGACATCATCGAGGTCCTGCTCGGCACCTCGATGCGGCCCGGCGAGGTCCTCGGCCTGCGCCCAGTCGACATCGAGCACCGCCCACGCGCCGACGGAACCCGCGGCATGGTCGTCCACGTCCGAGGCACGGTGGTCTACCAGACCGGGAAGGGCTGGTTCCGGCAGGAATGGCCCAAGACCGATGCCTCGGTCCGGACCCTCCCCGTGCCTCGCTTCGCGGCGGCCGTCATTCGCGCGCGACTCAAGACGATGACGCCCGACCAATCCGAGAGGACGATCTTCCACAACCGCACCGGCGGACCGCTCAGCCAAAACAATGTCCGACGCACGTTCCGCGAGTTCCTGGCTCTGGCCGAGTTGCAGGACTCCGGCATCACCCCACGGTGGTATCGCCGAACCGGCGCCACGGTGCTCGCGCGTGGCCTCGGCGTCGACGCCGCCGCCACGCACCTCGGCCACACCTCCACCGTCGTCACCGAGGGCCATTACATCGAGCCCGATCGCACGATCGAGTTCGCGGCGGCCGACGTCCTCGAACGGACGCTGCGAGAGGTCGATCCGGACGGGACGCTGCTGGCTCGGCCCGACACCGCAGACGTGCAGGCACTCCTCGACGTCGTCGATGCGGACGAGGACGACCATGTGGCCTGACTTTGGCAGTGGCGCCGTTGCGGCGCGTTCAATGTCGAGGGTCACCGGGGTGGTCGACTTGGGGCCGGCGGCCGAGGGACGTCAGCATCCGCGATCTCTCGACGAGCCGTAGGCACCTAGTGGGCAGTTCACGGTCCCGGCTAGTCGCCGGGACCGCACCGTTCCGGGGAGTTCCCGGGACCGGTCAGCGGCACTTCTCCGATGCTGCGGGGCCCTCAGCACCGCTCACCCTCACGGCGCCGGGGCGCTCGGCACGGCGGTATCCGCCCGTGGGCACGGTGCCGGGGACTCCCCGGCACCGTAGCGACCCGGTTGTGCGGGGCCCGCACCGCCGCTCAGCTTCACGGCGGCCGTACGGCATTCGGCACCGCTCACCGTCAGGAACCCTGAAATCGGGGCACTGATCGACGCGGCGGTCGCGGCCATGATCAAGGCGCGGGACATCGGCACATCCATAAGGTGCGCCTCAATTATCAGTACGTCAAGAAGGAGATTTGCGGTGTCGTCGACACCCGTGGACAACCGTGGACACCCGGCGACAACGCCGACCAACCCGGTGTGAAGGCAGATGTCGAGGGGTCGATCGGGCGCGGGCAGTGCTGGCACAGGGCGCTCGTGGTGAGCGCCCGCCCGGCGCGTTGATCGGGGGTTCGGTTCGCGCGCGACGGCGCGGACGGCGGCGTCGCGCCCCGCCCGGCCCAGATGGCTCCCTCGCAACCCGGCCGCACTCGCTGTCTCCCACCCCGTGCCCGGCCACCTCCCGGCACCCCACTGCCGCCCCACCGCTGGCTCTACCTCGTCCGCTTCACCGGCGTCGCTCTTGCGCCCCCGCCTTCTTCGTCTCTTCACACGCTGTGCAGATCGAGGGGGACCATGGCGTGTTCTTGTCAACTTAAAGTGGACGGCCCTTGCCGGAGCGCACGAGCGAACGGTCGACGCCTGTGGAGAAGGTGGCGCACCTACACGTCTGTGGAGGTGATGCGTCCGTGACGGTGTCGTTGCGTCGGATGTCGGCCGGGAGCGGCTATCGGTATCTGCTGCGCAGTGTCGCGGCGGGGGACGGCAACCGGGCGCTGTCGACACCGTTGACGCGCTACTACGCCGAGGTCGGGACCCCGCCGGGGCGGTGGGCGGGGTCGGGTGTCCAAGCTCTCGGCGGCGGCGCGCTGCAGCCGGGGATGCCGGTCACCGAGGAGCAGCTGGCGTTGTTGATCGGGATGGGGCGCGACCCGGTCACGGGGGAGCAGCTGGGTCGCGCCTACCCGGAGTACACCTCGCTCAGGGCCCGGATCAAGGAACGCGTCGACGGCCTCGACGCGGAGATGACGGCCGAGGACTGTGCGGCCGAGACCGCTCGGATCGAGGCCGAGGAGACCGCCCGCGGTCCCCGGCACGCGGTGGCGGGCTACGACTTGACCTTCAGTGTGCCGAAGTCGGTCTCGGTGCTGTGGGGCGTCGCGGACGCGGCGACGCAGGAGCGGATCGTCGCCGCCCACCATGCCGCGGTGGCCGACGTGCTGGACTTCCTCGAGCGCGAGGTCGCCGCCACCCGCGCCGGTGTGGCCGCCGGGGACGGGGCGGTCGCGCAGGTCGACGTCGCCGGGATCGCCGCGGTCGCCTACGACCACTACGACTCCCGCGCCGGCGATCCGCAGCTTCATACGCACGTGGTCGTGTCGAACAAGGTGCAGACGCTGCTGGACGGGCGCTGGCGCAGCCTGGACGGCCGCCCACTCCACGCTTCGCGGACCGCGCTGTCGGCGCACTACAACGCTCTGCTGGCCGACCGGCTCACCCGCGACCTCGGCATCGCCTGGGAGCAGCGTCAACGAGGCGCCGATCGGAATCCGCAGTGGGAGATCACCGGGGTGAGCGAGGAGCTGATCGGGGAGTTCTCCAGTCGCAGCCGCGAGATCGACGCCGAGAAGGACCGGCTCATCGACGCCTACCTCGCCGCGCATGGTCGGCGGCCTTCGGAGAAGAAGATCGTCGAGCTCCGCGCCCAAGCCACCCTCGCCACCCGGCCACCCAAACAGATCCGTTCGCTGGCCGACCTCACCGCCGAATGGAGGCAGCGCGCCCGCCAGAGGCTCGGCACCGACCCCACCCGCTGGGCGGCCACCGCGGTGGCCGACGCCGGCGCGGCACCCCTCCACGCCGGGGACGTCTCCCTGCGGTTCGTCGAGGCGGTCGGCGCGGCCGTGCTCGCGCAGGTCAGCGAGAAGCGGTCGGTCTGGACGCACTGGAACCTGATGGCGGAGGCCTCCCGCCAGACCATGGACCTCCGCTTCGCCACCCCAGTGGATCGGGAGGCGGTGATCGGCCTGATCGTCGATGCGGCCGAGCGCCGGTCGGTGGTGTTGACGCCGCCCGAGCTTGCGACCAGTCCGGCGGCGTTGCGGCGACCCGACGGGACCTCGGTATTCCGTCCGCGGCACGGGAGCAAGTTCTCCTCGACTGCGGTGATCGAGGCCGAGGCACGACTACTGGACCGCGCCGAAGACCGAACCGCCCCACGCCTCAGCGCGAGCCCGCTCGCGCGGATCGCTCATGGTGAGCCAGCCCGGGGTGGTCCGAGACTGAGCCGTGAACAGAGTGCTGCGCTGGAGAGCATCGCGACCTCGGGCCGTCAGGTCGATCTGCTGGTCGGTCCCGCGGGTGCTGGGAAGACGACCGCGATGCGGGGTCTTCGCGCCGCGTGGACCGGCGAGCACGGTCCGGGAAGCGTCGTCGGGCTCGCGCCGTCGGCGGCTGCGGCCCAGGCCCTGGCCGATGATCTCGGCATCGGTTGTGACAACACCGCCAAGTGGCTTCACGACCACAACCAGGGCCACGCCGTCTTCCGGGCCGGTCAACTTGTCATCGTCGATGAGGCCACTTTGGCCGGGACCACCACCCTCGACCGGATCACGGCGCTCGCCGCGGAGGCGGGAGCGAAGGTCCTCCTCGTCGGAGACGCCTATCAGCTGCAGTCGGTCGATGCCGGGGGAGCGTTCGCCCTGCTCGTCGACCGGCGCCCCGACGCCCCCGAGCTAATCGAGATCCACCGCTTCACCCACCCGTGGGAGAAGGACGCATCCCTCCGCCTCCGCCGCGGTGAGGTCGAGGTGATCTCGACCTACGCCCGCGAAGACCGGATCCGTGAAGGAAACACGGAGGAGATGCTGGATGCCGCCTACCAAGCCTGGCGCACCGACCAAGCCGCAGGGAACGAAAGCATTCTCGTCACCGAGTCCGCCCACGCCGTCCGCGCCCTCAACGAACGAGCACGGGCCGAGCGACTCCTGGTAGACGGCGCCGTTGACGGCCGTGAGGTGTTCCTCGCCGATGGTGTCCGTGCCACGGTCGGCGACCTTGTCATCACCCGCCGCAACGACCGAACCCTGCTGACCAACCGTGGGGGATGGGTCAAGAACGGCGACCGGTGGCGCATCACCGACATCCGCCAAGACGACTCAATCGTCGTCCAGCGACTCGAACCCCGCCGGAGGGGGAGCGCGGTCCTGGACCCCGGATATGTTCGCGACCATCTCGACCTGGGCTATGCCGTCACCGCCCACCGCGCCCAGGGCATCACCGTCGACACCGCCCACGTCGTGGTCATCGCGACGACGACCCGAGAGAACCTCTACGTGTCCATGACCCGGGGCCGGGAGTCCAACATCGCCTACGTCGCCCTCGACCACCCCGACGATGCCCACACCACCCCCGAACCCGACGACGTCACCGCCCGCACCGTGCTCTACGGCGTCCTCCACCACACCGGCGACGATCTGTCTGCGCACCAGACCATCGAGGCCGAGTACGACACCTACACCTCGATCGCACGGCAAGCCGCTGAGCTGGAGACCATCGCCGCCACCGCCCAGCACGACCGGTTCGTCGACCTCCTCCACCGCTCGGGACTCACTCCGGAGCAGCACCAGGCTGTCATCGGTTCACCCGCCTTCGGACCCCTCACCGCGGCGCTGCGCAGGGCCGAGGCCCACCATCACGACCTCGCACACCTCACCCGGCATGTCGTCGCCCAGCACGGTCTCGAGGACGCCGGCGACATCGCCGCAGTGCTGCGCTACCGCGTCGACAAGGCCGGTGCCGTCCCGCCCCGGCACGCTCGCGGCCAGAAGCCGAGACTCATCGCCGGCCTGATCCCTGAACCCCTCGGCCCGATGGAGGAAGAGGACTGCCGCGCCATCGCCGAACGCAAGCAGAACATCGAGCACCGCGCCCGCACCCTGACCGAACAAGCCATCCAGGCCAAAGCGCCATGGCTGCGACGGCTCGGCCCACCTCCGGCCGCCAGCGAGGCTCGCGAGCAGTGGCTAGCAGCCGCCGTCACGATCAGCGCCTACCGCGATCGGTACCACATCACCTCACCTTTGCCCGTCGGAGGCGGAGCCATCTCGGAGGCCCAACGCGCCGACAGGGGACACGCTCTCTTGGCCGTGCGCGAAGCCACCGCCATCGCCGCCACACGGTCCATCACCGTTACCACCGCACGTGAGGCTCCGACCGTCTCCGCTCCATAGCCCGCCTCGACCGACCTCGATCCACAGGCACCGGCCGATCCTTCGGGCAACCGGCCCAGTGCCGAGTACAGCTGGCGACCACACCAACGCATCCATAGGGGATCACATGCCGCTACTGTCACCGGTCATCTCCATCACGGCGTTCGATCACCGCTCCCTCCAGCTCTGCGCCCCCTCAAATCGACTCATCGCTCGAGTTCGCACGCCTCCGCCCAGGGTGGCGCACGGCCGGAGGCCTCCTCGCGCTCGCGCTGCTCCTCGCAGAAGCCGCAGGCCAGCCGCGGTGATAGCAGAGGATCGCGGGACTCGCCTCGTGGGACTCGATCAAGCTCGGCACCCTCAGCATCCACACCATGGTGCGCGCACTCATCCCGCGACGATGGGACGAGGGGCCGGCTCGACCTCTCGAGAGAACGCGGCGTCGGGCCGACGGTCCACGCCCGGCGATGGCTACGCAGCCAAGCGGCCTGCGTCCAATGAGCCTCCGTCCTGGCTCACGTAGCGCCGCCCTTGGAGGTCAGTGGCTCAGCTGCGCCGGACTGCCGATCTGCTCCGAATCGTGGCCATCACGTTGGACACCGTGTCGAAGGCGGCAAACAAGCCGGTGACGCCCCGTGCTCGCTGCCGTTTGTGACAAATGGAACAGTTGTCAGGCTGGGCGCGCCCGTTGCGACCGAGCGCGGATCGGGACGTCACCAAGGGTGTCTGGTCATTGCTCGAGTGCCAGGAGCTGATGGGCGGTCTGCACCAGGCGATTCGCGGTCAGCCCGAACTGCTCGTAGAGGACTTTGTACGGCGCGCTGGCGCCGAAGTGCTCAAGCGATACGCAGGCACCCACGCTGCCGACCCACTCGTGCCACGGCGCCGCGACACCGGCTTCGATCGAGACCCTCGCGGTCACCTCCGGTGGCAGGACGGCGTCACGATACTCAGCGGACTGCTCCCGGAACCACTCGATGCAGGGCATCGACACGACGCGGGTCGGGATGCCCTCGGCGTCGAGGCGCTCCTTGGCGCGCAACGCGATGTGCACCTCGGATCCCGTGGCGATCAGGATCATCCGCGGCGCCGAATCGGAGTCGGACAGGATGTAACCGCCACGTGCCGTGCCCTCTGCGCTGGCCAGGTCGGTTCGGCACAACGTGGGCACGTTCTGCCGAGTGAGGCATAGTCCGGCTGGTCGGTCGTTTCGTTCGAGGATCGTCCGCCAGGCAATGGCCGTCTCGTTGGCGTCCGCGGGACGTACGACGTCCAGGCCCGGGATCGCACGCAGCGAGGCCAAGTGTTCGATCGGTTGGTGGGTCGGGCCGTCCTCGCCGAGGCCGATCGAGTCGTGCGTCCAGATGTAGGTGACGGGCAGTTTCATCAGAGCAGCCAGTCGAACCGCCGGCCGCATGTAGTCGCTGAACACCAGGAAGGTGCCGCCGTATACGCGGAGTCCGCCGTGCAGAGCGATGCCGTTCATGGTCGCGCCCATGGCGTGCTCGCGGATGCCGAAGTGGAGCGTGCGTCCGTACGGGTCAGCTCCCGGGTAGGCGTTCCCACGGGGGAGGAACGACGTGGCTCCCTGCATCGTCGTGTTGTTGCTCCCGGCCAGGTCGGCGGAGCCTCCCCAGAGCTCGGGAAGCGTGTCGGCCAAGGCGGAGAGAACCGTGCCCGAGGCCTGGCGAGTGGCAAGCCCGTGAGGGCTGGGAGCGAACGTCGGGATGGCTGACTCCCAACCCTTGGGCAGCTGTCGCGCGAGCAGGCGGTCGTGAAGAGCATGACCGGCAGGATTGGTTGAAGCCCAGTCGTCGTAACGGGCGGTCCAGCTCTCCCGCAGCGCCCGACCCCGGCTCAGCGACAAGCGCGTGTGCTCGAGGATCTCCGGCGGTACGTCGAAGTTCTTGTCCGGGTCGAGCCCAAGAAGGGCCTTCGTCGCGGCGACCTCAGCGGCACCCAGTGCGGAGCCGTGCGCGGCGGCGGTGTTGCGGGCGTTGGGGGCGGGATACGCGATGACCGAGCGCATGCGGATAAGCGAAGGTCGATCCACTTCGTTCTGGGCAGCCACCAACGCGGCGTGCAGTGCGACGACGTCCTCAGCATCTTCGACATATTGCACATGCCAGCCGTAGGCGGCGTACCTGGCTTCGACATCCTCGCTGAACGCCGATGTGGTGTCGCCCTCGATGGAGATGCGGTTGTCGTCCCACACAAGCACGACGTTGCCCAGGCGCTGATGCCCGGCGAGGGACGACGCCTCGGCGCTGACGCCCTCTTGAAGGTCTCCGTCCGAAGCGACGATCCAGATGGTGTGGTCGAAGACGCTCTCGCCGGGACGGGCCTCTGGGTCGAGCAGGCCACGTGTGCGCCGCCCAGCCATTGCCATACCGATGCCGTTCGCAATGCCTTGGCCCAACGGCCCGGTTGTGGTCTCGACGCCGGGGGTGTGTCCGCGCTCGGGGTGCGCAGCGGTGGGCGAGCCCCACTGGCGGAGTCGCGCCAGGTCGTCGAGGGTGAGCCCGTACCCAGAGAGATACAGCTGCGTGTAGAGCGTCATGCTCGAGTGGCCGCATGACAGGATGAAGCGGTCCCGGCCAGTCCACTCGGGATCGGACGGGTCGTGACGCAGGAGCTTGGAGAACAAGACGTACGCGAGCGGCGCGAGGCTCATGGCGGTGCCCGGGTGTCCCGACCCGGCAGCCTCGACGGCATCCATCGCCAGGGCGCGCGACACGTCGACCGCGCCCTGGTCGAGAGGGCCCCACTCAAGGGCGGTCCGGGTGTCCATGGTGGCAGTCATGCGGTTCCTGAGGTCTGTGAAGCGGCTGCCCGGCGGTAACGCTGGATCAGTGCGTTGGTGGATGCGTCGTGGTGAAGGTCGGGGTCAGCGGTCGAGCTCAGCTCGCCTGCGATGTCGGTCGCGAGCTGCTTGCCGAGCTCAACGCCCCACTGGTCGAAGGAGTTGATACCCCAGATCACGCCCTGGACGAAGGTCTTGTGCTCGTAGAGCGCGATCAGCTGCCCCAGCACGTACGGCGTGAGGGCAGGTGCGATGAGGGTGTTGGTCGGCCGGTTGCCGGGGAAGATTCGATGAGATGCGAGATCGCGCGACGTGCGTCCGAACGCGAGC
The DNA here is from genome assembly GCF_054653495.1 of Nocardioides sp. AN3. Taxonomy (NCBI): domain Bacteria; kingdom Bacillati; phylum Actinomycetota; class Actinomycetes; order Propionibacteriales; family Nocardioidaceae; genus Nocardioides; species Nocardioides sp. AN3. Next base: position 15,696 of record NZ_BAAIGC010000047.1, read on the forward strand.
GCCTCGGTCTGGGCGAAGCAGTTCGCCATCAGCTGGGCGTGATGCTCGACGGAGCCCGAGCTCGGCCGGAGGAACCCGATGAAGTCGCAGGGCACGAGCCTGGTCCCCTGATGGATGAGCTGGAAGAAGGCGTGCTGCCCGTTGGTTCCGGGCTCTCCCCAGACGATGGGGGAGGTCTGTACCTCGACCACTCGGCCTTCGAGGTCGATGCGCTTGCCGTTGCTCTCCATTTCCAACTGCTGGAGGTACGCCGGGAAGCGGGCGAGGTGATGGCTGTACGGCAGGACGGCCTGGGTTTCGGCACCCAGCACGTTGTTGTTCCAGATCCCGATCATCGCCATCAGCACCGGCAGGTTCTCGTGGTACGGCGCCGTCCGAAAGTGCACGTCCATCGACCGGAAGCCGTCGAGCATCTGTTGGAAGTTCGTGGGTCCGATCGCGATCATCAGCGACAGCCCGACCGCGGAGCCGACCGAGTAGCGCCCGCCAACCCAGTCCCAGAACCCGAACATGTTGTTGCTGTCGATGCCGAAGGCCCGGACTTCCTCTTCGGCCGTGCTCACAGCGACGAAGTGCCGGTTGACTGCCTCTTCGCTACCGAGGGCGTCGACCAGGATCTGCCGGGCAGAACGGGCGTTGGTGAGCGTCTCGGAGGTGGTGAAGGTCTTGGAAACCACCACGTAGAGTGTCTCGGCCTGGTCAAGGCCGGCGACCGCTTCCTCGAGGTCGGCTCCATCCACGTTCGACACGAACTTCACCTGGAGACCCGGTTGCCGGAACGGCGTCAGTGCCTGATAGGCCATCGCGGGGCCGAGGTCGGAGCCCCCGATCCCGATGTTGACCACGGTCCGGATCCGCTTTCCCGTGTGGCCTCGCCAGGCGCCGGAGCGGACCTGCTCGGCGAAGGCGGCCAGGTGATCCAGCTCCGCACGGACGAGCGGTACGACGTCGGTGCCGTCGACGACGATGTGGTCGCTGGGCTGCGAACGGAGGGCTACATGGAGTACGGCTCGGTCTTCGGTGGAGTTGATGTGCTCGCCCGAGAACATCGCGTCCGTCGCCGGCCCGAGGCCCCGCTCCTCCGCGAGCGCGAGGAGCGCAAGGAGTACCTCCTCATCAATGCGATTCTTGGAGTAGTCCAGGACAAGGCCTTCGGACTCGGCGGTGAACCTCGCGGCACGGTCGGGATCCCCGACGAAGAGCGCCCGGAGCGACGACCCCGACAGGCGCTCCCGGTGCTTGTAGAGGAGGCGCCAACTAGGCAGCTCGTGCAGAGGCGAACAATCCCTCATGACGCCGGTCCATCGTCCTGGCGCTCGGAGTCGAGCTGGCACTGCAGCTGGGCGAGGAGGTCGTTCCAGGCATCCTCGAACTGGCGTACGCCGGCAGTCTCGAGGCCAGCGACCACGTCGTCGTAGTCGATGCCGGCTTCCGCAAGCTCCTCAAAGAGCCGGGTAGCGTCCTCGTAGGTGCCGGCAATGGTGTTGCCCGTGACGAGGCCGTGATCTGCGACGGCGTCGAGGGTCGCCTCGGGCATCGTGTTGACGGTCGCACTGGCGACCAGATCGACGACGTAGCGAGTGTCGTCGTACGTCGGGTTCTTGACGCCGGTGGACGCCCAGAGCGGTCGCTGCGGTCTGGCGCCGGCCTCTGCGAGGCGCTTCCAGCGATCGGAGCTGAGGACCTCCTCGAACGCCGCGTAGGCAAGTCGGGCATTGGCGATCGCAGCACGGCCAGCGAGGTCGGATCGCTCGAGCTTCTCGAGTCGGGCATCGATCTCGGTGTCGACTCGGGAGACGAAGAAGGATGCGACGGACATGATCTGGCTCAGGTCGTGGCCGTTGGCCTGCGCGCGCTCGAGTCCCTCGAGGAACGCCTCGGTGACCTCGCGGTAGCGGTCCAATGAGAAGATCAGGGTCACGTTCACGCTGATGCCCTGGGCGAGAGTGCTCGTGATCGCACTCAGTCCTGCGCGGGTTGCGGGGATCTTGATCAGCGCGTTCGGCCGGTCGACGAGCCACCACAGTGACTTCGCCTCGGCAACAGTGGCCTCCGCGTTGTGCGCGACCCTGGGGTCGACTTCGATCGAGACTCTGCCGTCGACCCCGTCGGTGCGGTCGTAGACCTCCCGCAGGACATCACAGGCCCAGCGCACATCGAAGGCGGTCAACGACCGAACGGCCTCGTCGACACTGGCGCCCATGAGTGAGAGCTCGTGGAGCTGGCTCTCGTAGGCCGCTCCGTGCGACAAGGACGTGTGGAAGATTGCGGGGTTCGTCGTGACCCCGACGACTGCGCCAGAGCGGACCAGATCCGCGAGGTTTCCGCTGGTGAGCCGTTCACGGGACAGGTCGTCGAGCCATATCGAGACCCCCGCCCTCGACAGCTGCTTCAACGGCACGGGTGTTGTGTCACTCATGACCTCTCCATTCCGGCTCCGGTGAGCTTGGTGTTCTTGTGACTGACTGCATGAAGTCCACCGTCTGGGTGCGCGAGTGCATCACCACGGAGTGAGTCGTGACGGCGGTCCCCTCCTGCGAGACGCCGCGGAGTAGGTCTCCGTCGGTCACTCCGGTGGCGACGAAGATGACGTCCCGCCCGCTCACCAGGTTCTCGGTGGTCAGGACGCGGGAGAGGTCATGTCCGGCATTGAGGGCGCGCCGGCGCTCGGCCGCGTCGCTGGGCCAGAGCCGTGCCTGGATCACTCCGCCGAGGCTGCGGAGGGCACAGGCGGCGAGGACTCCTTCGGGCGTCCCGCCGATTCCGAGCAGCATGTCGATGCCACTGCCGCAGCGAGCCGCGGCCATGGCCGCAGCCACATCACCGTCGGGGATGAGCGCCACGCGAGCACCGGACCGGCGGACGTCGCCGAGAAGGGCTTGGTGTCGTGGTCGGTCGAGCAGTGCGACCGTGACGTCCGAGAGAGCGCGTCCGGTAGCCCGCGCGACTCGTCGGATGTTCTCGCCGGCGGGCGCAGTGATGTCGACGACATCGGCTGCCTCCGGGCCCACGACTAGCTTTTCCATGTAGAACACCGCGGAGGGGTCGTACATGGAGCCCCGTTCGGCCACGGCAAGTACAGACAGCGCATTTCCCAGTCCGTTCGCCGTGAGACGCGTTCCGTCGACAGGGTCAACCGCGATGTCGCATGCCGGCGTATCGCCCCCGATCCCGACACGCTCGCCGTTGAACAGCATCGGTGCTTCGTCCTTCTCGCCCTCTCCAATAACCACCGCCCCAGAGAGAGCAACTGTCTGAAGTCGCTCGCGCATCGCAGCAACCGCGGCACCGTCAGCGGCGTTCTTGTCGCCTCGTCCCACCCAACCGCGAGCGGCAATGGCGGCGGCCTGCGTCACCCTGACCAAGTCGAGAGCAAGGGCCGGTTCGAGGGAGGTGAGACGGTCCGTGCGGTCCTCTGTCAGACCCGGAAAGGCTTGATTCATAGCGGTCTCCATCCACGCTCGCAGGCGAAGCCGCAATGTATCATGTATACATAGATTGCTCGCAACTGAGGAACTCTTGAAGCTGAGTGACGAGGCCAGCGGGATCGGGTTCTCCGGTGTTCTCATCGGGCCGCTGGTGCGCTCGTAAGTGCGGCGCCGAACCCCCAGCACTTTCTACTGTGAACCGGTGGGCGAGCTGGTTCAGATCTCTGCCAACGAGATCGAATGCTCATCCCTACGGCGTGTGAACGCGCTTGGAGCACAGGTGGGGGATCAGCCAGCCGCTGAGCACGCTCCACGCCAGGATCACGGCGGCGCGACCTTCGGGCGTCTGCACCGGAACGTGCCGGCGGGTGACCGAGCACAGGGTGGACTTCCCTCGTCGGTGTCGTGCGTAGTTCAGGCTGAGGGTCGCGATGAGAGCGCACCACGGGATCATGAGTCGACCGCCTCCGACTCGGTGTGCGCGTCGGCCACCCAGGAGCCGTTCGCGGCGTACGTGACGCCTCCGCCCCACGTGGGTGAGTCCCAATCAATCATCTGGATCACTCCTCAGCTCGGCGGCAACCAGCCGCGGGGGTAGGTCTCGGTTCGGGCGACGACGTGAACGCACTCGGGACACGGCGACGTGCTCCTGTCGGGGAACGATTGGTCCCAGAAGAGTTCCCAGCCGATTGCGGCGAGGCCACAGGCAGTGAGCCGGCTGCCGACCTGCCGGGCGTGCTGGACGCCGTAGGGAAGTCTGATGCCCTCCTTGGCGCTGACACGTTGCATGTAGGCATGCGCCGTCGAAACCAGCCACGTGGGGACTGGGGCGATTGTGCCGCTCTGAACCTCGGCATGCTCGTTGGATCGCATGGTGGCTACTCAGTCATCTGGGGGCTGGCTTCGTGCGATGACGAGAAGTCGCGGGCCGCGGCGCGCAACCTCTCCACCTCCGAGCGCAGCGCGTGGGCCGCTGCTCGGTGCTCGGTCACGGAGCGGGGGTGCTGGGACCAGTACGGCGTGGCCTGCGCGACCTGGATGGCCTCGTCCTCCTCGGCTGCGGCAAGCGCCAGCAGCTCGGTGCAGACGGCGGAGAAGATCTCGGGCCGGTTGACGAAGTCGGGGATTCGATTCATCGCTAGCTCCACGTCGTGTGTTGTGTAATGAATACTGTATACGTGGATGTCTGATCTGACAAGAGATGGTTCTCGCGAGCCGCCTTCGGCTCCGGTGAGCCGTTCGGCCAACCCTCGACTCCATTGACTTTGTGACACGTATCTCGTATACAGAATGCAGACAAGTTCGCGCGGCCGCGCGAACCCGCGTTCCGGAGGAGAGCGATGCGCTACAAGTTCAAGAGGAGCGGACGCAGGATTGCCGCTGCGACAAGCGAGCGCCCCCAGCTCGGGGGAGTCGGCGACTGATATGCACGTGGAGAGTTCAACATCAGTTCGCTCTTCGGCCGCCGCGGACACGGCACCGCCGATCCTGCGCGCGACAGCCTGGTCCAAGAAGTACGGCGAGCGCCTCGTCCTGGACAACGTCGACATCGTCGTCCAGCCCGGCGAGGTTCACGCCCTTGTGGGCCAGAACGGCTCGGGCAAGTCCACCTGGATCAAGACCCTCGCCGGGTACCATGCTCCTGAACCAGGGGCGTCGTTGCAGATCAACGGGTCTGACGTGGAGCTCCCCATCTCGCCTGGCACCGCGACGCATCTCGCCGTCGCGTTCGTGCACCAGGACCTGGCGCAGAACGAGTCGGCCACTGTGATGGAGAACCTCTGCGCCGGGCGCTATGCGCGCCGCGGCCTCGCTCCGATCAGCTGGCGCAAACAGCGGGCCCGGGTTGTCACGATGCTGCGCGATGCCGGGCTCGAAGGTGTCGGCCCGGACACCCCCCTCGCCGCATTGGAACCCGTCGACCGGAGCCTTCTCGCGATTGCGCGGGCGACGTCAGACCTGCGCCACGCCGAGCGCGGACTCCTCGTCCTTGACGAGCCTACGGCGTACCTGCCCAGAGACGGGGTCGAGCGGCTCTTCGCGGCCATCCGGGCGACCGCTGCCCGAGGCTTCGGAGTCTTGTTCGTCTCGCACGACCTGGAAGAGGTCGGCGTCATCAGCGATCGGGTCACCGTGCTGCGGGACGGACGCGCCGTCGGCACCTATGACACCGCCTCTCTCACGCCGGACAGCCTTGCCGAGCTGATCCTTGGCTTCCGCCTGGACGACCTCTACCCCTCTGCCCATGAGGAGCCGGGTGAGGTGGTGGCTCAGGTCGCCGGACTGACAGGCGGAACCTTGGGCGGACTGACGTTCGAGGCTCGCGCCGGTGAGATCGTCGGGTTCACAGGCTTGTTGGGAAGTGGTCACGATATCCTTCCCCACCTCCTGGTGGGGATGACCAGGCCGACCGCCGGTGAGCTCGAGATCAACGGGCATCGAGTCAGCGCACGCAAGATGACGCCGTGCCTGGCGGCCCGATGGGGGATCGCGGTGGTGCCGGCGAACCGTGCACGGGACGGCCTCGTCGGTGTGGCTACGGCGACCGAGAACGTCACGCTGTCCACGCTGCGCAAGCACTTCCGGATGGGCTGGCTCCGCAGGCGTGCCGAGACCAAGCACGTCGCCGAGCTTGCCAACGACTTCGAGGTACGCCCGCCGAACCCGCGGCTCAACGCCCAGTACTTCAGCGGCGGCAACCAGCAGAAGCTGGTCCTTGCCCGTTGCCTCGAGTCGAACCCGTCCGTCCTGGTCCTCCATGAGCCGACCCAGGGTGTGGATGTCGGGACGCGGCAGGTGCTGCTGGGGCGCTTCTCGGAGGTCGCACAGCGGGGCGCCGCCGTTCTGGTGTGCAGCACGGAGTACCAGGACCTGGCGCACCTCTGCGACCGGGTCTTCGTCCTCAACCGCGGCGAGGTCTCGGCTGAACTCAGCGGGGCTGACCTGACCCACGACCGGATCCTCGAACTCTGCTACGGACCCTCCCGGAGGAACTCATGACCAACAACACCAATGTCGAGGCCAACGCCGGGGGCGCCGTCTCCGTCCGTGCCCGTCGCCTCGCGCGACCCGCCGTCCGTGACTACGCGCAGCGCTTTGGACTGCTGGGGGCCTGGATCGCCATCATCGCGGTGTTCTCAGTGATCCTGCCGGAATCCTTCGGGACGATCCGCAACTTCCAGACGATCCTGAGCTCCCAGTCAGTCATCCTGACCTTGGCCATCGCCTTCATGATCCCGCTGATCGCGGGTGAGCTCGACCTGTCGCTGGCTGGGGTGCTCGGTCTGAGCAATGTCCTGGTCGGTTGGCTCAACGTCGTGCACGGATGGCCCATCGTGCCCTCCGTGATCGCCGCCGTCCTTGCCGGCAGCCTGATCGGGCTCATGAACGGTCTGCTCGTTGTCGGGATGAAGCTCGACTCGATTGTCGTGACCCTAGGCATGGGCACGCTGCTTGGCGGTGCCGCACTCGGCATCCAGAGCCTGCCGGTCATCGGAGTTTCCGAGGAGCTTGTGAACGTCGTGCGCTTCCAGGTCTTCGGTCTGCAGATGTCGTTCTACTTCGCGCTCGGCCTGACTCTCGCGGTCGCTTACGTCCTCACCTTCACGCCGATCGGGCGCCACCTCTACTTCGTCGGTGCTGGCGCGAACGTCGCAAGACTCGCGGGTCTGCGCGTGGACCGACTCAAGGTCGGAGCTTTCGTGGCCGCGGGGTTCGTCGCGGCGATCGGCGGAGTCCTTCTGGTCGGCCTGCTCGGATCGGCTGACCCCAACTCGGGGCCGATCCTGCTCCTTCCCGGGCTCGCCAGCGTGTTCTTGGGCGTCACAGCCTTCACGCCCGGGCGCTACAACGCCGCCGGCACGTTCGTGGCGGTCTACTTCCTCGTCTCAGGCATCACCGGCCTCGAGCTGCTCGGCTACTCCGGCTGGATCTCCTCGGTCTTCTACGGCGCCTCGCTGGTCATCGCTGTGGCGCTGTCGCGGCTGGTGGGCCGGCCCCAGCACGGCTGAAGGTCGGGGTGCCGGGGCCCTGGGCCCCGGCACATCGGCGCCCAGTTAGCTCTTGATTCGTAGCTTGTATACGTTATACGATAGGCAAGGAAAGGGGTTCACATGTCAAGCTCTAGCTGCTCGCCTCGCCGGCTCGGTCTTCAGGCCTGCCGATTGCGCGACTGGGGACGAGGTGCCTGAGCCGTGCGACCTGCCCCTTTCTCCCTCGAGACCCCGCAGACCCTCACCGAGGCGGTCGCCCTCATCGGCGACCAGGGTGACGACGCGCTGATCCTGGCCGGCGGCCAGTCTCTGATGCCGATGCTGAACATGCGGATCGCGCGCCCCGACCGCCTCATCGACCTGGGCGGGATCGCCGAGCTTCGCTCGATCACCGCCTCGGACGACGAGCTGGTCATCGGATCCATGACCCGCCATGAGGAGCTCGAGACCTCGCAGCCGATCGCCCAGACTCTAGGCCTCCTGGGCTACGCCGCTGGCTTCGTCGGACAACCGCAGACCAGGTCCCGAGGAACTCTGGGAGGAAGCCTGGCCCTCGGCAGCTCGTTCTCCGAGCTGTGCGTGTGCCTGCTGGCCCTCGATGGCAGCGTCCACGTCGAGAGCACCCGGGGTTCGCGTCGCATCGAGGGCACCGAGCTCTTCTCGTCCTACCTCGAGACCCACCTTGCCGAGGACGAGATCCTCACCTCGGTTCGCTACCCGACCCTCGCTCGTCAGGTTCGCTGGGGATTCTCCGAGCTCAAGTTCCGTGGTTGCGACTTCCCGATCGTCATTGCGGCGGCGGTGCTCGAGATGAGGGGCGACCTCTGCACGTCAGCTCGAATCGCGGTGGGGGGCGCGTCCTCCACCCCCATCCGCGTTCTGGACGCCGAGACGAACCTTGTCGGACGGCCCGTCGACGACGAGGCCATCGCGCATGCCGCAGCTCTCTCCGAGGCCGCGGCAGAACCCATGCACGACCTCCACGCGCCGGCGGACTACCGCAAGCGAGCCGCCGCCATACAGGTCACCAGCGCACTGCGCATGGCGATGAATGGGAGGAACAGTGATGAGCACTGAGCTCAGCCTTGTCGTCAACGACATCGAGGTCCGGCTCGACGGCGTCGAACCCCGCGAGCGCCTCTCCGACGTCCTGCGGGATCGGCTCAGGCTCACCGGCGTCCACCTCTCCTGTGAGCAGGGCATCTGCGGAGCTTGCACGGTGCTCATCGACGGGCGGCCCGCGAAGTCATGCATCGTGCTCGCCCACCAGGCGCGAGACACCCAGGTCACCACGATCGAGGGACTGGCACACGATGGGCAGCTACACCCGATGCAGCAGGCCTTCCGCGACCACTTCGGTCTCCAGTGCGGGTTCTGCACGCCGGGGATGATCCTCAGCGCCTGTGCGCTCCTCGAGCGTCACCCCTGTCCCTCGGAAGAGGACGTTCGGGAAGGCATCAGCGGCAATCTGTGTCGCTGCACCGGCTACGAGCCGATCGTCAACGCCGTCCTCGATGTCGCATCGCGGATCGGGGGCGAGCCGGCATGACGGAGCAGAAGTGGGTCGGTCGTCCCATGCCCCGCAAGGAGGACCTGCGCCTGATCCAAGGCAAGGGCCAGTACGTCGACGACATCTACCTGCCGGACATGGCCTTTCTCCAGATCCTGCGCAGCCCCTACCCGCACGCCCGCATCACGGGCTACGACCTCGAAGCGGCCAAGCAGCTGCCCGGCGTCATTGCGGTCCTGACCGGCGAGGACCTGCGGTCACTGGTAGCGCCGATCCCGAACCCGGACAACCTCGCCCACCTGCGGGCGATCAGCTACCTGCCGCTCGCTGTCGACCGGGTGCGGTTCGAGGGCGAGCCCGTGGTCGCCGTCGTAGCCGAGGACGTGGGCATCGCTGAGGATGCCCTGGACCACATCGAGATCTTCTACGAGCAGCTACCGCCGGTCATCACCCCAGACCAGGCCCTCGCTGAGGACGCCACCCTGCTCTACGACGACTGGGACAACAACGTCCTGGGGGAGCGCTCCGCCAACTTCGGCGACGTCGACCAGGCGTTCGCCGACGCGGACCTGGTCCTTACCGAGACCTACCAGCTGCAGCGACAGACGGCTCTGCCCCTGGAGCTCCGGGCCACCGTCGCCCGCTACGACGGCACCAACCTCGAGGTCTGGTCCTCCACCCAGACCCCGCATCTCCTCCGCACCCTCATGGGCCACGTGCTCAAGATGCCCGAGAGCACGATCCGCGTCATCGCGCCGGATGTCGGCGGCGGCTTCGGGGCGAAGTATCAGCTGCACCGCGAGGAGATGCTCGTCCCCGCGCTCGCCCGGCTCTTGGGCCGGCCGGTCAAGTGGCGCGAGAACATGTACGAGCACCTCGCGGCAACCACCCAGTCGCGCGACAAGCAGGTCGCGGTCCAGCTCGCCGTTACCTCTGCGGGCGTCATCACCGGAGTCCGCGCCGAGATCGTCGTCGACGTCGGCTCCGGCCTGGCCTACCCCTCGAGCTATGGCTCGACCCTCGTGCTGGCGGGCGGAATGCCCCTGGGACTCAAGGCGCAGGCCTACGGCTACCACTACCGCTGCGTCGTGACCAACAAGGCGCCGTCAGGGGCCTACCGCGGCTTCGGCAACAACATGCGCGTCTTCGTGGTCGAGCGATCGATGGACCTGATCGCCGAGAAGCTCGGCATCGACCGGGCCGAAGTCCGGCGGCGCAACCTCGTCTCGCCAGAGGACCTGCCCTACCGTGCCGCGACCGGGGTCCGGATGCGTTCGGGAAGCCTCACCGAGCCGCTGGAGATGGCGCTGCGCGAGGCCGACTACGCCTCCTTCGAACAGCGCCAGGCCGAGGCGCGGGAACAAGGCCGGTACATCGGCTTCGGTATGGTCGCCTTCGCGGAGACGGCCGTGCCGAGCTACTTCGGGATGATCGGCGCCTTCGGCGGCGAAGACTCCTGCACCATTCGGATCGAGCCCGACCGCAGCGTCACAGCGCTCGTCGGAACCGCGCCGCAGGGGCAGGGCCACGAGACTTCTTTCGCCCAGGTCGTCGCTGACGCACTTGACGTCCACCCGGACATGGTGACGATCCGCCACAGCGACACCGCGGCCGCGCCCTACGGACTCGGCGCTTGGGGGAGCCGTTCGTCGGTGGTGGCCGGCGGCGCAGCGATCCTGGCGTGCGAGAAGGTCAAAGCGAAGCTGTGCGCCATTGCCGCGCACATCGTCGAGGGTGAGGTTGCCGACATCCGCTGGATCAGCGGAGGCGTTGAGCACGTGCCCACCGGAAAGGTCGTCGCGTACCAGGACCTCGTCTTCGCGGCGTACGCCGGACGGTCCCACTTGCCCGATGGGATGGAGCCGGGCCTCGAGGCCAACGCCTTCTTCGAGCCCCCTTCGATCGACCGGAAGCCTGACGTCGAAGGGAAGGCGATGCGCCACGGAACGGTGGCAACTCAGGCCCATGCCGTCACGGTCGAGGTGGACGCCGACACCGGTCAAATCCGCTTCCTCGACTACGTGATCGTCCACGACTGCGGAGTGATCATCAACCCAGCCCTCGTCGACGGCCAGCTCCGCGGGGGCCTTGCCCAAGGCATCGCCGGAACGATCTTCGAGGAGATCACCTACGACGCGGATGGTCATCTGCTCACGGGATCACTGCTGGACTACCACGTCCCCACCGCTCGCGACATGCCTCGCGCCCGGCTCTTCCACATGACCTCGCCCGACCCCACGGTCCCCGGCGGCTTCAAGGGCATGGCCGAAGGCGGCACCATTGGCGCCCCCGCTGCCATCACGAACGCGGTCGCAGATGCCTTGCGGCCCTTTGGTGTCTCGCTCAACTCGACACCACTGAACCCGACCCGACTGTCCAAGTTGCTCTTGGACGCTCGACCGGCTCATTGACAGACAGATTCGAAGACT